>JASJED010000276.1 GCA_030065585.1 Desulfobacterales bacterium | reverse complement strand
CGACAACCCGCCAGCAGAGCGTGCGGGGTCAGAACCACGGCCGGTGCGGCACAAATCGCCGCAAGCCAGCCAGCGGTTTGTTGGTGCGCCTTGAGGATCTTGGTGAGGACCGTTGAATCCCGCAGGTTCTCGGCCCCCGGAATGCCGCCGGGCAGCACCACCAAATCATAGCGCACCTCCCGGCAGTCGCCGATCAGACAATCGGCCACGATTTTAACCCCGCGCGAGGCGGTGATCTGCAGCGCACCGACCGAGGCGACGGTGACATCCATTCCCGCCCGCCTGAGAACATCGATGATACAGACCGCTTCGATCTCCTCCGTCCCGTCGGCGATGGGTACGAGCACGCGCGGAACCAGTGATGGGGTGGTCATGGGGACCTCCAATCGCTCCCTTAACCTTCGGGCAGATACGGCTTTAGATCACCCGTGTAGGCGGTCAACACTTTGAAACCGTCCTTTTCCAAACACACCGCGGCTTTGGCACCATCGGCGGCCGGTACCCGCACCACCAGATGGTAGACCCCCGGATGGGCCTTCTCGGGCCAGGTGAACAGGCTGCGAATGTTGATCTCTTCCGCCCGCAGACTGCGTGAGATATCCGCGATGACCCCAATGCGGTCCTTGACCAGAACGGTGAGCCGCGAGCTGTCCTTCTCGATGCCGACCGCCTCGAGCAGCACCCCCATGACATCCCGCGAGGTGATGAGGCCGACCAGTTCGTCGTCTTCCAGAACGGGCAGGGCGTTGATGCGATGCTGGTTCATCAACAGGGCCGCGCGCTCAATCGTGGTGGCGGGGCTAATGGTCAGGGTCTTGCGCGTCATGATGGCCGCCACCGTAACCTGGTCCAGCAGGTAGATCAGTTCGTTCTTGCTGAGCGTGGTGGCGGAGGAAGCCCAGCTTTTTTTCAAATCCCGGTCCGAGACGATCCCCATCAAATCGTTGTTGCGATCCACGATCAAGAGATGGTTGATTTTTTCCTGCTCCAGGATCTCCTGGGCGGCCACCAGGGTGGTTTCCGGGGCCACGGTTTTGATATCCGTACGCATGACAGTCCCGACATACATAGCGCCACCTCCTCGTTTTCCATGGCCATGACAAGATGGGGACATCGCTCGCGCCGGCATGCGGACGCAAGCTGATTTTTAAGGGTCCATTCCGAAAGGGATGGGCTCTATGTAGGCAATCCCTCCGAGCGTGTCAACTCCGGGGCAGCCCGACCGTTAGCAGCGCCGCCATGACGGTGACCGCCCCGATCAGCATGAAAGCCGGGCCGAAGGCACCCGCATCCCCCATCCGGCCTAAAAAAAGCGGCATCCCCCCGCCGCCGATCAAAAAGGCCATGGGGATCGTGATGGATATCGTGATGTTCTGGGTGCCTCGCGAACTGATCGCCGAGAGCATACTGAAGCCGGCCGGGAAGAAACAAACCGCCAGAATGGGTTGTCCGAAGACGACGGCGATCATGGCCGCACCGCTGGTCCCCCCTAAAACCACGATCAGCAGGCCGGAAAACAAAAAAACGATCCGCATGGTGGCAGCTGGACCGAAGCGGTCGGAAGCCCAACCGCCGAGCCAGGCGGCCCCCAGGGCGCCCACTCTGGAGCAAGCCAACAGGTTGTTGGCCCATTGACGTTCGAAACCATGTTCGCTGACCAGATAAAGCGGCAGCATCGAATAGACCCCCAGGGTACCGGCAATGCCGATGCTGAAGAGCAGCATCATCCGCCACAGGGCGGGCTTGGCGGCCATGGCCGCCATGGCCTGGAGATCGGGCAATTCACCGCAATAATCGGCCCCTTGTCCACGCCACCTGAAAACCCCGGCCAGCACCAGGGTGGCGGCGCCCAGCAGCATTAGGCCATGGCGCCAATTAAGGTAACCCAGGAGGGCTTCCACCAGCAGGGGCGCCAGCAGAAAGGCGGAATTGGGGGCCAATTCGTGGATCGCCAGGGCTTTACCCCAGTGGCGGGCGGGCACGCGGTCGGTTATCGAGGCGATCCCCGAAGGAAGATAGACGCCGGCTGCCAGGCCCAGGCCCAAGAGGCCGGCATAGATCCAGGCGACCTCCTGCGCCAGGGCGATGCCCAGCAGGGCCAGACCTGTCCCCGCACACGATAGAACGATCACCCGGCGGTGGGCGATCCGGCTGGCCATATATCCGGAGCCCAGCAGGGCCATGAAATAGCCACAGGAGAGCAGCAGAAAAAAACGGCCGGCCCCGCTGTGGTCCAGGTGAAAATCGCCACGGATTTCTGGCAGCAGCGGGGCCATGATGATCCGCGCCAGGAAATTGAAGAAGAAGATCGCCGTCAGGAGCAAGATCGGCGGCAGCGCCGATCTGAAGTCATCCGCCAGCGTGGATTCGTCCGATGGCGAACCTTGCCGAGGTTTTTTGGGCATGCGGGCTCATCACTTTCAGCCACAGAAAACCGTGGCGCCGCCCTGACACTTCGACGAGGCGGTCGCTGCGCCGATTCTCTGACGCTAACCGGTTGTGGAAAAACGTCATGCGCGCCGGCAAGACAAGCCAAATCCGACGAAAACGCACCGCTTATATGCTATAGATGCGCACTTTGTGGAAGATTTTAACACCGTATTGCCAAGCGTAATAATGATTCGACAACTTGCTAAAGTCCCCAGCGGGACCGGGCCAGATGCAACTGCCCTTGGACGTTATTCAAACGGAGGTCCTGGAGGTTTTCGATCAAAGACACCGCACCGGGCAGCAGGGGCCCGATGGGTTCCGCCAGTTCCCGCGCGCCGCCGCCGGTCAGCACCAGGCGGTCCAGGTCCCATTCCGTGGTCAGCATGCGATCGATGCGCGCGGCCAGTTCTTCCGCCAGGCGGCCAAAGGCCTCGGCACGTATCCGTTCGAGGTTGTAGGTCTGCCCCTCGACGCGAATGTGTCCCATCCGTAGGGCCTGGTAAAGTTGGTCGAAACGGGGCGCGTACCCGGATTGCTGACGCAATTTGCGGTCGATGGCTTCCAAGCCGCGACCGACGCCCAGATCGATGGTGCCGCTGCAGCGGTTGCTGAGGCGCATGCGCTCCATGACGATGACATTCGTGCTGCGAAAGCCGATATCCACCAAAACGACTTTCTGATCCTTGAGGGCCTCGTCGCGGATCCGGCCATCGGCGTCCATGAGCATGCCGAGGTAGGTGCCCATGGGGTGGGGTAGGGTGTGAATCTTGCGGATATGAATGTTTTTAGGAATCCGGCTGCCGTCCGGCTGCAGCCAACGGATCTGATGATAGCCGACCAGGCGCGCCACAAAGGTTTCCTTGAGGCGCTGCCAATGGCTGACCGGCAGACCGAGCACCAGGTGCAGCGGACGTTCCATTTCCGTGAAGTCCGCCAGGACCGCCAGGATCAAACGCTTGCCATACTCACCGAAGAGGCGCTCGGGTTGGCGCGGATGCCGGGCGGAGCGCCAGTCGCAATCGGCGCGGTCGCCGACAAAAAAGTCCCCGTCATCCGCCGTGATGTGAAAACCCCGGTCCGGACCAAGCCGGTCGGTGCCTGGCGAGTCGTCCGTACGTCCTTGCTCCGACAGAACCGACTGAACGATGACCGACCGCTGCCCGTCGAATCCCTTGGTAAACCCGAATCCGAGATCCACCCCGATGAGCTTGAAACGGCGCATCGGATATCAGAAACCCAGATCGTCATTGACCAGTACGATTTTCACCCGCCCTTTGGGGAAGGCCTTCTCCGTTATCGTCCAGGTATTGCAAATGCGCTGGGGGCTTTTGCAGTCCTGGCAAAACCCCGTGGCGGCACAGGGGGTCTTCTTGTCCAGACGCATCGTGTTGACCGGGGCGGCGTAACTCTTGATCCGCTCCCAGGCACTTTCCAAGTCGGCCACCAGTTTGTTGCGGCCCGCCAGGACGATGACGTTGCGCGGGCCGAAGGTCAGGGCCGCGATCCGGTTGCCGATCATGTCCAAGTTGACCAGGTGACCGCTTTCTGTGATGGCATTGGTACCGGTGACGAACAGATCCACCAGCAGGGCTTGTCGGCGGCGCTCCTGTTTTTCGTCGTCGGTGAGGGTCGGATCAAAGGTGTCCAGCACCGTCAAATCTTCGATCGTTTTCAAACGTTCGTAGAGACCGCTGTCCACAAAGGTCTTGGAGCCGCCCCAGGAGATACTGGCCGGAGTGATCGCGGGCAGCAGGCGCTCCACCACCAATGCCACGACGGCCTCCCGATCAGGCGCGATGTGAACCTCGAAATTGTTTTTTTCAAGGGTTTCTTTGACCGCTTCCAGACGTAGCGTCCAGAAATGTGCCACGGGGTCTTGCATGCTTGACTCCTGTCTCGTGAATATGAATTAATGCTCCGCAAGGTCAATCTAAAAATGGGAGGATAGCATGACGCCACGCCGTTTGGGAACCAGCACGATCACAATTTCACCGGTTATCATGGGAACCTGGCAGGCCGGACGTCAGATGTGGACGGATATCGATGACGAGGAATCGATCCGCGCCATCCGCTGCGCCCTGGATCACGGCATCACCGCCATCGACACGGCCTCGGTTTACGGCAACGGGCATTCCGAACGCATCGTGGCCCGTGCGGTCGGACAGGACCGCGACCGGCTCGTGATTGCCACCAAGGTATTCGCCAACGAATTGCGCTACGACCAGGTCATGGCCGCCTGTGAACGCTCGCTGGACAACCTGAAGACGGACTACATCGATCTCTACCAGATCCACTGGCCCTCGGGGGCTTTCGGCAGCGATCGGGTGCCGATCGAAGAGACCATGCAGGCGCTGGTCCGGCTTAAGGAACAGGGCAAGATCCGGGCGATCGGTGTGTCCAACTTCTCCAGGGCGCAACTGGCCGAGGCCTTGGAACACGGTGATATCGTCAGCCTGCAGCCGCCCTATTCCCTTTTCTGGCGCCAGGTGGAGCAGGACGCCCGGCCCCTGTGCCTGGAGCGCGGCCTGACGATTCTGGCCTACTCCCCCATGGCCCAGGGGCTTTTGACCGGCAAGTTCGCCCGGGATCACCGGTTCAAGCGGGCGGACAACCGCTCCCAGAACCGTCTCTTCCAGCCCGCGAATCTCGAACGGGCCCAAACGGCCCTCCGCCAGTTGGCCCCCATCGCGGCGCGCTACGAAGCCACCCTGGGCCAGTTGGCCCTGGCCTGGGTCATGGCCCAGCCCAATACCTGTGCGATTGCCGGGGCGCGCAATGCTGAGCAGGCCCGGCAGAATGCCGCCGCCGCCCGGATTGAGTTGTCCATGGAGGACTTGGCGGCCATGGACCGGATCGGTCGCCTGGTCACCGACCATCTGGACGACAATCCGGTCATGTGGAACTGGTAAGCATTCGAGAAGGTGAACCCGGCGCCTTGATTGGCGTTGCCTAGCGGCCGGCGAAACGCGGCGCACGCTTTTCCATAAACGCCGTGAAGGCCTCGAACAAATCCTCGGAGGGTA
>JASJED010000275.1 GCA_030065585.1 Desulfobacterales bacterium | reverse complement strand
GGGGTCGTGCGGGGCGCGCTGATCCACAACACGCCGCTATGTGCGTCATCTGGCACGCTCCAAGGTATCATCTGGCGCTCCGGGATGGCCAGGCGAATCGTCCGGCATAACGAGGAAAACCATGGACCCACTTGAAATTCCCCCCGGCCCGCTATTCCTCGAACCGGATGCGCCCCCCTGTTATCGCATCGGGATCGATTTGGGCGGCAGCAAGATCGAGGGCATCCGCCTGACGCCGGAAGGCCGTCTTGAATACCGCGATCGGGTGGTTACCCCGCAGGGTACGGCGGACGACTACGCGGCCATTCTTTCCGCCGTCGTGGATCTGACGGCGGCCATTCTGCGGGGCACACCGGACGGCCGTCATTCACCGGCAGTCGGTATTGGCATTCCCGGCAGCCTCGATGCCGCCACGGGCCGGGTGCATAATGCCAACGCCACCAGCCTGATCGACCAGCGGTTGCAGGCGGATATCGAGGCCCGCCTGGGCCGGCCAGTGGGTATGGAAAACGACGCCAACTGCTTCGCGGCGGCCGAAAGCCGTATGGGGGCGGGTCAGGGCCACCGGGTCGTTTTCGGCATCATCATGGGCACCGGGGTTGGGGGCGGGCTGGTCGTGGATGGCCGGGTACACCACGGCCGTCACGGCATCGCCGGCGAATGGGGGCACCTGGCCGTAGCCCCGGAAGGTCGCCGATGCTGGTGCGGTAACCGCGGCTGCGTGGAAACTTTGCTCAGCGGTCCCGGTTTGGCCGCCGCCTATGAAACACGCTTCAATGCGAAAGCCTCACCCGAGGCGATTGTGGAAGGCTACCGTCGCGACGATGCTGCTTGCAGCGTAATCTTCGAGGAGTTTCTGGAAGACTTCGGGCGCTGTGTGGGCGGGCTGATCTCCATCCTGGATCCGGACGCCGTGGTGCTGGGCGGCGGGCTTTCCAACATCGACGAGCTCTACACCCTGGGCGCCGAGCGCGTGCGCCGCTACGCCTTTCATCCCGCCCCCCAGACCCCGATTCTCAAACACCGCCTGGGTGATTCGGCCGGCGTTTTCGGTGCCGCCTGGATCGGCCGGTAGCCCCCGAACCAGCCCCGCTTCTATCGCTCAGGCAAAGTGCTCGGGTTTGTCCAATCGGCGAATGACCCGGCATGGATTCCCGGCGGCGAACACATCCGCAGGTATATCGCGCGTCACAACACTGCCCGCACCAATGACGGACCGCGAACCAATGCTTACGCCGGGGTTGATGATCGCCCCGCCGCCGACCCAGACGTCCGAACCGATCGCCACGGGCCGGGCAAATTCGCGCCAGGTCCCCCGCGCGATGGGGTCGATTGGATGGGTGGCCGTATAAATCTGCACGGCAGGCCCGAACATCACATTGCTGCCGATGGTGACCGGCGCCGGGTCCAGCACGACGCAGTTGAAATTAAAAAAGACTTTACGTCCGAGCGTGATGTTGGCGCCATAGTCACAGTAAAACGGCGTTTCGATCCAGATCTCCTCGCCGGTATGGCCGAACAATTCCCGAATAATGCGCTCGCGCTGGATTTGCTCGCTATGCGGAAGGCTGTTGAGCCGTCGGCAAAGATCACGGGCATGTCCCCGCGCGGCGGTGAGTTCCGGATCAGCGGCGTTGTACATTTCGCCGGCCAGCATCTTCTGTTTCTCAGTGGTCACGATCAACTATCCCTGATTGTAGTTCGACCGCCAGCAGGACTTACCGGACGCGATGGCCGCTTCCGGCCATTGCTGTAATCCCTGCAACGGGCATGACCCTATGGCCATAAATGGGTCATGCCTTCCTCCCGGCCGTAGAAGATCAAACCGCGTACAATACGATAAACCAGCCAGGGGGGCAGACAGATGAAGAGCCCGATCGCGATCCACTGGGAAACGATCCCCATCAACGTCGTCTGTCGGTTGATCTCGCTCAACCCGACCGATAGGAACAACATGGCGATCAGGAGAATGACAAGACCGCCCCCCACGGTCACCAGTTGCCAGCGGATATGCCGGCAGAGCCAATCGATCGATATGAATCGGCGAATGATGATCAGATAGATGATCGGCACGATGATCATCAACGGCATGCCGAACGTTATCAGCATGACGACGATCTGCATGACGTAACCCGCAAGGACCAGTTTTTTCTGCCGCGCTGCCCTGATGTTATCCATGGCCATCATCGTTGCCGGGCCCATTTCCAATGGTCGGCCTGCAGATGTCATATCACAAGCCGAAAAAATTGCCCTGCCAATCAAACCGGGCTAACCAGCGTGCCGGGAAGGGGCCGCAGGGACCGCTGCCTGGTCAGCCGAGTTTGACGGCGGTGCCGTAAACCAACAATTCAGCGGCGCTGCCAACGACGCTCGTTGTCATATAGCGAACGTTGATAACGGCATCGGCGCCCATTTCGGCCGCCTGGGCCGTCATCCGCGCGGTGGCGATGGACCGTGCGCGGCCCATCATCTCGGTGTATTCGGTCAATTCACCGCCCAGGATCAGACGAACGATGGCCGAGAGATCCTGGCCCAACCAGATGGCAAACACGGTGTGGCCCTGAACCAGCCCGATCGTCTCTGCGATTTCGCGCCCCGGCAGGACATCGGTGTTTTGCAGCAGGATCGTATGCCCAGGCTCATCCGGCAGGGGTGCATCAACGGATGCCCCGCGCGCCCGCTGCTCCAGCGCCAACGCGAGCAGCACCACCAGGATGCCCCCCAGGAGGCCGAAGACGGCGAGCCTCAGCCACCCGGGCACGACGGGATCTTCGGCGACGACCACATACCAGGGAATCCCCGCAAAAACAGCCGTGAAGAGACCGAGCACAAACGTTAGCGAACCAAGATATCGGAGTGTTTTCATTGCGCCCCCCTCGGAAGATGCGCGGCAAACGGCGCTGCATCCAGGCTGGCGGCACGGATGTCATGCCAATTCCGACAGCACCGCCTCGGTCGATCGCACCTTGCAGAATTCACCACTCAAGCTCGCCAGGCTGATATTGTGGATGTCTTCGGCCGAATACAGCACGCCATCAGGACCTTCACGCTCGAAGGTGGCCGTCGCATCCGCGATCAATGTGACAACGAACCCTAGATTTGCCGCCATCCGCGCCGAGGTCGACACGCAGTGGTCCGTGGTCAAACCGACCATGACCAGATTGGAAATGCCCTGCGCCTCGAGGTATTGCGCGAGCCCGGTGCCGATAAAGGCACTGTTGACCGATTTGCTGAATTGCTTCTCGCCGGGCAGCGGCTGCGCCTCCGCCTTGAAGGCGTTGCCCGGCAGTTCCGGCCGCAGGGGCGAGTTGGGCGCCACGGAACAATGCCGGATATGGATAACCGGCTGTCTCCGTTGGCGCCAAGCCGCAAGCAGCCGAGCGATATTGGATTCAGCGCCGGGATTGTTGCGTCGCCCCCAGGACGGATCATCGAGCCCCTTTTGAACATCGATGATCATCAATGCGGTTTGGGACATGAACACCTCGTGGCCCGCAAGGCGGATTTGGGTCGCGGCCAGAGCCGCTTGCCGCGGGTTGAATGTCGATCGTCAACGACCAGCCGATCTTTTTCATTGCCGCCTCACACCCGTAATGTCGTGCACCTGCAGCAGGGTCATTCCGGCTATAAGAATTCGTGGATCCCAGGTGGACCAATAAGGTGGCGCCAGCCGCAGGGTCAACCCATGGGGTTTAAAGACTTTCTCCAGCATTGTGCCGATGATGTTTCTGCGCGGCAGCCGAATTTGAGGGGCTAAGGCTTCATTTTGAACCGTGGCGATCAGATCGTTTCCGGATATCAGGGCATAGCCGTCCGGCAGGGCGCTGAACAACTCACGCAAAAAAGCCTCCTTGCGGCTGGCCGGATCGATGAATCGCCCCATATCCTGGTTGTGTTCGCCAAGGACTTTCCAGCGGAACCCCACGCCTTTGCGGGTCAGCGTCGCAAATCGCGTCCCCTGGGCGTCATCGAGATAATAAGTCGCGTTAAGCAATTTCCCCTTGGCCGTCATCCTGAAGTTTTGCCTTGCACCGTCAGAAGAATGATAGACGGTCGGTGCTTTCAAGCATTCGCCATACACGTCACCAGACCAACACAGGTTACCCCCTTCGTCATAAAATTCATAGGTTCTTTCATACCCGCGCTTCTTCTGGGTGCGGTCATATTTGCCCTTCAGGTGGATGACTTTCATTCTTGTTCCATTTCATCTCCACATGCTATTGGCGACGCTTGAAGTAAAGGGTTTCCTTTTTCGTTCCCGGCGGGAAT
This sequence comes from Desulfobacterales bacterium, assembly GCA_030065585.1. GTDB lineage: Bacteria > Desulfobacterota > Desulfobacteria > Desulfobacterales > UBA5852 > JABZFP01. The sequence goes on along the minus strand of JASJED010000275.1, from coordinate 1,731 downwards.
GACGCCGGCGAGATGATCTCCATTTGCCAGTCGCGATCAAAGCGTGCGAGCACATAATCGAGCATATAAAAATGATCATTCCGAATACAGTCGCCCGGGTATTTTTGCGAAAGCCCCTTATAGTCGCCGCCTAAATGCTTTTTCACATGATAGGCGGGGCGTATCGAAAGAATCATCTCCTTGCGCGACAGCCTTTCGAGAACGTCCAAATAGGCCGTGAACGCACCGCTGATCACGAATATTTTGCCGATAAAGTCAATCATCATTCCCGTATCGAAGGTGCCGAGACCGTCGGATTTGACAATATCCGTAGCGAAAAACGAAACATCTTCGATGCCCAACATTGCCTTCAGGATCCGGCACCCCTGAATGATCCGCTGGTCCTTATCAATCCCGGTAACGTGCTTGGCACCGGCTTGTTGGGCCATAAATGTGTAGTATCCGAAATTACATCCGAGATCCGCGACGGTTTTGCCACTAAAATCGATTAGGGACAAGTCTAAGGGGAGACCATCTTCTTGATCCCCGATACCGTCGGCCAGTTTTCGGTTTCCGGGAGCATAGACCGGGCGCCAGACCTTCTTCGGGCCGACCTGCTGGAGTATATCTTTGAGCTGTTGGAGATGGTTCATTCGCCTCTCTCGGTGTGGTTGGACGAAAGGATCTGCCCCGGCACCTCGCATCGCTATCCTTCTCGTTTTATCTTCTGCTCCTGAAGCGCGTGCGCGTATTTTTTGAAATCCTGTTTGACGCTATCGGGGATTTCCAGCCAATCACAATCGCGGATCGCACCTTCCAGGGCGTACAGGTAGGCAGCGTTGAAATCACCATAGGCATCGCCGTCGGCATACATGCGCTCAAAGGCCTTCTTGGCGCCCAGCTGCCTCAGCTTGGCCGGGGTATCGATCCGTGCCGCAATTAACCTTGCGGCCAATTTGGGGCCGACGTTACGAAGATGCTTCGCCAACTTTTTTGCTTTTGGGGTCGTCATTGCCGTTCTGTTCCAGGAAACCTTTTTAGTGCCTTTGGCCCCCATTTTTGGCACAGAGTATGCCGGAAACTCCGTTTTGGGCAGGCCGCAGGGTTTCCATTGGAATTTTTAACATCCTAAATCCGCCCTTGTACAGGACCGATTCCCATTTCTCAATTTTCCGCAAACTTTTGCGCCGTCTGTGAACACGATTCAGCGAGGGCCTTTATTCCCCGCAGGCCTTGTTTGAATATTGTCGCATTCAACTTGAATGGTGCTGATCAAGCCGTACCGAACGCCTTTAGCAATTGAGAGGTACGCGCCATCGATGTACCCCGAATCTTCTGATATTGAATAACCGACGGCCGTCAATAAAGTATCCAATAATACAAATTACAAGCAATTTCGGAATAAAAGCAGGTATGCTTTGCAGTATCGCGACAAGAATGACGGCTGACGCCATTAAGGCGATAAAGGATCTAAAAGGGGACTTGGGCAAAACCGTGCTGGCTTTTTAATGCCACAACCTGAAATCTTCTGGCCTCAATGAAGACGAGCTTCAAAAAATTTTGGAAATCGAAAGCAGGTGGGCTTATAACTTGTTGCCGTTGGTATCTGATCGTGCCCCCAAGATGTTGACGATCCCACAGGATTGCACGACACCAGCACACTTTGGTCGTATACCGTAACATAAAGAGAAACATTCCACTCAAAGTCCCGTTGTATTTAGACGCCCTACTGTGATGCGTTACAAGATAGAT
>JASJED010000050.1 GCA_030065585.1 Desulfobacterales bacterium | reverse complement strand
CGCCAAGGAACTGGGGATCGAGGCCCTGGCCATGCCGACCAACGGCAACGCCGGAGCGGCCTGGGCGGTCTATTGCGCGGCCGCCGGCATCAAGGCCATTATTGTGATGCCCCAAGATGCGCCGCCCATCCCACGCGGGGAGTGCGCCATCAGCGGGGCGGCGCTTTACCTCGTCGACGGGCTGATCAGCGATGCGGGCAAGATCGTGGCCCGCGGCGTGGCCGAACACGGCTGGTTCGATGCCTCCACCCTCAAGGAGCCCTACCGCATCGAAGGCAAGAAGACCATGGGGCTCGAGATCGCCGAGCAGTTCGGCTGGCAGCTTCCCGACGTGATCCTCTACCCGACCGGCGGCGGGGTGGGCATTATCGGGATCTACAAGGCGCTTAAGGAACTCGAAACCATGGGCTGGATCAGCGGGAAGTTTCCGCGCCTGGTGGCCGTGCAGTCCACGGGCTGTGCCCCCATCATCGAGGCCTGGAAGCAGAACAAGAATGAATCCGAATTCTGGGAGAACGCCGCCACCCTGGCCTTCGGCATCACCGTACCCAAGGCGCTGGGCGATTTCCTGGTCCTGGAGGCGATCTACAAGACCGACGGCTGCGCCGTGGCGGTGGAGGACAGCGCGATCCTGGAGGCCGAAGCCCTGATGGCCTCCCGGGAAGGCACCTTCGTCTGCCCGGAGGGCGCCGCCACGCTCAGTGCGGCCGTTGAACTGGCCCAAAGCGGGTGGATCAAACCGGAGGAGCGTGTCGTGCTGCTCAATACCGGCTCGGGTCTGAAGTACCCGGAAACGGTGGTTACCAAGCCGCCGCTGTTAAGCCCGCATGACGATCTGCCCGCGGCCTGAGAGACCGGAAAGGTCGGCAGCGACCGTTGGCCCGGGGGATCGTATGACCCGGCCATGGGTCAACGGCCACAAAGCCCAAACCGCCTCTTCGCGGCGGGGCTTGCCCCGCGACTGATCGCTTCAATGCGTGACCTGGCCGCCAACCTGAATATCGAAAGGACCTGCCGTGAAAAAATCCATGCGCATCATGTCTGAAAAGCCCCTGAACGCCGAGACGCCGGTGGAAGCCCTGCGCTCCTGGATCACGGCCAACAAGGTTTTCTTCGACCGCAATCAGGGACAGATTCCCGAGGACCCTTTTCCGCTGGAAGACTGGCGGCTAACGGTCGGCGGCGAAGTCCATAAACCCCTGGTCCTGGATTATGACGCCGTGCGCCGTCGGCCCCGGGCGATCGTGGCCAACACCATGGAGTGTTCCGGAAACAGCCGTTCACTGCTGGCGCGCAAGGCTCCCGGCAACCCCTGGACCATCGGCGGTGTCGGCAATGCCGTGTGGGGCGGCATCTGGCTCAGAGATCTGCTGGAAGACTGCGGGCTCAAACCCGAGGCCCGGCATGTGGCCTTCGAAGGCCTGGACAAGCCCCTGGGATCCGCCGCTATTCAGTTTGTCCGCAGTATCCCGCTTGAGAAAGCCATGGCCTCCACGCTGCTGGCCTACGAAATGAACGGCGAGCCGCTGCCGCTCAAGCACGGCTTTCCCATGCGATCGTTGGCCCTGGGGTGGACCGGTGCCAATTGCATCAAATGGCTGCATAAGATCACCGTCCTCGATAAGCCCCAAGAGGGTTTCTTCATGGACCGTGTCTATCGCGTGTTTCAAAAGGGGCAAGAACCCCACAGCGGTGAGGTGGTCACCGCTGTGCAGCTCAAATCGATCATTACCCAGCCGTTGGGGGGCGAAACCCTGACGACCGGACAGATTACCGTGCTCGGGGCGGCCTATGCCGGCGAACAGCCGGTGACCGGGGTGACGGTCTCGGTCGACGACGGGCGCACCTGGCACCCCGTAGAATTTATCGGGCCCGACGAACCGTTTGCCTGGCGGCAGTGGCAATTCATCTGGGAGGTTAAGGACCCGGGGGAATACACCCTGATGGCCCGGGCCACGGACCGTTCCGGCAATCAACAGCCGATGGAGGCCACCTGGAATGTGCTGGGCTATGGGAACAACGGGGTCAGGGAGCACGCCGTCACGGTTCAGGTCGATTAAGAAACTCGAGGTTGCTCCCGCCGCCGCGGTGATCCCCAGGCGACCCACGGAAAGCGCTTTACCATCTATGAGCGCATCGGTCGAGTTCTAAACGGCCTTTGCGTCAGAATGATGGTGATCGCCATACACCCCCTGAAGCCCGCCACCTGACACGCGCCGCTAACCGGCCCGTTTGGCAGCCTCCCATCCAATGATGGCCCTCTTGCGCACGGCCCCCCAGCGATAGCGATGGATCTTCCCCGATTTGGCGATCACGCGGTGGCAGGGGATTAGAAAGGCCACGGGATTGACGGCGATGGCATTGGCCGCGGCCCGGAAGGCCTTGGGGTGTCCGATCAGGGCCGCAATATCCTGGTAGCTGACCACCCGCCCCGCCGGGATGTGCACGAGCGCCTTCCAGACATTGATTTGAAAATTGGTGCCCTTGAGATGCAGGTTGAACGGCCGCGGGTTTTCACGCGGTGTGGGTTGGAAGATCTTGCGGGCGATCGGCGCAACTTGGGCGGAGGCTTCGTGGAAAGTGGCCTCGGGCCACATCTGGAAGAGAGCCTCGCAGGCCTCGGACCTGCAATTGGCGTCGACAAACCCCAGATGGCAGATGCCGCGCGGCGTGACGGCCAGCAGGCATTCGCCAAAGGGTGACGGGCAGAATCCATAGGTGATGGTAAGCCCGCGACCCTGCTTTTTGAATTCCCCCGGGCTCATGGCCTCGAAGGTCACGAACAGATCATGCAGGCGACTGGGCCCGGAAAGACCCGCCTCCAGAGACGTATCCAGAAGACTTCGCGATTCGGCCAACTGCTGTTTGGTATATTCAAGGGTCAGAAACTGCAGGAATTGCTTCGGGCTGATGCCCGCCCAGCGCTTGAAGACCCGATCGAAATGGTAACGGCTCAAATGCACGCTGGCGGCGATTTGATCCAGGGTCGGTTGGTCTTGGAAATGATCTTCGATGAATTGAATCGCTTTTCCGATGCGCCGGTAGTCGTCGGATGGTGATAATGCGGCGTGCCCCTGCATAGCCTTCTCCCTTTATTTGGTTTGGCTCCTACGATAAGAGTTTCAGGCCGTCCTGACCACCCGAATCTTGCGGTAAAATAAAGCATCTATTTCCGGGTTCTGGCCACGGCCGGGGCCACGAATATCCTGCTAGTCACATTTTTGATCCCCATCAGCGCCATTTTGCTGGGGTACTTCGTGCTGGGTGAACGCCTGGAATGGAACGCCTTTGCCGAAATGGGGCTGGTGTTTTTGGGTCTAATTGCCATCGATGGCCGCTTGCTAAATGGATTTGGTCGCAAGACGGTCTGCTAACCATAGATTTGAAAATGACTTCGATCAGTGGTTGGCCTGTGCCAGGGTAAGGCCAGGTCGGATTCCAATTTTTGTTTAAGGATACTTTTGCCGGATTCGCACCGCAATGGCCCGGCCGCCGTCAGCCGGCGCCTGGCCGCTCCAGCCCTCGCCGCCGTAGCCCAAGCCATAGAGCCAGCGGGCGGACCTATCTGCGGATGGTCCGGCCCAGACCCAATAGCCGGTATGGGGCACCAGGGGCGTCAGATTGCGGACGCCGTCGCCGATGCGGTGAAGCGCATCCAACTCGTGGCGCGCGGGCATGCGCCAGCCGCCGCCCAAAGTCGCGAGTGCTGCAACCCAGTCACGGGCTTGCTGCCAGGTCATTGCCCGGTCCGGACCGGGATACCATTCAAGGCCCGTGTCCGTGTCGTAGATCACGCCCGTGTGCTCGCGCACCAGGTTGCCGTCGGTGGCGACGATTTCAGCGCTAACAGCCCAGCGGGCGCTGGGGAGCGCCAAGAGGGCCATCCAGCCAATCGCCAGAATCGTCGCCAAATGGGCGTGCACCCGAGATTTACCAGCGATGGACGGGACGGTGGCCATGAGGTTAGGGCGCTATTCGGTTTGGCCGAATTTGCGCGCCAGATCGTTGTCGATGACGTAGATGCAGACTTCCTGCGCGCCTTTTTCGGTGTAGTGGTACTTGGTGCCCAGGTTGCCGATCAGGAAAGTGACGTCCTCGCGGATTTTCTTGTCGTAGGTGCGAAAGCCCGGGGTGTTGTAGTCTTTGATGCCCTGGCGGAAGTTCTCGTTGTCCAGGAAGGGGTCCAGGGCTTTGGCCTTGAGGTTGAAGGCGTAGCGTTCGTGAATGCCCTGGAAGAGTTTGGTTTCGATGATGGGAATGCCCTCGATCATGATTTCCTGGGTCAGGGTGCGCGTGGTGTATTCCTTCTGGGTGTCGGCCCGAAAGGTATGGCGGTCGGATTCGGCGATGCCGTTTCCGAGGATCCGGTTTTCGAGGTCGGTGAGGAACGCCTCGGAGATTTCGAGGCGGTCCCCGGTGTGGGTCGAGGTTTCCACCGAACCGATTTCGAAATTGATGGCAAACAGGTAATTGAGCAGATCGCGGTTGATCTGTTCACGGTTGTAGTAGAACAGGGATTCCTTGACCTCCTGGAGCACGGTGTAGTTGTAGTTGCGCAAAAGCGAGTCCAGAAACCCGGTGGGGATCAGATCCAGCAGGTCTTTGCGGATCTTCTCGAAAAATTTGCACAGATCGGCCATCGTAATCAATTTATCCTGGCGGGCGAACGAGGAGTAAAACTGGTTGAAGATCTTGATCGAGTCCCGCCCCGATAGACCGCGGTTGCCTTCCTTTTCCGACTCCCCGATGATCTTGCGCCGCCGCTGGGCCGTGAAACGCTTGCGGTCTTCCTCCAACAGCCAGTCGGGGATATGGCCCGTGTAGATTTCCATTTTGAGCAGCTGAAGGTTTTCGTCGCAGAAGCGGCGGTACTTGCCGGACTGGCCGATCCACTCGAGGAGCGCCTCGGAGCGCGTGTTCAGCCGTGAGGAAATCACCACCCGCGCAAAATTGTGAAGCACGCGGGGTAAAAATCCGTCGTCGATCTGACGGCCGAAGATATTGCGGTAGATGGCAATTTCGGTGTTGAGATCGAGGATGTAAGGGATTTTGATGTATTCGATCCGATCCGAGAAGGACTGAAAATCTTGGATGTTTTTCTTGTCCTCGGGGTTCATCAGCGCCAGCAGCAGCGAGTTGACGTTTTCTTCGATGTCGTCGACCTTGTGGACGCCTTCGCTGATGATGTTGTGCAGTTCGATCAGACGCTCGATATTGTGCGACTTGATGTCCATCAAAGCGTAGATGCCGTTGTTGGTGGTGGCGTAGCGCGAGAAGATGTACTTGACCTGGTTGCTGTCCTTGAGCACCCGGTTGAGCTGCTCCTGCAGCATGGGGTTGCTCAGAACCTGCTGTTTGCCGGGGCGATCCCCGGGATTGAAGACGCTGATGCCCTGGCCCAGGCGGCGTTTGAAACGGTAGGGGCGCGCATAGAGCATGTTGAAAACCTTGAGGGGGCTTTTGAGCCGGTTGAGCAGCACCTGATAGATGGAAGCACAGATCGTGCAGGACACTTCGCGGAAGACCCAGTCGTATTCCTTATCCGTGAAGAGCTGCCACTTGAAGCGATCGTTGGCGAACAGATCGTCGAAAAACGGGCGGCGGTAATGCTTGGGGATCATGAGGATCGGGTGGTCGTGGCTGGGGCAGGGGATTTCAATGATCTCGTTGTTGCCCAGGATGGAAGCGGCGACTTGCTGCGGGCTGTGGCGATGGTCATGCCGTTCGGCGTCGGCATTCGCCGGCTCGTCGCCCGGGGGTTCGTTTTCCGCCGACGAGCGCTCCATCAAGGTAAACATCTGCTGGAAGAAGGGAATCGTGTCCGGGCCGCCCGCGGGCCCCAAGGCCTGCCGGTCGATGCGCCACACGGCTTCATAGCGGGTGCCTTCAAGAGTATTGCAGTACTCTTCGAAGCGCATCAAGAGATTGTTGAGAAACGTGCTCTTACCGCATCCCGGCGGGCCGTCGAAGATGTAGATCTTGTTCTGCTGGGCCCCGCGCTTCATGGATTCGGCCAGGTTGATGATGCGGTTGGCGAACAGGCGGTCGGCAAAGAAGGGGTGATCGGAGCCCTCCACGAACAAGCGGGTGCAGTCGTAGGCCACGAAATGGATCGATTCGGGGTCGTCTGGATATTCGTCCCGCCCTTCGGCCACGTAATTCTTGATCATGTCGTGGAAGACCTGGAAGACATTGCGCATCACGCCCTGGGGATGCGCGAGCAGAATCTCCAGGAAGGCCTCGAAGGGCATTGGCGGTGGCTGACCGCGTTCTTTGATCGAGCGGTCGAGGTTGTCCATGGCGTGTTTGACGTTTTCCATGAGGGCTTGTCCTGCTAATCGATAATTTCACGCGACAACTGGCGTTTCTCCATCGTATAGCGCACGCGGCGCCATTCGCCGGCCGGCTGCCGGGGCGCTTCGGGCAGTTGGCCGGTGGGGGCGACCTGCGGTTGGGCTTCCTCTTTGGGGCTCGTCGGGACCAGCTCACTGGTCTCCAGGCAGACCGGGTGTCCCCATAGATACTCGACGCCCAGCAGCGTGTTGGCGATGAAGTCGCGCACCAAGGGTTTGCCTTCAAAATGGTGGATCAGATACAAACGCCCATTTTCATTGCGCTGTGGATCGACCGTAACGTGCGGGGGGTGATAGAGGCTGTCGACAACCATTTGACGGTAACGCTCGGCATCGCGGCTCTGGACGTAGTATTCCCAGGTCATGCGCTGGCGGTTGAGCCGTTTGCCGGCCACGAACAGGCGATGGCGGTCGACAAATTCCTGGTCGATGAACTGGTTGATAAACATGAAATCGCAGTAGTGGGTGCGCACGTCGAAAATAAAGGCCTGGCCGGCACCGGTTTGTTGATCATAGCGCGCGCGGCGGCGTGCGTCGCGGATGCGCTGGTAGGCAAAGCTGCGTTTGCCTTTGGCGGCCATTTCTTCGATATGCTGGAAAAGGCGCATGCCCAGGGCGTAGGGGTTCATGCCCACCCGCGGCAGGGCGGTGACGCCGGCATTGACCCGGGCGTATTCCACTTCGTGGCCCTGAATGCGATCGTCCTGCATGAACATCTTCTCGTGCCAGTAACTGGCCCAGCCCTCGTGCAGAATCTTGGTGCGGATCTGGGGCTGGAAGAAGAGCGAGGTCAGGCGTACGACCTGGATCACCGTCTTCATCCACTGGTGGGCCTCACGGTTCAAAAAGGGCGAATGCTTCATGATGTGCTCGATCGGGTCGAGCGACCGCTCCGGCCCGCGTTCGGCGTATTTCTGATAGAGCGCCTGAAATTCGGGATGCTGGCGTTCGATTTCGGCAAAGAAGGCGTCTTCGGCCGTCTGGGGATTCTGTCGGCGGCATTGGTTGTAGCGTTCGACCTCGGCGATGTAATGGCTGATTTTAAAGGCGCTGTGCTGCTGCAGAAAGATGTCGAAATAGTAATCGAGTTTGCTGGTGGTCGTCGTACGGCCGCCGTCCGGCATGCGCGCCAGGGTGTCGTGGAAGCCGACCAGGTTGTCGATGCCCCGGGCAAACTCGATAATATAGTCGACCCAGCGCCCCTTCTCGGAGCGCAGGCGTGCGATCACGCGTTTGTCCGACAGGGCCTGGCCGTTGAAATCGTAATCCCAGGTGTGGCGAAAAAAGATATTGTTCTGAAACATGTCGATGTGGGCCAGCACGTGGTAGAAAATCATCACGTTCAGCCAGTCCGGGTTGTTGTCGTTGTAATAGGAAATGGCCGGCCGCGTATTGATCACGGTTTCGTAGGGATTGCTGGGGTAAAGCTCGTATTTGCCCTTCTCCTTGAGGACCTCCACATCGTGGACCCAGTAGTCGTAGAGGTTGGGGATCATCAGCTTGGGCGAAAGCTCTAAAAGGTCGCGGTTGGTGACGATATACTCCAGGGTTTCGTCCTCGAAGCACAGTCCAGCATCGCGGGCCCGCTCCTTGCAGCCCTCCATGATGCTCTTGGTATGCTGGTCGATCAGTTCCATTGGCGTTTGGTTTGTATCCATTCCCCCGGGTCGCTGACGCGAGGCGGGTCAGGTGCTCCGGGCTACTCCGAGATCAGGCTGCGGATGCCCTCGATCAGGCGGGTTTCGTCGGCATCTTCGTTAAGCACGTCCATGCGCAGCAGATCCGGTTTGGCTTCCAGCAGGCCGGATTGTTTCAGGTAACGGGAAACCTCGGAGCCGCGTGTCATGGACAGGCTGCGTTCGACCACCGAAAAACCGACGCGGCTGGCGTATCCCAGCATGGTCTCCAGTTCGGGGATCGTCTTGGCTCCGGTGGTATCCCAATCGTCCCCGTCGGTGCCGTGGAAGACGTAGATATTATAGTCGCGCGCCAGATTTTCGGCGGTCACGATCTCGTTCACCAGACGGAAGGCCGACGATACCTGGGTGCCCCCGGCCACGCTGGAATTGTAGTAGGTGTAGAAGTCCTCCACTTCCCGGGCTTCGGTGTCGTGCAGGATGAAGCGGGTCTCCACCTGGCGCGCGTACTGGTAGAGCAGCCAGCTGTAGATCAAAACGTGCTGGGTCACGACGATTTCCGTGGGCTTGCCCTCCATCGACCCGGAATAGTCGCGCAGGAAAAAGACCAGGGCCTGGGACTCGAAGTCCTTTTCGGGTGAGAGCACGCGGTAGATCTTATCGCGCGGTGAGATCAGAAAGGCGCTGGGGTCGATGCGGTCCGGGTCGGGCAGGTTGCCCAGGTGGATGTTGGTTTCGACGATCCGGCGCAGGGTGGCTTTTTTGTCGAGGAGCTGTCCCTGGCCGGGATGACGATCGGTCAGTTGGTAGGTGTAACGCGTCATCGAGCGTTTTTTGCCCTTGTCCTTGAGGTTGGGCAGTTCGAACTGCTCGGTCAGTACGCGCCCCAGATCGTAAGCGCTCGATTCGACTTCGTGCTCACCGCCCTCGCCCTGGCCGGGCCCGCTGCCAGCCCCCGAGGGGCGCACCGGCTGCTCGCCGATGACCTCACCAGGTTCGCCTTCGCCCGATCCGCCGGAGGTCTGCTCTTCTTCCTGGGGATCGCGCACCTGGTCGTGAATCAGCTTTTCTTCCACCGTGGTGGGCACCACGACGACTTTTTCCTTGCCGCGGGTACCGGGTTTGATCATGCGGCCCACGCGGATCTTGCGCGGAAAACCGTCCTTGGCGCGCTGCCGGTCGCGCGCCAGAAGTTCATCGATGGATTGCAGGCAGGTGGTGTAGGGGGGCGTGGCCGGAGGGATGCCCTGCAGGACATCGAGGTCGTTTAAGCTGTACACGTCGGGGGGCTGCCGACCCACGCGCGCCTGCTCCCGCGGCGGCAGATGGTGCTGCTGGGGGCCTTCGCGCTCCTCCCGCCGAAGCCGTTCGGTCCGCGCGGTTTGATCTGTGTCAGGCGCCATCGATTAGTTCTCGTCTTCCTGGGTACAGAAGTACTCGATCGTCTTTTGGGCGCAGGTGTGGCAGTAGTACAGCTTGTTGAGCATGGTGTCGATCATGCGATCGTAGAGCTTCTGGTTCTCCTCGTTGGTGCGGTTGGCCAGGGCCCCCACCAGGCTGCCGGCCCCGGCGATGTCCGATTTGAGCCGTACGTCCGTGACGGCCTTGACCAGCTCCAGGTTGTCCATGAAATCGTAGTCCGGGTCCACGGAGATCTTCTGGCCGTAAATCTTGCGCACCGAGGTGCGGAAGGATTCGCGCTGCTCGTCGGTTTTCAAACCCAGCCGTTCTTCGACACTGTGAATGTAGCGCTCGTCGATCTTGAGTGCCTTGAGCTCACCGGTCTGGGGATCCTTATATTTCCACATGCGGTCGGGGCCCAGGTTCTCGGCATCGATCCCGATGATCATGTTGACATAGTTCATCACGTCCTTGCGGATGGCATGGGGCTCGTCCATATAGGCGTTGAACATTTCGGTCATGATCCGTTCGCGGAAGAGTCCCTTGGCGATCTTGAGATCCTCCAGGTATTTGGCGCGGTCGTTGGCCTCGGGCACGTAATCCAGAATGACGCGCTCCATGGCCCGGTAGGCATCGTAGGCAAACATGCAGCGCCCCTCGTTGGTCTCCGAGCTTTCGGTCAGCAATTGAATCGTGCGTCCCAGGTTGCGCTGTCCCAGGCCCTTCTGCCCGAAACGCTTGACGATGTCCGGCTCCTGGTTGAGGGTGTCGATGACCTCGGCCAGGGTCTTGATGCTCTTTTCCCCGGCGATCTCGCCGGCGGCCAGTTTGAGGGTTTCAACCGGGGTCAGCTTTTCGGATTTGGGCAGCCGGGTCAGGACCACGGCCACCGAGGCGGCGTAGTTGAGATTGGGATCCTGGTGCAGGTCTTCGCGGGTCAGGGTCGTGCGGGTCTCGCTGCCGATGGCATAGCGCGTGAGGTTATCCTGCAGCTTGTAGTTGGTATTGTGGGACACATAGGTGATGCGACAGCGGTCGACGATGGGCGCTTCCTCCTTTTCGGCCAGGAAGCGGTTGAATTCGGAATTGTTGCTGGTGGCGATGATCAGCGAGTCGATCGGCCATTTGAATCCGTCCATCTCGATATTGCGGTTCTGGATGACCCCCAGATAGACCTGGATCAGATCCTTTTTATTCTTGAAGAGTTCGTCGCAGAAATGGATGCCGCCGCCCGCCACCCGGGCCAGCGCCCCGCGCCGCAGGTCGAAGCGGTAGGGGTTGTTGGTGTCGCTGATATGCAGCAGCCGCTGGATCGACTCCTCGCCCAGCAGGTCGACGGCCGACGAGGTGATCTTGTCCTTGGCCGGGTACTTGCCGGTCAACGTGCCAAGGCTTTCGGACATGGGCACCGGGATCACCTCGACATGATCGAGCATTTGCTCCAGATCGCCGTCGCAATGCTGGCGGATGTCGTTCCAGATGTATTCGCTGCAGGCGCCCAGGGGACGGTATTCGCGATACAGGGCGTCGACAGCCGCGGCTTCCATTCCGCCCTTTTCCTGCAGGAAGGCGCGGTTGGCCGCAACGCTTTCGTTCAGGTTCATGGCCAGCACCATGGGGTCTTCATAGGTCTGGGATTCGACCCAGTTGATGCGCCCGTAAGTGCCCAGCCGGTCGAGATGCCGGAAGCGGAAGGTAAAGCGCCGGTTTTCAGGCTGGCTCAGGAACTCACGATAGCAGGCGCAGAGGTATTCGACGAAATAGGTTTTGCCGTTGCCGGGCTCGCCCACCAGGACATAGGCCATCTCCTTAGATGAGCCATTCTCGGCGGCATCCTTGACATAGGAGACGAAACTGTTGATTTCATCATACATGCCGATGACCGGCTTGGCGCCTTCGCGAAATATGCCGAAGTCGTAGGTCGTCTTGCCGTTGACCACCACTTTTTCGATGTCCTTTTCCAGGATCATGCGGGCAATGGCATTGAAGGCATTTTCATACCGGCGCCGCCCCTCTTTGTAGGCGGCGATGTGGTGGAGAAGCGTCTGTTGCGCGGCTGGGGCCATTTGGGTACCTCCGGGAGTGAATATTCGGCACGGCCGATTTCGTCGGCATGGCTTTTCGCGCGCGGAAGCGGGGGAGGTCGAGGTAACGCTGGGAAGTAATATCGTGAGGTCGTTTACGGTCGCGCGCCCATGCCCAAAGCTGATTTAATAATAAGCCTTTCAGGAGACGGCGCAATAACGCAAGGATCTTCGCTAACCCGTAATTTGTCGCACCGTCCGGTTGTTCGCCGCCCCGCCGGTTAACGCCTCTGTGCGCCGGGGTGGTTGGGTGTGCTCCAGGTGCCGCCGTGTTCGTTTAACCGGACCTATTCCGATTTGCGTTCGGCCCTGAAAATATGTTCGATTTCGGCGGCGATCAGGTTTTTATTGGTCTCGTCGCCGATAAATTCAATGTGTCGATTGCCGTTGCTGAAATCAATATCTAAAGAGCAGTCGAATTTGCGCGCCGTCGCCTTGGCGATACGGGCTAAGACTTCCAGGTTCGTTTCCTCTTGATTGATGGGGATGATCATGTTGGCCGCCAATCTCCTTTGGGGATAGTCATTGGCCAAGTGCTAATGCAAAACGTATGCCGATTATTTCAGATATTCGTGGCCACATGGGCTGTCGACCTGGGGAGCGGCGTAAAAGCCGCGATATCGCGTTAAATAGCCCTGCTCATGGGGTCGGCGCTGAGTCCGCCGCGCGGACGGTCGTCGGGGAAAATCGTCATATAATTGACGACCGGTTCAAGGGGGCGGGACGACTAGGGAAGCGACCGGGGGCCGCGAACATAATTGTCAACTTCCGAATCGTTAAATGACAATAGTGTTGCTTCGCCACGCGGACTGTTCGTTATGTGCGCAACGATTGGGGCCCGGGCCCGAGGTTAGATGGCCGTGGCATTATTTTTAGGTATGCGTTAATAACGGTTTAACAGCCTGTTAGACACGGGAGCGGTCGGCCGGTTCCTGTGCGACCCGTGACGATTATGGCGGAATTTAGCGAAACGCGAGAGGTTTAGCTTGCAGATCAAACTGTTCCCCGACGAATCCCCCCCGCCGGAGGCGCACGTCGCGATTAAGCGCGGCCGTATCGGTCCCATTCGTTTTGCGGCCACCCCGACCTCCTATCCGCACCTGTGTCAGGCGCTCGCGGCCCTAACCGCCCGGCCCGCCGAGACACGGCCTGATACGGAAGCGCACGACTGAGCGGGCCGCGCTTTCAAACGGCCAGGCCGACGGCCCGCACCGCCCGGTCGAGCTGCGCCAGACGCTCCTGCAGCCGGCCCGTAATCCCCACCGAGAGGCGCAACAACCCCGGGGAGAGCCCCATGGCGGCCTGATCCGCGGGTGCGATCTCGGAGGATGTCGTGGCCCCGGAGCATGACATCAGCGTGTCGAAATAGCCTAATGATACCGCCATGAAACCAAAGCGTTCGACATTCTGGAGCCGGTCCATCAGCTGGTCGGCTTTGGCCGGGGTGCCGCAGTCGACCGCCAATATTCCGCCGTCTCCCAAACCCTCATTGCGAAGTGCCCGGAACAGGGTGCGTTGGGGAAAATTCGGCAGTCCCGGATAGGTGACCTTCAGCCCCAGGGCGGTCAAATGTTGGGCAACGGCGAGCGCCCGGCGGCCGTGCTCCCGAAGGCGTACCGCCAGGTGGGGCAGACGCTGGATGATATCGAACGCCGCCCGGGGATCCATGCTGGGCCCCAGGAGCATCATGCGGCCGGTGTGGAGGTTCATGAGGTCGTGCACGAAGCTGCGGCGGGCGCAGATGGCGCCGGCCAGCAGGTCGCTGGCGCCGTTGATGAATTTGGTCATCGAATAGACCACCACGTCGGCCCCCAGAACGGCCGGCGAAACAATCATGGGGGTGAAGGTGTTGTCGACCACCAGTTGCAGACCGTGCTCCTTGGCAATTCGGGCCAGGGCGGGGATATCGGCCACTTTCAGGGTCGGATTGCCGATGGTTTCCGTATAGAGCACTTTGGTGGTGGGGCGCAGGGCGGCTCGGAAGGCCGCCGGATCGTCCGGCGTCACGAAGCTGGTCGTGACGCCCAGCTCCGGGAGCAGGTCTTCCAGGAGGGCGTGGGTGCCCCCGTAAACGGTGTGACTGGCGACGATATGATCTCCCTGGCTGCAGATTTGGAGCAGGGTGCAGGCAATGGCGGCCATGCCGCTGGCCGTGCACACGGCGTATTCCGTGCCTTCCATGGCGGCCAGGTAGCGGGCCAGCACGTCGATCGTGGGGTTGAAATGGCGGCTGTAGAGATAACAGCCGCCTTTGTCGGGGCTGCGCAGTCCCTGAAAGATCTCGGGCATGGTCTCCGGCGCCATGACCGTGAAAGTCGAAGAGCGTGAAATCGAGGGGCACACGCCGCCGTGCTCGCCAAACTCGCGGCGCACCCGGGTGATGGCCTGAACGGGGTCGAAAGTTTTCATGACGACCTCCTTGGGGATGTGGACCTCAGGGACGCGCCACGGTCGGCAACGTGGCGCGAACGCGGCACGGCCTCGAGGAAAAAGGTTCACGCTGTCAAAATATAATACCCCTGCCGCCGGAGGGGCAAGCGCGGTTAACGGGGATTGGCCCGCGGGCCCGGGGTTGGGTCAGCCGTCCTGGTCAAGGACCCGGCGAATCGTCTCGGCGAGTTCTTTCATGATGATCGGTTTCAGGGTAAAGGCCTTGATGCCGACCTGTTGGGCCGCCTCCTCGGTGATGATCTCGCTAAAACCGGTGCATAGAATGATGGGCAAATCGGGCCGGATTTGCAGCATTGCCGCGGCCAACTCCTTGCCGGTCAACTGGGGCATGGTCATATCCGTGATCACCAGGTCCACATCCTGCGGTGCGGCGCTGAACTTGGCAAGGGCCTCCCGGCTGCTGGTACGGGCCGTCACGCGATAGCCCAGTCGTTCCAAGAGCTGGGTGCTCATATCGACGAGCGCGGCCTCGTCGTCCACAAACAGGATGTGCTCCCGGCCGGTTGGGAGATCACCCACCGACGGACGCCGATTTTGCATCGGGGCTACGATCTGCGGGAGCAGGATCGTGAACGTGGTGCCTGTTTCGGGGCGACTGGTGACCGTTATCAGACCTTTATGGCTCGTGACGATGCCGTGGACCACGGCCAGCCCCATGCCCGTGCCCTCGGTGAGTTCCTTGGTGGTGAAAAAAGGATCGAAGATCCGGTCGATGATCGCGGCGGGAATCCCGCTTCCGGAATCGCTGACCGTCAGGCGCACATAGGCTTCAGCGGTCAGTTCCGGATGATGGCGGCGCCAGGCCGCCGCGTCGGCAACCTCGGCGAGCTCGATCGTGAGGGTGCCGCCCCGCTCGCGCATGGCATGACCGGCATTGGTGCCCAGATTCATCAGGACCTGGTGCATTTGGGTGGGATCGC
>JASJED010000274.1 GCA_030065585.1 Desulfobacterales bacterium | reverse complement strand
CCTGACCCGGCCGAACTGGGCAATGCCGGCAGCTTTTTCAAGAACCCGGTGGTATCCGCGCCGCAACTGGCCGATCTGTTGGATGCCCATCCCGCGATGCCCTATTATCCCATGGCCGGCGGCCAGGCCAAGATCGCCGCCGGCTGGCTGATCGAACAATGCGGCTGGAAAGGCAAGCGGGCAGGCGCCTGCGGCGTCTACCCCCATCAGGCCCTGGTGCTGGTGAATTACGGCGGGGCCCGCGGAAAGGACATTCTATACCTGGCCCGAGCCATTCGCGCGTCGGTCCAAGCGAGCTTTGGTCTGGATCTCGAACCGGAGCCGCGTATTCTGTAGATCTCCGTGGCGTCGGCCCCGGATGCGGGTTTTCCGCCCGGCGCTTGGCGACCCCAACGCCGGGGCATGCTGCCCCCCCCGATTGACGCCCCGGGGGTCGATGGTAACTATATAGGCGTTTATGCCGGCTCCGGCGTCGATGGCTTGACCATCCCACGCCGGTTTTTCTACCAACCTTGAAGGAGATTTGCCACAATGATCAGCGACAAGATGAACGCCGCCCTCAACGAACAGGTCAACAAGGAAATGTATTCCGCCTTTCTCTACATGGCCATGTCCTCCCAGTGTGACGACATGGGCCTCAAGGGCTTCGCCAAATGGTTTATGGCGCAGTACCATGAGGAAATGTTCCATGCCATGAAGCTCTACGAATACATCCACAGTCAGGGCGGTAAGGTTACCCTGCAGTCGATTGACCAGCCCCCGGCCGAATTCGGCTCGACCCTGGATATGTTCACCAAAACGCTGGCGCACGAACAGATGGTGACACAATCCATCAACAATCTGATGGATCTGGCCATCGAAGAAAAAGACCACGCCACCCGCATTTTTCTGCAGTGGTATGTCACCGAGCAGGTCGAAGAGGAGGAAAACGACAACGAAATCATCGACCAGCTTCGCTTGAACGACGGCAATCCCCAAGGCTTGATGATGATCGACCGCGAACTGGGCCAGCGCGGGGTCAACGTGCCCATTGATTTTAGCATGGGGGTTTCGGCCGGTGAAGAATGACAGTCTCGTAAAAAGTCCGATAGCGGTGTTACGATTCAGCCCTCGTCAGTCAGCGTACCTCAAGTACGCTTCATTCCTCGGGCCTCTCATGCCGTCTCTCGAAGTTTTTTCGAGACCGTCTGATTCGTGACTTTTTACGAAACCATCAAGAATAGGCCCTGTCGGCCATTTGCCAAAATGCCAGCGAACCGGCGTGTCGTCATCTAACCTTAGCGGCCGCCGTCTGGATTACGTTTGCAGCGCACCCGTCATCAACCGGTCGCGAGGATCAGATTGTCTTCGAGAGCATGGATCATTGGGTTGCTTCTAACGATTGTGGCGACGTGGGGCTGTTTCCACCGCCCGGCCCCGTACATGCCCACAGACTGGCCGCACCAGATGGCGGAGGCCGAACTGCTGACGGCCGATCCCGCCGCACCCCGCCTGCAGGTGATCATCGCTTATTTCGCCTTGTGGCCCAACCACGTCGCCCTCCGCCTGGTGGCTTCCCAACGCCCGGTGATTTTCTGGGACCCGGGCGGCGCCTATGGGCGCAAAGAACCGCAGCTTCAACGCATCAATGATCTGATCATCGACGGGGCGCCGGACATTCCGACCTATCTCCCCTTTCGCTGGGCGCAAAGCGACGCCCTGATCGAGATTTTCGAGTGGCGTCTGCCGGACGCCGAGGCGTGGCGGATGCACCATGTTCTGCTGGCCGGCGCCGAAATCGTCTCCGACCCGCAAATTGACTTTTCCACCGACGCGATGGCGTTCTTCTGTGCGGACGCGGTCAGTGAATTCCTGCAGCGCTACGGGGCGCCGACCGTCCACATCACGGAGACCACGATTCTACCTGCCCGGCTGTCGCGCAATCTCTACCAGCAGAACCCCGACCGGGTGCTGATCTTTCAGCGCCGGCAGCGCCCCCAGATTCAGGTCATGACCCTCCCGCCGGACGACGCGAATGCCGGTCACATGGCCTGGGGGGATGACGATTTGACCGAGGATCTCCCCGACTAAGCGGCATTGACCGTCGCCTGCGAAGGCCATGGCGGCGCTCTTATCGCACCATCGACTTGCCAGAGCCGCTTGAAGCGACCATTATTTAGAGAGGCGGCCGATGCGCAGAAACTTCCCGCCTCCACGACAACCCAACCAAAGGAGAAGCCGATGGCCGAGAGAATCATGATCGCCATGGATGATTCGGAAAACGCGATCCGCGCCGTATCCTACGTGGCAACCCATTTTCGTCCGGATAACGCCGTTACGCTCTTTAGCGTGGTGGCGGACACGGCCGGGCTGTGCGACATGAACAGCCCCGAGTTGACCCCGTTTTTCAAGGCCCAGCAATCCAGTTTCTGCCAGTTGGAGGACAAGAAGCGCAATCTCATCCAGGAAGCCTGCCTGCGCGCCAAGGCGATGCTGGTTGAGGCCGGGTGGGATGATTCCCTGATTCAGATCAGGACCGAGGTCAAACGCAAGAGCGTGGCGCACGATATCGTGCGCGAGGCCGATCTGGGATTCAACCTGATCGTATTAGGCAAGCGTGGGGTTGCCGGCATTCGCGATTTTTTTCTGGGCAGCACGTCCCAGAAAGTGATCCAACTGGCCAAGGAAACATCGGTGCTGGTGGTCAATTAGCAGGCCGTTGAAAAACGTCATGCGATCTGACGGTTATCCAGCGCCCAAGCGGCCCCGGTCTCACGGTATGGCCCGGCTGGAGAGCTGGCTGATGCGCGCGGCCGATGCCGTCACCGCCCGCGCCCCCATCACCCCACCCCCACCGGAAGCGTGGCCCCAGGTCCGTATCGTGGCCCACCGGGGGGTCTACGACAACCAGCACGTCTTGGAAAATACCCTCGAGGCATTCGATGCCACCTGTGCCGCCGGGATCTGGGGCCTGGAATGCGATGTCCGTTGGACCCGCGATCACACGGCGATCGTGCATCACGATCCCGATGGCCGACGCCTTTTCGGCGTGGATACGCCAATCGAAGACATGACCTGGCCTGATCTTCGCCGGGTCTGCCCCTTGATTCCCACGCTGGATACCGTCGTGGCGCGCTACGGGCGGCATCTGCACCTGATGATCGAGGTTAAGGACGCCAGCCAAAACCGGCCGGACCGGATCAACCGCTCGCTGGCCGAAGCCCTCACTCCCCTCGAACCCGCGCGCGATTTTCACATTATGAGCATGTCCCTGCCCCTGCTGGCCACCGTCGAGGCGCTGCCGCGGCGGGCCTGTCTGCCGATTGCCGGCCTGAATGTCCGCGCGGCGGCCCGGGCCGTCGCCGCGCACGGTTATGGTGGGCTGACCGGTCATTACAGCCTGATCGGGCGGCGCCGGATTGCGGCCCTGCACCGTCGGGGGCGGCGCATCGGAACGGGATTCGTCAATTCGCGGGGGTGTCTCTTCCGTGAGATGGCGCGGGGA
The DNA here is from genome assembly GCA_030065585.1 of Desulfobacterales bacterium. Classification (GTDB taxonomy): domain Bacteria; phylum Desulfobacterota; class Desulfobacteria; order Desulfobacterales; family UBA5852; genus JABZFP01. The sequence continues at coordinate 2,490 of JASJED010000274.1, read as the reverse complement.
ATCGACTGGCTGTTTACCGACCGGGCCCTGGCGTTACAGCGCCTCGTCAGGCGCGCTGCCGGGGCTTGCGGATGACTGGCGGGTCAGCGCCCGATTGGCCAGGAAGAAAAAACACCCGCCGATTACGAATAAGGAAGCCACCGAGGCCATGCTGATGCGTGTCGCCAGTTGGGCGGCGGCCTGCGGCGTCAGGTAGGCCGCGCCGAATTCGAGTAGCAGGCGTCGGGCGCCGAGCCCCACGACCCCCATCATGGCCGGTCCGATAATGACGGCAAATTTGCCCATCATGTTGTAGAGCCCGAAAAATTCGGCCGAACGCGCCGTGGGCACCAGGGAGGCAAAGTAGGATCGGCTGAGGGCCTGGATACCGCCCTGGACCAATCCGACGGCGGCGGCCAGGCCGAAAAACTCCCAGCGCTGCTGCATGAAGGCGCCCCAGAGGGTGATGCCCAGATAGATGACCAGGGCCAGATAAATGCTGCGCCGCACCCCCCAGGCCTCCCCCAGGCGTCCGAACAGGAGGGCCGCCGGAAATCCGATGAACTGCACCATCAGCAGGGCCGTAATCAGATCCTTGGTATCAAATCCCAGGGAAAGCCCGTAGTCCACCGCCATGCGGATAATGGTGTCGACCCCGTCGATATAAAACCAGTAGGCCAGCAGAAAGAGGAAAACCGGCTTGTAATGGCGGACCTGCTTCAGGGTGGTCATCAATCGGACCAGGCCGAAACGAATGCTTTCGCCCGGCGACAAACGATCCGCCTGGATCGGCGGTTCGGAGAAACCGCAAAAGGACAGCAGGCTGAATCCGCCCCACCAGACGGCCACGGTCAAGAACGACCAGCGCACGGCCGCCGCTTCGTCCGGCAGCCCGAAAAACGCCGGTTTGAGGAGCATGACCACATTGATTAGAAACAACAGGCCGCCGCCCAGATAACCGGCGGCAAAACCGAAGGCCGAGACCCGTTCGAGCTGGTCCCGGGGCGCCACGTGGGGCAGGAGGGCGTCGTAGAAGACATTGGCCCCGGAGAAACCCACGATGGCGACCGTATAGACCAGGATCGCCCCGATCCACTGCCCTTGACCGACGAAGAAAAGCAGGGCCGTGCTGATGACCCCCAAGGCCGCGAAGCGGGCCAGGAAGGTCTTGCGGGCCGCACCCCGGTCGGCGATGGCACCCAGAACAGGTGCGGCCAGGGCCACCAGCAGTCCGGCCAGGGCATTACCCAGCCCCAGACGGGCCGTGCTGAGGTTGACGTCGGCGCCGTAGCTCCAGAACTGCTTGAAGAAAATCGGGAAGAAACCGGCCATCACGGTGGTGGCAAAGGCCGAATTGGCCCAGTCGTAAAGCGCCCAAGCCCAGACGGCGCGGCGGTGGTGGGGATCGCGCGGTGCCATTTTCACGGAGGCCTTTCAGTCGTTTCCGCCCAGGCAGGCGGTTTTGTTGCAATGCAGCGGGGTAAAGGTTAAGTTGGGCAACCTGAAGCTTCCCGCTCTGCGGGAGGCGCCTTACTGTCGGAAGGCATCATCGTCCACATGCTAAGACGCCTTGTTTACCATAGCGCGTTTCGCCGCATTGCGGCGTTGCTGTTCGTCCTGGTGCTGCTGGGTGCCGTCGGATTGGGACTTTACGGCCGGGCCCTCTATCGTCAGGTGGAGGAGCGCTTTGCCGGGCGTCGCTGGAGCATTCCCTCACGCGTCTATTCCGACGTCACTTTGATTTACCCCGGTCTGGCCATGAACCGCCCGGCGCTGCTGCGCAAGCTCCACCGGCTGGCCTACCGGCCGGTCGATCATCGGCCGCGCCGTGCCGGTGAAATGCGGGCCCGGGGCGATGGCATCGAAATATACCTACACGATTTGCAGATCCCGGATCAACACCGTTCCGGATTTCCGGTGCGTCTGCGCATGCAAGGCGGCCGGATTGCGGCGATCGAGCCGCTGACCGGGGGAGCGGAGCGCTTGCCCGTGCTGGTCCTGGAGCCCGAGGAGTTGGCCCTTTTTTTCGGGCCCGAGCGGGAGAAACGCATACTGGTGGCAGTCGACCAGCTACCGCCGCATTTGATTCATGCCGTCCTGGCGGCCGAGGACGGCCGTTTTTATACCCATCACGGTCTCGACCTGCGGGGCATCGCGCGAGCGTTTATTACCAATTTGCGCCATCTGGCCGTGCGTCAGGGGGGATCTACCATCACCCAGCAGCTGGCCAAGAATTTTTTCCTGACCCCCGAGCGCACCCTGCGCCGCAAGCTGAAAGAAGTCCTGCTGGCTCTGGTGATCGAGTGGCGCTACGCCAAAAACGACATCCTGGAAATGTACCTCAACGAAATTTACTGGGGTCAAAACGGTTCGGTCTCGGTAAACGGTATCGGCGAGGCCGCCGACTTCTATTTCGGCAAAGCCCCCGAAGCCCTGAGCCTGGGGGAGGCGGCCGCCCTGGCTGGACTGATCAAGAGTCCCAACATCTACTCCCCCTACCGGGATCCCGAC
>JASJED010000273.1 GCA_030065585.1 Desulfobacterales bacterium | reverse complement strand
ATGAACGGTTCGCGCGCGCGGACAAGTAAAGCTTCTCCTGCAGAGCGGTAGACATCAGGTAGCCCCCTGAGGGGGCGTATCAATCAGTTGGGGTTTCAGGTTTTTACCCTTTGTCCCGCGCCGAGCATCGACACGGCGGGCGGAATCAGCGCGCGGACCTGTCTGAGCGAAGCGAGTTTCCGCGCGTGCCGCTCGTTTCAACCGGTCGATGAAGCAAGCGTCATGCTGTCAGGCAAGGCGGCCAGTGAAGCGAGGCGCGCAGCAATCGACCGATTGTGAGCACCCGAGCGGGCTGGGCAACGCCGCATGGCGGCATGAGGCGCCGCTTCAACGACCGGTTGGGCGACGCGCAGGAGTAAGCGGGACACGGGCGGTTTCTTTTGGTTCGTTTTCTTTCCCGTGAAAGAAAATGAACAAACCTATCAATAAAATAATACCCAGGATCGGTAAAACCTCTCCGGGTCCTCCTCCAGAGGTGGAGGGTTTAGATCAAGACTAACGTCACAGCCGGCAACATAGCGCTACATCGCCCCGAGCCGCTTGGATACGATTCTATCGCGAAAAGTAAAAAGGGATTAACCAGATGGCTTCCCTGACTGACCATACAATCGATTTTACCCTGAACACGCTTTGGGGAGACCTTCCGGTAGAGGTCCAGCACCAGGTCAAACGCTGCCTGCTGGACACCCTGGGGGCGCTGATCGCCGGATCACAGACCCCGGTCGCCGACATCATGCGCAAGACCGCACGGGAACAGTTTAGCGGCGACCAGGCCACCATCATGGTTTCCGGCGAGCGCGCTTCGGCGGCCGGGGCAGCCCTGGCCAACGGTTTTGCCGGCAATGCCCTGGATATCGACGACGGCTACCGGCCCACCAAGGGGCATCCCGGCGCCTGCGCCCTCCCGCCCATTCTGGCGGCCACCGAACTGGCCGGTGGTTGCTCTGGAGAGGAATTCCTATCCGCTCTGGTCATCGCCTACGAGCTGGGCACCCGGGCCGGCATCATTCGTCACGCCACGTATGAGACCTACCACGCTTCCGGCAGTTGGGGGGCCATCGCCGGAGCCGCCGCTGCGGGCCGACTGATGGGTCTTGATGCAAAGCAGATCTTTCACGCCATGGGGGCGGCCGAGTACCATGCACCCATCGCCCCCATGATGAAGGGCATCGACACGCCTAATATGGGAAAAGACAGCATCGGTTGGGGTTGCATGGTGGCGGTGCTGTCGGCCTTGATGGCCCGGGACGGGTTCACCGGCATCCAATCGCTCTTCGACGACGCGCCGGATGCGGCCGTGATGCACAGCCTCGGGCAACAGTGGGAGATCCTCAATCTCTATTTCAAACCCTATGCCGCCTGCCGCTGGGGACAGCCGGCCGTGGCCGGGGCGCTCAAGATCGCCCGTGATCAACGGCTGGCACCGGAGGAGATCAAACACATCCGCGTGCGCACCTTCGAGGCGGCCGCGCGTCTGCCCAATGATCATCCGCGCGACACCGAGGAGGCCCAGTATAGCCTGGCCTTCCCGGTGGCGGCCGCCCTTTTGGACGGTGAGGTGGGCCCCGTGCAGGTACTGCCGCCGCGCCTGCACGCGCCTGAATTGCTCTCCCTCGTGGACCGGGTCTCCACCGAGGTGGCCCCCGAATTCGATGCCGAATTCCCGGCCAAGGCCCCGGCCGAAGTGGTCGTGGAAACCACGCATGGTCAGACCTTTCATTCCGGCCGGATCGAAGCCTTGTGGGAGCCGCCGGACACCCTGCCCACGGACGCAGAGCTGGAGGCCAAATTCCGCTGGCTCGTCGAACCGGTGCTGGGTGTTAGGCCATGCCGCGAGCTGGTATCCGTGATCTGGCATTTCGACAGTCAATCTGAAGCCCGGACCCTGATCAGGCTATGTCAAAAAACGCGTTGAGCGGTTGATGTTGGGGTAAGTGAGGGCATCATGTGCGGTATCGTGGCTTATTTCGGCGGCGCCGGTAATCATCTCACGCGTATTCTAACAGGCATGTCGGCCATCATCTACCGGGCACCGGACAGTACCGGTATCGGGTTGTTCGGTGACGACCGTGAACCCATCCGGCTGCGCCGCTCGCTGGGCTCCGTCGTGCAACTCCTCGATGCCCTCCGGGATGAAACGGTTTACACCCATCCCGAAACCCTGTTGCGCCGTGTGCTGACCCCCAAGGTGGACGAAAGCGACCTGAAACGCCAGCAGCAGCGTCTCCTGCATTTTGAGGGATTCGCCCATCAACCCGCTGAATCACAGACGGCGGCTCCGGATTTCGATGCGCTGGTCAATTTGGAGACCGAGACGCCGCCACGTCTTTCCCCGGGATGTGCGGGCGAGGCGTTATTTCAAAGCGAATATCGCATCCGGTCCCGTGGGAACCTGTCGGCCCTGATCCACAAGTTGATTAACGGCTTTGACCTTTCGCCGCTGGTGATCCAAACACTCATCCGCAGTGCACTGGCCGACGCCATCGACCGCCGCCGGCAATCCGGTGATGTGAGTACTTCCGATGAGGAGATCCTGGCCGAGTTCGACGACCTCTTTGAGACCACGCGGGCAGGTGCCCGGGTCAAACGGCTGCGCCGCCGCACACCGCCCCAATTCCCCAAGCCCCCCAATGCCCGCAAGGAACTCTGGCAGTGCCTGATCGAAACCGGGATAAGAATTCCGGCGGACTTTAATCGAGATGGCGTCTGCTGCCTGTTTCGTCTGCTCGACGCCGCCCTGCTCAGCCGTATTACCAGCGAACCCAACCTCATCGAAGAACTCGATCGTGTGCTGGACATGATGTGGCTGCCGTCCCAACGGCCGCACCGGGTCGACTGGCGCAGCCTATACACGGCGGAAAAGGCTTTGAATGTCTATGGATGGGCCGGAGCAGCGGCCCTGGCCTATCTCCAGCGAGAATTTTTTTTCCCGGCCGCGACCGAGGAAATGGAGCGCCAGGCCCTGATGACCTCCAAAGCGGTCGTGCCCGGCCAGACCGACCCGCAGTTGCTGCGCTATCTGGCCACACCCATTATCGGCCACGGCCGGTGGGCCATGCAGTCGGCCGTCACGGCCGCCAATGCCCATCCGTTCATGGATGCCCAACGCCAGCGGGCGCTGGCCTTGAATGGGCAGTTTGACAGTCGCGTGGAGGCGCGGCTGCGCACCTTTCTCGAAAACCCCGGCGGTTATCGTCTGCGCAGCGACAATTCCGCCGAGTACGCCGTCTTGCTGTGGGGACACTTCTACGATCAGTTGCAAGCCGAACAACGCCGCAGCGACATCGTGCGGCAGCAGGTTGAAAAGGACATGGCCGACATCGCCATCTGCAGCCAGTCCATCGATTTCAGGGTCTACCATCGGGTGCGGGGACGCGCATCGGCTGATCTGGACCAGATGGCCTTTGTCGCCGCCGTCCAGCAGATCGTGCAGAACGGCGGACAGATCGCGGTGATCGGGGTTAGCCTGGTGTCCCCCCAGCGGCTTTACGTGGCGAGCCACAACCGGCCCGTGTTCATCGTCCGCCGCCTGGAGAACGACGATTTCATGGTGGTCTCCGATATTAACGCCGCCCTGGGCCTATTTCCCCAGGTGCTGGTCGAAGAAACGATCAATGCGCTGGACGCATTGAAAAAACGTCAGGCCGCGGCCGTGGCCGAATTGAACGGGCAAGGGGCCTCAAGATCCACGCTGCGTTCCTCCCAAGCCGCCTTTGCCGAAGAGCGTGCCCGCCTGCTCGAACCGTTTGCGGTCGAGGTCTATCCCCTGGACGGTGAAGAAATCTTCGCCCTCATCCAAACCGGCCTGGAAGGCGGCACCGTGCGCCGCACCGTTGCCATCAGCGATTTTGACGGCCATCCCCTGCCGGATGTCGAGGCTTTCGAAACCCGGCTCGATCCGATCACCGTTCGCAAAGACGTCGACACGTCGTTTCACGAAACCCATCTCAACGAAGTTCCGGAACGTTTCCGGTATATTCTGGATGTTTACGGCCCCGAGACGGCCGAGGGACGGCCGGCCATCGATTTGAATCATCGAATCCTGCGTCGCCGCTTCGGCCGCCGTCTGGAAGGGCTGCGGCGGCTGATTCTCATCGGAACCGGCAGCGCGTTTCACATGGCCGTCGTCGCCCGCACCTTTCTGGCGCCTCTGATACCGGATATCGCCATCGACGCCATGCGGCCCGGCGATATCGAGAATCCCAAGCGGCGTTTCCTCAACCAGCAGGATCTGGTCATCATGCTGAGTTGGTCGTCCACCACGGCCGAGATGGTCCAACTGGCCCAGCGCTTGCTCCGGGAAGATACGCTCATGATCGGCGTCACTGAAAAATGCTTTGCCGACATGGCCCTGGCCACCGGAAAGTCGGCGGGCGTGATGCCGATTTACAGCGGTGAAGAAGTCACCATCGCCGGTATCAAAAGCACCCTCTGTATGCTGCTGGGCCTCAATTTGCTGGGGGCCTGGATTGGCGCGGAAAGAGAAAAAGCGGAGCGTCCCGCCCAGGCAATCAGCCGACTGAACGACCTGCCCGATAGGATCGAAAGGCTTATCCACGACGCAGACGTCATCGCCTTTTCAAAACAGATCGCGGCGGCCATCGCCGATGCCGATGGTATCGTGGCGGTCAGCGCCCAAGCGGCGGCCGGCACCGGAAAGGAAATCGCCCTTAAACTTGAGGAGGCCAGTTGGTACGCCGTCGGGCAATGGTATGCTTATGATGACATCCTGAAAACGGACCCGGTCCATTGGTCCCCGGAGCGCTTTGTCGTGGTGCACGCCACCCGCCGGGGCCATATCGATGCGGCCCTTGCCGTCATGCAGAAACTTGCCGATGCCGGTATCCCCTTTGCGGTGTTGACTTGTCCGAACCGGCACCAGGACCGGATCGATCGGTTGAGCGGCAAACGCTGCCTCGTGCTCCCGTGGGGCGACGAGATCAGCCAGCCCTATAGCGACATTGCCTTCACCTATCGTCTGGCCCTGGATACCGGATTGGCCTGTGGCCACGGATCCGGTGTGGCCCCCCGCAACCGGACCAAATCCTCGACCGTCACGCGGTCCCGGCCCAAGGCCGCTCTTTCGCCCGCTGCCGAACTCAAGCGGCTGGCCATGAAGGCGCCGGTGACGGGGGCGGCTGATCGGCACGCCGCGCCTGCGCACGCCTGTCGATGGGAAGACGCGGTCGCTGAACGGAGCGCCGTGGAAGCGTTCGCTGAATTGCGCCGGCTGGTGGATAGCCTGCACCGGGAGGATGCGTTGAGCGCGCTGGGCGTGTTTACCGAAACCGGTATCGGTGAGTTGGGACGCTTGATCTTTGAGGCCCAATCCGAAGTCAACGATATCGTCATTGTCGCGCTCGACGCTGCAGCCTGCCAGGTAGCCCATGACACAGCGGCCTTCTGGCGGCGGTTGATCAACATCCCCATACGGGAGTTACCGGCCGGCGAATGGCCCCGCCAGGCTGAAGACGGTACCCTGGTACTGGTTGTGGCCACGGTTGCTGA
>JASJED010000272.1 GCA_030065585.1 Desulfobacterales bacterium | reverse complement strand
TCGTCTTCCGTCTGAGCGGTCTGGACAAGGGGGCCTCGATGGGGGTGATTTTCACGACGCTATTTGCCCTGGGGCTGATCCTGATCCGGCAGGCGGCCGACCACGTGGATCTGGACCCAAGCTGTGTGCTCTACGGGGCCATCGAACTGACGCCGTTGGATACCTATGCTTGGGGCGGCTGGGAGATCCCGCGCGCGGCCGTGACCAACGGCGCCATGTTGCTTTTCAACCTGGCCTTTGTCCTGGTGTTCTACAAGGAGCTCAAGATTACCTCCTTCGACCCGGCCCTGGCCACGACAATCGGCATCAATGCCGATGTCCTGCACTATGTGCTGATGACCCTGGTGGCGGCCACCACCATCGCGGCCTTCGAGAGCGTCGGCAGCATCCTGGTGATCGCCATGCTGATCGTTCCCGGGGCCACCGCGCATCTGCTCACCGACCGCCTGGGGGTCATGCTGGGCCTGAGCATGCTGGTGGCGGCCCTGGCGGCCGTGCTGGGCCACCTGGGGGCCATCACGGTGCCGGTCTGGTTTGGCTTTCGCGATACCAGCACGGCCGGGATGATGGCCGTGATGACCGGCGTTGTGTTCCTGCTGGTCTTTCTCTTGGCGCCCCGCTATGGTGTCTTGAGCCGGTTGATCCGGCAAGCCCAACTGGCCCTCAAGATCGTGGGCGACGATATTCTGGGGCTGCTTTACCGCTTTCAGGAAATGGCCCCGGCCGGCGCTGCCCCCATGCAGACGGAAGATTTCCGCCAGGCCCTGAAACAAAACTGGTCCGTGCGGCTGGCCCTCTGGCAGCTCATCCGGCGTCAATGGGTCCGCCGGGAAGCCAACGGCTTCAACCTGACGGCCGAAGGCCTGCGCCAGGGGGGCCGCATCATTCGCAGCCACCGTCTGTGGGAATCGTTTCTGTGCGGTAAGATGGGCTACTGCGAGACCGATGTGCACACCCCGGCCCATCAACTGGAGCATTTCACGGACGACGGCCTGCAGACCCGTCTCGAGGATGCTTCCGACCGGCCGATGCAGGATCCGCATCGGCGCCGCATGCCGCCACGTTTGCATGGATAGCAGTAGCCGGCTATCGCGCACGATGGGATCAGACAGACGGTCCGTGGGGGGCGGGCGAATCGAAGCAGGCAATTCCCACCCGGGCGCCCGTGAGCCCAGGTGGAAGGCGTCAAGGCCCCGAGGGTCATCGCCATGGGCAGGTGCGGGGATCAGGTCAGGATTGGGGGCCGGCACAGTCCTTGGTTTGGGTGCATTTGGTCAGGGGCGCATGGCAGATGGGGCAGAACATCTCGGCCACATTTTTTTCGTCCATCAGGGTTTCCTGCTGGATTTCAAGCAGATATGGTTTTCCGTCGGCCGTGTGGCATTCGTCACGGGAACAACAATATTGGGTAACCATTGATTTCCCTCCTCACGATTTAGGAAAAATGTCCAACGGCATCCATCCCAATACGTTGCGGTTGGACCATGATGAGCCCGTTTCAATTAATCGCATTTTGTCGCCGGGATGCGATCGGAATGGATTCCGCATCTCTTTTTCAAGCACCATCGAACCAGAAGGGTGCCCCGTGTCACGCTTGTGCCTTCCGTATTTAATTTCTCGGCAGGCCTCGTTTATTGAAACACTAGCTTAATCATGTTTGCGATCCGATCAAGGCATCAGGCCGATTTCCCGGTAGTATTTCAAGGCGCCCGGATGAATCGGGGCGTGAAGGGCTTCCACCATGCCCTCGCGGTTCAGATCCTGTAAAACCAGGAGCTGGGTTTTGAAAAAGTCCATGTTTTCAATCAGGGCCTTGACGATGCGGTAGGCCATCCAGTCCGGCGTGTCGGCGGAGGCCACCAGCGTGGCTTTCACCCCGATGGTCTTGACGTCCTGATCGTTGTCGATGGTGCGGTAGTATTTGATCGGCACCGAGGTCCGTTGATAATAGGGATACTTGGCCAGCAGTTCATCTTTGGGATTCATGGTCACGAACTGGACACGTCTATCGCCGCTGGCAACTTCATGGAACTGTGCGGCCGGGTGGCCGGCCGTGAAAAAGAAGGCATCCAGTTGACGGCGCCTGAAAAGGTCGAGGGCCCTGACCGGCGATAGTTGGACCTGGCGAAAGTCGAATTCGGGATCGATCCCGACGATGTCCAGGATTTCATGGGCATTGACATACTGCCCCGAGCCGGGTTCGCCCAGATTGACGACGATTCGCCGGCCTTTTAGATCCGACACGCTCTGAACGTTGCTGCGGGTGGCGGCCACCAGGTTGATGGCTTCGGTGTAGAGACTGGCAACCGCCCGCAGGTTGGTCTGGGGCCTTCCCCCCCAGGGGGAGCGGTTGGTCCCGTGCCAGGCCTTGTATTGCAGGTCGGACTGGACGATACCGAAGTAGAAGCGCCCGCTGGTGATCGCTTCCAGGTTTTCAAGCGATCCCTGGGTCTCTTCGACCGCAATCGTGACTTTTTCCTTGCCGCGGTGTCGCGCCACGGTTTTCTGGATGGCGTGACCGGCGCTGTGATAGACGCCGGTGAGCGACCCCGTGCCGATGGTGGCCCACTGCTGGTCCGTTGCGGCATCCGTCGGCGATGCCAGCCCTAGAAGGATTACCATAATAGCGGTCGTGACTGCATTTTTCATGAGATTCACTCCCTTGTGTTGATGAACAGCCGGGTTGCGGCCATCAGGGGCCCTGGTTTTCGAAGGCTTTCAATTGATGCCGCTGGTAGCCCAGGTTTTCCGCCCAGAAGAAGACTTCATCCCCGGGGTTGAGATACATGGCCTCGTTGCCGCCGAAGAAAGCATCGTGCCAGTCCAGCGGTTCCCACCAGAAAAGCAGCGCATCGGCCAGATCGACCACAGCCTTGGGTTTGACGGTAATCACGGTGCCGCCGGGGGTTCCCAGGCTGATGATATCCCCCGGGTAGAGGGTCCGCGGCGGCGGCCTGAAGTCAAGGGCGTTGTCCGGTGCCAGGGTTGACCGGATGATTTGGGGTACCGTCCAGAGCATCCGGTCGGCATAACCGTCCCGGGACGAGACGATCACGGACTGGCGCAGATAAAACGTATCGGTTGTGTGCCCCGGCGGAATCGGATGTTTCCTGATCGCTTCCGGGGCATAACTGCGGCCGGTCAGCATTATGCGGTCCGGCAGCGTGCGGGACTGCGGGGCCGCGACCAGGAAAGGGCCCAGGCCCGCGTAATCGCCCCACCCGGCGGCATAGCTCCACCAATGGCAGGTTTCCTTATCCCAGAAACCGAGCTGGCGGTCAATCGCTTCGTTACCGGTCAGGTAGGGCCCCGGATCGGCCGGCAGGGGGTTGTCCCGGCTGATGATGTTCTGGACCACCTGCGGATTGCGGGCCTTGGTGTCACTGATCAACAGATACCCGATGATGGCCCCGTAGAGCTCGTCGTCCGATGCGGTGGCCACATCTTCCCAGGTCAAACGGCGGCCGATGACCATCCCGATTTCGGCCTCGTAGTCCACGCTGGCGGCAACTTGCACCATTTGGCCGTCTTCGTCCCTGACCGGCACATGGATCCTGGCGGGATAGCGGATCGGATCGAAAGGCCCGATGATGCCGCGAATCGCTTCCGTGGGCACGGGGCCATCCGGCGGGGATACCGGCGGGTATTTCAGAAAAACCCGTGGGCGCGTTCCTCGCAGGGCCTCGATGATATCGGGATCATCGATGGCCAGATCCTCCTTCAGATGGCTGGGGAAGTTGGCCGCCACCGCCAGCATCTGCCGCGGCGGCGGCAGGGGCGGACCCAGGCGTTTGTCGGCCACCCCTTCCGTCAGCGAGACGGCGATCAGCCGGTCCGATGGCGTACCGGCCGCCATTTCGGCGCGGTGGGCCTCCAGGCGCTGGCCGTAATACACGCGGCGCGTCGGTTCCCTGAGCACGTCCAAAGGTGTCTCGTCGTCCTCGAGGGGCAGGAGCACAAGCCGGTCCTGGTTCGGGTCGCAGAGGACCACGATGCAAAAACGGTGCGTGCCGTCCGCGTTGCGCCAGTTGGCAAATGTCAGACCCGCTTTGGTATCCACCTTCCCCATCCAGTGATCTCCCGGTTGGATGATATTGGCCTCGCCGGCATCGACGCTGAGATAATTTCCCGGGAGGGGCGTTTGACTGAAAAGGTTCCGGTCCAGGGCTTCCATTTTCGTGCTGTCCGGCTGGCACCCGACGAGTCCGACCAACAGCAGCAGGCCGAGCGTTGCACCAATCCACAAGGGCCAGGGCCGGTTGTCAAGCGGGTGTGCGTTTTTCAATGGCGGCCTCCATGGCATGGGTTCCGCAGCCGCTGTTGGCGTGCTGCCTCTGGTCCCCGAACATGATCTGAGGTTTAGCAATCGCTAATCGTTATTTTGGATACGAATCTTTTTTAAGTAATGACTTGGGTTTGGGTCGTATGGCGTTTCACAATATCTTCCTGAACACGGACACCGAGTCCCGGCCCCTCCGGCAGGGCCGGCGGCAGGCCGCCCCGGCCGAACTGGACCAGTGGCATAAAGGGATCCTCCCGGAGCAGGTAATGGCCAAAACAGCCTTCACCATAGGTAACTTCCCGGACGGCGGCAATCAGGATCAGTTGGGCCGCGGATAGCAGCGAGCTTTCGCCCACCTGGCATCCCACCTGGACGGTCAGTCCGGCTTCCAGCGCCCGGCGGCAGCGGTTATAGGTGGCCACCAGGCCTCCGCACTTGGAAATGCGCGCGTTGATCGCCGTGCAGGCCTTGCGGTCGATGAGGGTACGCAGGGAGTCGGCGTCATTGAGACTCTCATCCGCCATGACGCCCAGCCCGGTTTCCTTTACCAGGGTGGCAAGTCCCTCGATATCATCGGCTGCCACGGGCTGTTCGAAGGACTCGACGCCGTAGCGGGCCAACTGGCGCATTAAATTTATCGCTTCGGGGACGTCCCAGGCCATATTGGCATCCAGCCGCAGGCCGCAGCGCCGGCCCATGATGCGTCGGGCCAGTTTCGCCGTTTCGATGGCCGTACCCGTTTCAATTTTGAGTTTGGCCTGCCGGAATCCCATGAGCCGGTAGAGCGCAAACGACCGCCAGGCCTTGAAACCCCGCGAGGCCGAGGAAACCACACTGTAGCGAAAGCCCGCCGGGAGATCTTTTTTCGGTCCCAGCCGGACAAGGGTGTCATGGACTTTGCCGAACGTATCCAGCAGGGCCAGATCCACGGCGGCCCAGGCCGCCGTCTGCGGTTGGTCGGGGGCCACCCAGTCCGGCGGGGCTTTGCCGTCGCAGTCCGACAGGAATTCCTTGACTTCGGCCAGAGAGTTGAAGGTGCGGCCCACCAGCCGGGGCAGGATTTTCTCTGCCAGAAGCTCAAAGACCCAGTGGCGCGATTCACCCGTGACGTACTCCCGTGGCAGGCATTCGCCGAAGCCGGCCACGCCGTCTTCGTTAACGCATTTCAGCAGGATGCTATAGGATGAGCGTCGCTCGGCGGCGGCATGTTTGAAAGGGTTTTTGAACGGCAAGTCGACCGCACGCAGTTCGAAGGCTTTGATGGTGGACATCTTTATTCCTTTACTTCGGTTTCGCGGGCCAGCCAGAAAACGAGATCTTTCAGGAAACGCTCGCCTTCCGGACTGAACTCCAGGATATGGCGGGCATCCTCGTAATTGATCATCATCTTGTCATCGGCCGGAAGGTTCTCGTAGAAACGGATATTGCGCCGGTTGTCGCTGATCGGGTCTTCGCCGGCAATGGCCATGAGGACCGGCATCTCGATTTTGTCGGTGTTGGCACGGACAAATTTGCGGGCGCGATGGACTTGAAAGTAGAAATCGCCGGTGGCCGCCCGCAGTGCCAGGGGATCGCTGCGAATGAAGGCCTCGAAAGGTGCCAGCTCGGTGAATTCGCTGGGGGGCAGGGGATCGGGCAACAGGAAATCCCGCTGGCCGGAGCG
>JASJED010000271.1 GCA_030065585.1 Desulfobacterales bacterium | reverse complement strand
TGCGCGTCGCCCAACCGGTCGTTGAAGCGGCGCCTCATGCCGCCATGCGGCGTTGCCCAGCTCGCTCGGGTGCTCACAATCAGTCGATTGCTGCGCGCCTCGCTTCACTGGCCGCCTTGCCTGACAGCATGATGCTTGCTTTATCGACCGGTTGACACGGTCGGCGCGCGCGGAAACTCCCCCGCCTTTCGGCGGGGTCAGACAGTCCGCGCGCTTATCCCGCCCGTCGTGTCGATGCTCGGCGCGGGACAATGGGAACCTAAAACCCAAACAGATTGATGTAGCCCCCCTCCAGTGGGCTAATGGAGACCTCCCGCTTCGCGGGTGGAGCCTTACTCCACGGCTCCGATCGGCAAGTGTGTCCTAATCGTCGCCGTTTGGGACCTGTCCCCAGGAAAAGATCCCGTCGTTCAAGAGCCAGCCGCAGCGACGGGCCATGCCCACGCTGCGGCGATGATCCATATTAATCAGCAGCATCCACTGCTCCCAAGCGCGGCACGGCTGTCAGCGGGATCGGTCGTGGGGTTTCGCTGGTTAACGACGCGCAACAGATCCCAGCGGCGGCAGGCACACGGCAGGCCGACCCTGACCGTGAAGCCCGGACGGGCGACCTCCATCAAGGCCCCGTCATCATCGCGAATCGATTGGATGCGGCCGGCGATGATCGGGCGACCCGGGCTGATGATCTCCACCCGGTCACCCGGATAGAAACGGTTGCGAACTTCAAGACGCACGTCGGCGCCATCACTGTTGCCCAAAACCTTGCCCACCAATCGAAAGCCACCTCCGGGAGGGGGTGCGGCCAGGGGGACCGACGCCTGATCGGGGGGACCCAAATAAAAGCCGGTGCTGTAGCCGCGATTGTTGACGGCCTCCAGTTCCCGGAACAGATCGCGCGGGGAGGCAGGGGGGATGGTATCGCTCCGGTAGTAGGCGTCAATGGCTTCACGGTAGGCGTTGACCGTGGTGGCCAGGTAGTGGATGCCTTTCATGCGGCCCTCGATCTTCAGGGCCCGCACACCGGCCGCGATCAGCTGCGGAATGTAGGAGATCATGCACAAATCGTGAGCGCTGAGCACGAAGCTGCCTTGCCCGGTTTCCTGGACCGGCATGTAGCGGCCGGGGCGCTTTTCTTCCACCAGCGCATACTGCCAGCGGCAGGGGTGGGCGCACAGCCCCCGGTTGCCGTCCCGCCTGGCTAAAAAACTGCTTAAGAGACAGCGCCCGGAATAGGCCATGCACATGGCGCCATGCACGAAGACCTCGACGGGCAGACGGCTTTGCGTGCAGATCGCGGCAATCTCTTCCAGACTCAGCTCCCGGGCGGCATTGATCCGATCGGCGCCGAGGGTTTGCCAGAAATCGACGGCGGCATGGCTGGTGGTATTGGCCTGGGTGCTCACATGAATGGGCACCGCAGGTGCCACCTTGCGGGCGATCGAAAAAACGCCCGGATCGGATATGATCACCGCGTCCGGTTCGATGGCGGCCAAGTTCCGCAGGAAGTTGCGGATTCCCGCGAGGTCCTCGTTGCGCGGGTAAATGTTGCAGGTCACGTAAGCTTTGGCGCCATGACAGTGACAATAGGCGATGGCCGCCTCAAGTTCATCCGTGGCGAAATTGCCGCAATGACCCCGCAGGCTGAACTGTTTACCGCCCAGATAAACCGCATCGGCCCCGAAATGGATGGCCATTTCCAGTTTCTCGAAATTCCCGGCCGGGGCCAGGAGTTCCACCCGCGGGCCTTGCCTGACCGTGGACAAAGTGCGCGCCTCCCTGCCTGCAATAATATTCCGTCTGAACGTGCGGTTCTAATAGGATATTTGCAAGCCGCACGCAATGGCTTGACTTTAATACCCAGCGCGATATCGTAGAAGGAGCTTTTGGCCCGGGATAGGAGGCTTCGGATATTTCAAGGACGGTCTCGTAAAAAGTCCGATAGCGGCGTTACGCGTAGCCCTTGTCATTGCAGCGTACCGTATGTACGCTTCATTCCTCGGGCTTCGCAAGCCTTGCTCTCGAACATTTTACGAAACCGTCTGGCATATGATTTTTTGATCGTAAATATTTTAAGGGTCCCCCGGATGATGTGCCGGATTGAATGGGAATCGGGGAGCGACCGATTGGGCCGCCAGCGTACCGGCGCGGCACGCCGGTCCGGCCGGGACGCCGGGAAGGCACGAATCGATAAACCGGCGTGTGGACTTAGGAATCAGGAGATGATGCCAATGACCCTACAGGAACGAATCAAACGGGATTTGACGGCCGCCATGAAGGCCCAGGATGCGCCCAAGACCGGCGCCTTGCGGGTGATTATGGGCGAATTCGGTCGGATGGCCAGCAAGACGCTGGCCGACGGTGAGGTTATCAAAATCCTTAAAAAATTATACAAGTCCGAGAAGGAGGTCTTGGCGCGGCAAAACCATCCGGGAAACTCGCGTTTTCTCGAAATTCTGGATGAATACCTGCCCCAGACGGCCTCGGAGGCGGAGATCGAAGCCTGGATAAGGTCCAACATCGATTTTACCCGCTACAAAAACAAGATGCAGGCCATGGGGGACATCATGCGCCATTTTGGGGAGGGTGCCGACGGCAATCAGGTAAAAGCGATCCTCCAATCGCGCTTTTGACGTGGAACGGCCGGATGCCCCGGATTCGGGCCCTCTTTGCGTAGGCGGTCCAAGATCAGGGTGCCGCAATTGGCCCGGGCGCACTCACGCCGGACCTACCATCTGCAACGCAACGGAATGCGGTTGGGAGGACGGCTGCTTATTGTTGCATGTCCTGGCGCATGGCACCGGTCCGGCCGCCCTGGCGGTCGCGGTTGCTGGAGGTCCGGCCACCGGTAACGAAGGCGCCCTCCTGCTTCATGCGGAAATACTCAGCCGGATTGGCATCAAGGAGGGCCAGTTGCTGGCGTAGGGGATTCAAGCGAGCATCCCGCATACCCTCGGTAAAAGTTCTGCTCAGGGATCGCTGTTCGACTTGTTCGATTTCGGCTTGGAGCCGCCGGCGTTCATCCTCGGACTGACGAGCGAGGCGCTCCTGCTGCGCCGCCTCGGCCCGCTCCCTGAACGTTGGCGAGGAACCCGGCTGGTCTTCTTGGGTAACGGGAGTGCCGGGATCCGGTTCATTGTCGGTTATCTGCTCTGGTTCTGCTTCGACAGGAGCGGTTGATCTGGTTTCGGCCTTGGTGCCGACTTCCTGGACATCGTCGGGGGGGCCGGTATTGCTGAAGTGACGGACGCCGTTTTCATCCGTCCAATAGTAGACTGTCCCCGCCTGGACCATACCGGCGATCAAAAAAAACAATAGGCCCATGAACCACACACATGCACTTTTCATTGGATTCCTCCCCATTTGGGTTGATGGCCCGGGAACCATCACTATGGTTAATTTAGTCAGGTGTTTGCACAAAATCAAGGCCCAAAACCCTCGATGCATGGGACCGAAATCGATAATCGTGGTAGGATCAGGTGTGTATGGATATCCCCTGACCCACTGAGCTAATAGCAACAAATCCTGATCGCAAGGTTAATCCGTCGGGCTTTATGAGCCGATTTTCAAGGGTCTGCGGGGCCGATCGTCACGGCACCATCCGCCTGCTGTGAGGCTATGTGCAAACGATTGATCGTCATTTAAAGCGTCTTTATCGCAACGCCATCCATCCCATGGAGGCCGTGCCTCTGAGTCTGCAGTACTGGCGCGAACGCATTCTGGGTGTCATCTATCTTTCCGTCGCCGGTCTGGGGGGCATCGCCTACCTGCCCAGTGTCTACCTTTCGCTCAAAGAGCAGATCTGGTGGCTGGCCATTTTCAATACGGTCGGCTATTCTTGGTTTCTTGTGGCCGCCTGCTTTCGGCGCATCGGTTTCAAGGCCAAAGCGGCCATCCTGCTCTTATTCATCTATGCCCTGGGCGTTGCGCTGCTCTTGCGACTGGGTCCCTTTGCGGCCGGGCCGATCTGGTTATTCGTCTTTCCGGTCATGGCGGGCCTGCTCTTCGGCATGCAAACCGCGCTGCTGTGCCTGTTGCTCAACGGCCTGACCGTTTTCGGTTTCGGCCTCATGATCGCCGTCGAACTTCACACCCTTGAATTTATGCCCCCGAACATGGTGACCAAATGGTGGGTCATCGGTGCCAATTTTCTTCTGCTGGACATGGTGGCAACGCTCTCGCTGGCCGTCCTGGTGCGCGGTCTCAAGAATGCCCTGGATGAACAGCAGCGCATTCAGAGTTCTTTGAAGGAAAAACACACCGAACTCCAGAATACCAACGTCATGCTGACGCGTGAGATCACCGACCGGCAGCGGGCCGAAGCCGAACTCAAAAACTCGCATGAAATTCTCCTGACGGTGGTCGACAGCATCGATGCTGATATTTTCGTGGCCGATATGGAAACCCACGAAATTTTACTCATGAACCGCCACATGCAGGAGAACTATGGTGGCGATCGCACCGGGGAGCAATGCTGGCGCGTCTTCCTGGACCGCGAGGCCGCTTGCGGGAATTGCCCGGTATCCACGCTGGTGGACGCCGAAGGGCATCCGACCGGTCTGAAGGTGTGGGAAGACACGAATGCGACCACCGGACGGCAACATCTCAATTTCGACCGTGCGATTCGCTGGACGGACGGACGATTGGTGCAACTTCAAATCGCAATGGACGTCACGGAGCTGACCCGCATCCAAAAGGAAAAACTCAATCTGGAAGTTCAGTTGCGCCAGGCCCAGAAAATGGAGGCCATCGGTACCCTGGCAGGCGGTATTGCCCACGACTTCAACAACATTTTAGCGGCGATCATCGGGTACACGGAAATCACGTTGGAAGTCGGGCGTGCCAATGAACAGGTCGTCAAATATCTGCGCGAAGTCCTTACGGCCGCTCATCGGGCCAAAGACCTGACCGCCCAGATCCTGACGTTCAGTCGTCAGGCGGAAGTGGCGCCCCGCCCCATGCGGTTGCGCAGCATCATTCAAGAAACTGTCAAGTTGCTGCGTGCATCCCTGCCGACCACCATCGCCATCGAGGAGGATATTCGTTCGAACACGCCGATTGTGGCCGATCCCACGCAGATGCATCAAGTCGTCATGAATCTGGCCACCAATGCGGCCCATGCCATGGAAGGCGAGGGCGGCCGATTGGCGATCCTGCTCGACGACATCGATCTAGAGGCGGAGGGGGAGGTTGTCGACGGTATGGACGGTGTCGCCCAGGCGGTGCAACTGGTCGTCCAGGACAGTGGCAAGGGCATGGCGCCGTCGGTCCTGGAGCGTATTTTCGACCCCTATTTCACGACCAAGGTCAAAGGCAAGGGCACCGGCATGGGGCTGGCCGTGGTGCATGGCATCGTCAAAAGCTATGGCGGTGAAATCCAGGTGGAGAGTGAGCCCAGCCAGGGCTCCTGCTTTCGGATTTTGATACCGGCGGCCGACCGGCCCAAAACGGAGGCCCATCCTTCACCGTTGACCGAAAATGCAATCGGCGGTTCGGAATCCATCCTGGTGGTGGACGATGAACCTCAGATCGTCGATCTGCTTAGGGTCATGCTTTCCTCGATGGGTTATCGCGTGAGCGCCTTCACCGACAGTCTCGAGGCGCTGGCCGCTTTCGAGGCCGATCCCCAGAATTTTCAGATTGTCCTGACGGACATGACCATGCCCGGAATGACCGGCGAGGAACTGGCCCTCCGAGTGCTGGCCTTGCGCCCTGGCCTTCCTTTGATTTTGACCACCGGTTTCAGTGAGCGCATCAACGAGGCCCAAGCGCGCCGTATCGGCATTCGTAAGTTCCTGTATAAACCCATTGTTCGCGAAAATCTGGCGACGGCTCTGCGGGAAGCGGTGCAGGATCAAGATGCCGATCGTGGTCAACACCAGACGGGCGCCGGTAACCAGGTTTTCTCGCCGCCTGATTAGATCGAGCATCGAGGGACGATGTTCAGATTAGCCCTAAATT
>JASJED010000270.1 GCA_030065585.1 Desulfobacterales bacterium | reverse complement strand
CGATAAACCGCTGGCCTACGGCCTATCCCTGCCCATCGATCCCCAGCGGGACGACTGCGACATACCCATTCTGCCCAAGGTTCGGGCGATTCTATCATGGGAAACCATGCCGCCCGACAATGACCCCGAATGGCCGCCGGTATGGGGCAACATGGTGGAACGCTATATTCAGATCAAACCCTTTCCAAAACTTACACAAATAAAGGACGTCGCGAAGGCTGTAAAACCAATCGCACTATCGGATCTCACTCTGGCAGATGACAAAAAAATTAAATTCATGGCCCCTAAAGTCCTGCCTGAGGAAGACCTTCCAGCGCTATCCATCGCTGAGCTGGCCAAATCCTATGCCGGAAAAGTTGAACCGCATCGGTTCGGCACTCCGGAACTCCATTTGGCTCAGGCTGTGCATCAAACTTGCCCCTCAACGATTTTGTCCAAAAAAGCCAGTTGGAAAGCATTGGGGCTGGACTGGTCTGCAGCGGCCGGCATGCTGCAGAAAACAAGCGCCAATACCGATTACGAGGAGCTGAAGTGTGTGGGGCTGGATGACAACCGCCAGTGGCTGGAGGCGGTGGTGCACATCAAACGTCCTGCAGGGTATTCAGGCGGTCTGTGCAGCAAAGGCAGCTGGGAATATGTGGCCTTTTGGGCGGACTGGGAAGACCAATGCGAATGGACCTACCTGGGAACAGCCAAGGTCAAGGTCCATGATATTGAAGAAATCCCCGACGAAGGTCTGCGATACGCGGTCATCCTGTGTGTCAATCTCAACGGTATTCGCAATAGCTGCGATAAACCGAAAATTTCCCGCGTGCGGGCGGTCCTTTCCTGGAACACGCCGCCGTCGACCAGCGATCCTGATGATCTCAAGTACTGGGGCAACCGGCTCGACGCACATGTTCAGATTCAGCCGGGCGAAATCGACGATGGCGAAACCGCCAAGATTAGCATTCTGGGAGGCGTACCGCTCAAGGAAATCAACACAGCCACCAACGGCCGGACCATATCCTCGGCCCTCATGGTGCCCTGGGGGACGCCGGCGGACGCCGGCCCATGGGCCGGCGCTGGTCGGGAATGCCCCTTTGGCGGGCAGGTCACCATTTTCGGCCCCAGCCGCGTGGGGCGTAAGTACCGCATATCCGTTAGACCACCTGGCATAAGTGACATTATCATTGTGAGCAACCGCATCCGGGTGGTGAATGAAGATGGCTATGCCGTTTGGCATTATGCCGATCCGGCCACTGGCTTTTTTGACTATCTCTCTGACGCAGATAACCAGATGAATCTGCTGGGCAGCTGGAATACCGGGGACAACAACGGCCTGTGGCGAATCCGCCTGGAGATGGGAGAGGTCGGCTCCGGCGGCACTGTAACGGTAATAGATACCAGTCCATGGTACCTCATCCGGCTGGACAACACCAAACCGGATGCCAGTATCGATATTGACGGCGGCGCCTGCGACCAATATGTGCCCGGCACCCCCATCAATGGCACTTTTGTGGCCCGTGACGCCCACTTCGGTCATTTCAAACTGGATACCCTTCCCCTCAGCATGTCACCGCCGCGACCCAACAAAATGGTCTTAGGCAATCCCGTGGGCCATGAAGGAAATGACCCCACGCCCGGCGGAACACAAGACCAATGGCAACTGGATACCAACGGGATGACACCGTGCGGCTACGTTGTGCGGCTGCGTGTGTGGGACCGCACCATTATCGGCAGCCGACCAGGCAAACACAACCGTGCGACCGATGATAAAGGGTTCTGTTTGCTGGAAGAGTTGCCATAATCTGGCTGGTGGTTGCGCCAAGGGCATTGAGGCCTGTCGTATTCCCCCCTCAATGCCCGATTGGCCGCAACCGATCGATCCAGCGATATGTGGATCCCAAAAAGCATATATTACTAATCATTAAAACTGAACTCACTTGCGAATACATGTACTGCCAAGCGCCGCCTATCGATTATTGAACCCAAAAAATAATAATGATGGTTTTGATTTTTCCCTTATACAGGTGAGTTGCTGTTCCTAAAAATTGGGGAAGATCGTAATTCTTTGTCTCGCGATTACGACTTTCTAAATGTTATCTGCTCTAAATCGAACCTCGAGAATCGCCACTACCTCAGCGCTCGGCTGGAAGCCGGTGGTAGAGGACTGGCACGCCCCCATCATACCGCGCTTTAGTGAGTGCCGGCCACTTGCTCGGTGTTTCGGTTTTTCCGAAAAGATAAGACATTGCTTTTTCGGTGAGGATCAAGAGAAAATTGCGAATTGTGTATCGGCATCAACTGCAGCTCAACCTATTGAGGCATCAGTTAAACGAAAGCAATACCCAACCTGATAACGGAAACGATTATTCCTGTAAACCTTGATTTTTTGTATTGGAATTGAACTTGTAGGGAAATTGGGCACAGTCCAACTAAAACATAAAAGGGATCAAAAACTCATGAGGGGGGCATCATAGGGGGGCATCATAGGGACGTTCTCACGATTTAAATATTAGTAAGCATTTTAGGGACATTCTTAAGATTTAAATATTCAATCTGGGCGACAAATAGGAAGTCCTCAAAGTTTTCAATATTTGCGCAGTATCAAACTAAAATTTTTTTACAAAATAGTATTTTCACCTCATTGAGCATTATGCAATGCAATACGTTAATCTATTCTTTATAGCCGGATCATGATCGCTGAATATCAGAAATCGGATAACGTGCAATTATGTAAATGTTGCGTACGTCTATTTAACCCCTCTATTTAACCCAATTTCTGGTCGAATATGAACACCAGCAGCATGGCGCCGAACCTTCGCCGGATGAAGGCATTAATGCTCCCGACTATGACCTGCTGCAGGCAATTACAGCAACTTGGAAAACCTGTAACCAATGATCGTGTGGCACAATTTATGATCTCGCGGTGTTGAACATCAAAAATCCTTGATTTTTGTGGATGTAACTGGAACCGGATGCCAGAAATCCGGTTCCAGTGCCTTCATTTAGTTCCGAATCCGCGGCGAAGATCTAGCATTTGCGCTCCGATACGCGTCTTTTACTTTTTTGCGAGCTTATTTTCCAGGTTCTGAATATCTTCAAGGACAGCGCTTTTGACCCCGCGCGCATCCAAATCTTTGCGCAATGTCGAATGTTCCTTTCTAGCCTGATCGGCGGCGCCGGTTTGTGTGAGCCATTCACTACGGCTTTGAACTAGCGCATTATAGGCGATGTTGAGATGTGGTGATTTGTCTGCCCGTATGGTCGCCAGAGCCGTTGCGGTGCGCTTGAGAGCGGCATTAAGATCGGATTTTTGTTCGACTTTTATCTTCTTGTTATCGATGCCGAAAAAATCCCGGCCTTCACTGGCCGCCAGCACTGTATTGATTTTGGCGGCCGTAACCGTATCTTTGTACCGGTCGGCCACATCGCGCAAGGCGTTCATCCCGGTCTGAAGGTACTTCGAAGCGGAGCCGCCCAGATAGAAGCTCATACCGGCCTGGTAATCGTAGACGTCCTGCGCCAGTCGAGCTGCGTCGGCGTCCAGGGGCCAGCCAACGCGAAATTGGTGGACCGGAGAGGGAATCGGCACACCGTCCAACCCTCGGTAGATGGCCTTAACCCGATATTCACCGGGAGTATCAAACAAATGACCATACCGGTCAAACCCGACAAACACGCTTTCGCTGTAGCGGTCGGCGCCGGATGCGGCTTTCCGGGCCGGTGCGAGCGTGCGCGTTTCGCCGGCGGACACCACCCGCATGGGCGAATCGTAGCGGACCATTTTGCCGTCCGGCCTGCGAATGAAAAATGTCGTCAGCAAAAATCGTGGGTCTAAACGGGTGTCGACAGTCAAGGGAATATCCCGAAGTCGATTTCGCAACCGCAGTTCGAGGAAAACCGGCTCGAGAAATTCGAATCGAGGTTGTGAGCGTACCAATACTTCAATAGGCATTTCGTCGGAGGTAGTTAAATACGCGTCCGCCAGTTGATCCGGGTCGCGCATTTCAGGACCCGTGCCCCAATCGTCACCGCCCATGATAACAGCATTGCGCTGACCGTGGCGCAGGAACTTGAGCTCTGGAATGTCAAAGGCATACTCAAAATCTTCCCAAAATGTTCCCGATCCAGTGTACATAAACGGGTAATTCATCCACGAAGCCGAATCGCTGCGCCCCTTGTCGAAAGAGTGTCTGAGGTTGAAGGCATGGCCCGCCTCGTGCACCCAAAGGTAGAGCCAGTAACGTTGCGCGTGCGCCTCATCCTGATTTTGCGGCGCGCGATTCACAAGGTCGTCCAATGTGCTGATATTCCGAAAGACAGCAAAGCCCTGTCGCTCAGGGGCCTCGCCCAAACCCCACCAATCGAACATGATTCCGGCATAGCCGCTTTGATGCTGCCCCGCCGAGATCCCCCAAAGTTCCCATTTGGGCCATCCCCCCGGATAGCGGCTGAAATGATCTTCCATAGCGTTGTGCAGCTCGGCATTGCTCCAGCTGTCAAAGGCCGAATCGCTGTCGTCGATAATGGTCCGCTCCGGCCGAACAGTGACCTTGATGCCCGCATCCTGGTATGATTTTTCGAAGGTCAGTGTGCGTTGGGACAGATCATCGGGGCGTTCATCGTGATCATGCGTGTTAAAAAACGGCAGCACCGGTTCGATGTTCACCGAGTCGGCCACATCGACTTCAAGATTTACGATTCGAAAACAATCCGACTGGCGCGCACATTCGAATTCCACCTTCGCGTTCATTTCGAAGAAAAAAATTACTCTGGCAGGCCCGGCGGCCGTGAAGGTTTGCCACGGGATAGTAATTTGCGCCTTTACCACCGGCAAGATGTCATCGTAAAAAGTAACGCTGCCGGTGATGGTCACCGAGCAGCGCTGCCATGAAACGGCAGGTTTTTCCATGATCCAGGACGCTTTGTAGATTTTTCGTTTTGACGGCCACAGCCGTAACTTGGAAATATTGTACATTTGAAAGATGTCGCCGCTCAATTTGTTGAGCACGGGTGAATGAACGGAACGCGGATCGATGTCGACCCGCAGGTGAAGAAGCCACGCACCTGGACTGGGCGTGGTCATTGCTCCGACGTACAGTCCGCTGACCGGCCCTTTGCGAAAACAGCGCCACCAATCGTGGGGCCAATGCATCCTGACCGCTTCGAGTCTGCCGGGTTCGCTGAGATGCAACTGGAAACTTGGCTCGGCACCGCGCTCGAATGTCTCTGGGGGGTCACTGGCAATCGCTTCGTGGTTAGGTTCTGCTCCAATCGGTTCATCAGCGATATCTTGTGGATTGGCCGGTCCTTGCGGACCGCTGGAATGGCGTTTTCTCTTTGTCATGCTGCACCTCCTATCGTGTCATCGACGTCTTGGACTTTGGCAGTTAATGGATAGCCGTCACGGCACCGGAGGCCCGAAACTACCGGGGCACCGGTGATCGTCGGCGCGTTTCTGCCGATTCCGACAATGACGCTGTGGGTGTTTCCCGAATGTCATGTGAGATGCGAAAGAAACGTCAACGCAGACAAAGATAGGAAATCGCTTTTTCGAAGCGGATGAATCGAAAACGAAATATAGGAAGTTGCTTTTTCGAAGCGGATGAATCGAAAACGGTTAATTGTGTATCGAAATCAGCTTTGGCCCAACATATTGAGGCGCCAATTAATCGGAACTAATAGCTATTTTGGTAACGAAATCGAGCTTGATTGTCAACACTGATTTTTTGACGTGGATTGGGTCATTTAGGCTATTTGGGGCATAGCTCACCACTTTGCCCGTGGCAGTTTTTTTTAAAGGTAGGCTTCAACAGGATAATCAACATCGATTTTGTAATATCAATAAAGCTAATTTTTCAAAAAGCTTGTCAAGCAATATAACCCTATAAAAAAATACGGTTCTATATTGAGTACCCTTCTTAAAGTCGGTGGGCCATAAGCCCAACTTTTGACACGCAAAATAATCGTGAGCTA
>JASJED010000269.1 GCA_030065585.1 Desulfobacterales bacterium | reverse complement strand
TGGACGGCACGCAGCCCACCGTCAGACAGTCGCCGCCCAGCAGATGGGACTCGATCAGGGCCACACGGGCGCCGACACCGGCCGCCCCCGCCGCCGAGATCAAACCACCGGCACCGCCGCCGATCACCACCAGGTTGTATGTATCCTTGGGTTCAGGGTCGATCCATTCCTTGGGGTGCAGGAGATCCAGCATACGCGTGTTGTGCGCATCCATTGGCGCTACGCCGTGTGCTTCGAGGTCGACTTGCTCAAACGATGCCAGATCCGGGTCGCGTTCGGGAATTTCCGGCTGAAGATTGATGGCCCGGTCTTCCGGACGCGTCAGCGGGGCGATAAAATCGGCCCAGCTGACCGCACTGCCGTCGGGTTTGCGCGCCACAGTGCCGTGGTCTTCATCCGATATGAACCGATAGAACAATTTTTCATTCTTGAAAGCGTGTTCATCCAGGACATGATGAAACACTCCCGCATCCAGCAGCATATTGCCAATGCGCACCGCGTCTTCCGCGTCGCGCGCAATCCCTTCCTCTATGAGTTGGGCCACGGCCTCGTTGCCCACAAAACATTTCGGGTAGGTCTTTGAGGGGAATCCGTATGTGCGATCCTGGACGTCGAAAAGCTGCTTAATCTGTCCGGTGAGGTCTTCGAGGCTTTCACCATCGAAACTCGCTTTTATTTCCTCGTGATTATCCGTTGTCATGGTTGTCTCCTTACGGCACCTTTCAGTTCCTGGCGATAAACCTGATTCGGTTCACCAGGCATCGACTTTTGCCTGATGTGATTGTTCGACCGGTTCGGCGGCTTAGCCCGAGCATCCGTGCAATACGCCGCGCACGTTCATTGAAGAATGATCCCCGATACAATCGTAATGTTCCTTCAGGAAATTCGAAGCGGCGGCATATCCCAGGGCGTGCAGATGCTTAAAAAAGTCCCATTCCGTATTCAGCTTGCTGGATGCATTCAGGGGATCGAAGCCTATCTCATCGGCAATCAGATGGATGAACATCTTTCGATATCGGGTCGGGTCCAAACTACCCTCATCCAGCAGCCGGGCGACAAAATCAATGGCCCGCAATTCGTGCAGCAAGCTGGCATTAAAAGTGATTTCGTTGACACGATTCAGGATTTCACGGGCTGTTTTCGGCGTTTTCTGACAGGCCAACGGGTTGATCTGAACGATAAAAATATCCCGGGAATCACTGTGGTAGGCAAACGGATACAAAATTGGATTGCCGGCATAACCGCCATCCCAGTAATCTTCACCGTCCACTTCAACCGCCTGAAACATATAGGGCAAACAGGCCGACGCCATCACTTTGTCCACGGTCAATCGGGTCCGGTCAAACCGCTTGACCTGACCGTTGCGCACGCTGGTGGCACTGATAAACAGTTTAATTTGATTACAGGAGCGAACCCGTTCAAAATCCACCTGCTTGTCCAATAGCTCCCTCAAAGGATTCCAATTCATAGGGTTGGATTGATAGGGGGACATCAAACGCGAAAAAATATCCGAAAAAAGGTATCCAGGCGAATAATCCAGATTCCAGTTATTGGTCATCCGATCGAATGGTGTGCGCTGAAAAGGGCTTGCGACCGCGGCTTCATGCACCGCCCGCCAGAATTTGCCCAGTGCCTCGCGGGCGCCCTCTTTACCCCCGGCCATAATCCCGTCCGCCAGAACGACCGCATTCATGGCGCCTGCGCTCGTGCCGCTGATGGCGGCAATTTCTATCCGGTCCGACACCAGTATCCGATCCAAAACGCCCCAGGTGAATGCCCCGTGTGCGCCCCCGCCCTGCAAGGCCAGGTTTATTCGCTTCTTGCTAACGGTAGATTTTGCCGGTGCTTTTTTTTGCTTTGGCATGATTCATTACCTCCCCTGGTAAAGTAACGTAATAATATGTTGAGGATGCGTGCGGATATCATGGCCCCGAAACGGGGGCCGACAATGGCCCCGCTTAATTATTAGTCGGTTCTGGATGATGTTCAGAAGGTTTGGTTCGGTCAGAAGGTTTCCCCGCCCTTCGGGCTTTGATCACGTTGATAATCTTCTTGGCCACCAGCGGGAAGATCCCCAGGAGCGCAAATGAAAATATCAGTTCAGGCGAAAGGATGCCCTTTAAAGATTCAAGTTTTCCGATCTGGGTGCCGGCATTCACGTAAACGAAAGTGCCGGGGAGCATGCCCACCTGGCTGACCAGATAAAAGGCCAGCGTTTTGATCGGGGTCAATCCCATGGCCAGATTGATGACGAAAAACGGGAAAACGGGGACGAGTCTGAGGGTGAACAAATAAAACGCGCCTTCATTTTCCACACCTTTATTAATGGCGTTGAGTTTGTCACCGAACTTATTCTGGACGTAGTCGCGCAATAAAAACCGGGCGACCAAAAAAGCGAGGGTCGCCCCGATACTGCTGGCAAACGATACCATGATCAGGCCGGTCAAAGTGCCGAACAGGGCACCGGCGGCAAGCGTCATGATGGCGGCGCCGGGCAGGGAAAGCGCGGTTACGGCGATGTAGATCCCCATAAAAATGGAAATTGTCAGCGCTGGCTTGGCTGCGTAATACGCCTGGAGGGCCTGCTGCTGCCCCTTGAAGTACTCCAGCGTAAAATAACGTCCCAAATCAAAATAGAAAAAGCAGGCCATGAATAGGACGATAAGGGCAAAAATCGCCACGCGTGTTTTTTTGGGGTTCATGATCGATCCCTTTCTGTGAATGTCCGCTTTAAGTTTCCAAGTAGTCGTGGAGCACCCTCCCGTAAGGCAGGGTCAAGTCGGCCAGGAAATGCATGCCGGAGAAGACTTTTTTAACTGGTAAATCCGCAACAGGAGCGTTTACATGCGGGAAAAGCGCGAGCCGCGCAGGTCCTTCCCAGGCGCCTTTGACGGTGATGTCCTCCAGGTTGTAAGCCACCAGTTGTACGATCTTCAGCGAACCATCGATATCGGGAATGATTTTCAAGTTCACCTGTGTCTTCTGCATTTTTTGAACGATCCCATTGGCATCACATGATATGGGTTGCCCGCTGTCCGGGCATATGAGGTTTTCATGCTTGTAAGCCATAGTCGCGATCGCAACGGTTACGCCGGCGTAATCCAAAACCCCGGTTAGCGTATCATGTTTGATCTCAAGCTTGGGGTGGCCGAGCTTTTTGGGAAACCCCCATATTTCACGGCCGCCGGCAATGGGTGGATGGCAATCAAGATACATCTGGGCGGTGAAATTGACAG
This sequence comes from Desulfobacterales bacterium, assembly GCA_030065585.1. Classification (GTDB taxonomy): domain Bacteria; phylum Desulfobacterota; class Desulfobacteria; order Desulfobacterales; family UBA5852; genus JABZFP01. The sequence continues at coordinate 2,735 of JASJED010000269.1, read as the reverse complement.
CTTCCCCGTTGAATGCGGCGGGAATGACGACGCCGCTCTCGGTGTAATCTCCGAATCCCGAACTGTCGGGCATCTTGATGAATTCGTAGAGCACCTGGTTGCTGCCGTCCGGTTCCAGGGGTTCCGGCAGGGCCTCACGGATGGCATCCGGCTCGGATTCATAGACGACAATCAAATACTCGCGATCGATAAAACGGTAAGGTCCTTTGGGATAACTGGGGCTCGCCACCGGCATGGCCGACTTGCGCATAATTTGCTCTATCTTCATGGCTATGTTCCTGTTCTTAAGGAAATTATAGAACCTATCTCAAAATGAAGAATAGGGGTCCTGGCAAGGCGCGAAGCGGCGAGAAAGCGGAGCATACACGGAGTATGTATGCAGGTTCGTAGGGCAGGGACCCTACGTTTCTGCCAAGAGCCGGTTCACAACACCGCCAGGGGCACTTAGATTTGTTTTTAGATAGGTTCTAATGTGCTGTCCAACCCCCATCTGCGGGCAATATCGCCCCGGTGATATTGCCCGCAGGTTCACTGCACAAAAAGACCACCAGCGCCCCCAAATCCTCCACGGTCGTGAATTTCTTGGTGGGTTGCGCACCCAGCAGGACATCCCGAACGACCTCCTCTTCGGTGATCCCTCTCTCTTTGGCCTGACTGGCAATCTGCCCATCGACGAGCGGCGTTTTGACATATCCCGGACAAACCGCGTTACAGGTTATGTTCTGCTCCGCCAATTCGAGGGCCACGGTTTTCGTCAGCCCGGCCAGGCCATGTTTGGCCGCCACGTAGGCTGATTTAAATGGTGAGGCCACCAGGGCGTGGGCCGAGGCGATGTTGACGATGCGGCCCCAGCCGTTTTTTTTCATCAATGGCGTCGCGATGCGGATCATATGGAACGCGGCGGTCAAATTGATTGAAAGAACAGCATTCCACTTTTCCACGGGAAATTGATCCACCGGCGCCACGTGTTGAATACCGGCATTGTTGACGATAATATCGACGCTGCCGAATGACTTTTCGGCATCCAGTATCATTTTCTCGATTTCATCGGGCTTGCTCATATCCGAGCGGTAGTATCGGGCGGTGATGCCATATTCCGTTTCAAGCCCCGATCTGACATCCTCGACCTGGCTCTGTTCTCTCGATCCGTGGAGGACAATATTGCAACCCGCCTGGGCCAGCGCCCTGGCGATCCCTGAGCCGATGCCACTTGTGGATCCCGTTATGATGCCTGTTTTCGAATTCAGCATGGATATCTCCTTGGATATCTGGATACAACCAATCTATGAATATGTTGATTAATGGCGTTTATATTTCGAATTTAAACATTGTGATTGAGCTCCAAATGTCCCTCTGTCGCTTGGCGCAAAAAACTCCTTACACAGCAAAAGAATGTTTACGTATCGCACAGTCGGTCGCGACAAGCATGATGACTGTAAGTTTTAAATATCACTTTGAAAATTAGCTATAACCGTAAAAGTTATTATGATCGATGCTACGAACAGATACGCTAGGTGCAATAAGAAATGAGTTTGGTTGGATTAGTGGTGGAAACCTATTAGCCCGAATATTTCATGAAATTTTTTCTACCTGTTGAATAATTTAATAAATTTTCAAGACTTTGGGCCTCAGATTGGCAATGGCCAGCGTGGCACAATTTGCACCCGGTTGTTGTACTGAAAAACCTAAAAAATTTTCACCCTGCGGGCGCTCCCTGAGATGTCCATTGGCTTTGTTATCAAGGGCTCGCAGTAGAAGACTACGGCGTCACCCGTAATGCCTCGCCAATGAACACCTCAGGGGCGTGAAATACCCGTAATTATCGATTGAATTGAGCGCGCGACGTTTACGGCCTTGGTGATTAGAAGCGGCTTCGATTATTTCGCCATGAGGACCTCGTACTTACCATCCGTGCGTATATAAATGACGCTCTCCCCTCCCTTTTCAGACGAGAGCCGATGCACCGACTCTCCCTTCGAGGCAAAATAACTGCCCGGCTCCAGGATCTTGTCGTCCGTCTCACGCGCCACTTGGTACCGTGGTTGACCTTGGATTACCACAGCGCGGAAGGTTGCGCCGTGGCTGCGTATCGTTCCGGAAAATCCAGCCGGTAGCTTGACAAGGGTCCCATTCAATTGACCGTCCTGGGGATTACCCCAAAGAAAGGCCACCTTTGGTCCATAGGCCGAGGCCGGCATTTCGGGCTGATCGATCCAGGTGGTATCCGATGCGTCCAGCCAAACGATGTTCGCTATGTCCACGTTTATGGGTCTTTCCTTGCTCCCATATGCTTCCTTGGAGGGAAGAACGAGATAGGGGCCTCTCTCAATCTCGATGTACGCCAGGGTGTCCGTACCCTTGGCAGCGGTAATGTGCACCGCTCCTTGCGGCTGCGTCCAGAAGGAACCCGCCGGCATCCACATCACCTCGGCATTCGGATCATCGTTGTGAATGAGGCCGCTTATCACCACGCCGCGGTAGGAGACATTGTGAATATGGGGTGGGGACTGGAAGCCGTCTTTGGGCTTTAGAAGAAATCCTGTTGGTCCTCTGCCGGTGCGATCGCCCCAAAGCGTGCCTGCCATCGGGGCCTTGTCCCCACGAGCAGGGTTGAGGTAGGTCCACGCGACTTCAGACTTTAAGACAACCTTGGTGGATGACTCGGCCGCTGGGTTCGGAGCGGTGCTGTCGGATGCGGTCTGCAAACTAGTGCAGGCGGCGGTTAGAACACTTAC
>JASJED010000268.1 GCA_030065585.1 Desulfobacterales bacterium | reverse complement strand
TTTTTTGAGATAGCCTCCAGTTTCATTCGTGGTTATCGTGAAGAAATACCGAACGATGGAGAACTGCAATATGAAGTGGACCCCCGAAGCCGAGAAGGCCGTCAAGAAAGTTCCCTTTTTCGTGCGCAAACGGGTGCGGGCGCGGGTGGAGAAAGAGGCCGACGCCGAGGGGAAACCGCTGGTGACCCTGGCGGAGGTCAAGGCCACCCAGCGCCGTTACCTGAACAATATGGAAGCGGAGATGCGCGGCTACCAGCTGGACAGCTGTTTCGGGCCCAGCGGCTGTCCCAACCGCGCCATCCTCAGTGACGGACTGGTGCCGAGGATCCAGGCCCTGCTCGATGCCGCCGATCTCTTCGGATTTCTCAAGCAGACCGTTTCCGGTAAGCTGCGTTTTCACCACGAGCTGCGCGTCACCGTGGCGGATTGCCCCAATGCCTGTTCCCAGCCCCAGATCAAGGACATTGGCATACTGGGGGCCTGCCGGCCGGAGATTGCGGACAACGAATGCACGCGTTGTGAGGCCTGTATCGAAGCTTGCCCGGAGACGGCGGTCGAACTTAACGATGCCGCCCCGGCACCGGTCATCCACGGCAAGCGCTGCATCGCCTGCGGTAAATGCGTGACCGCCTGCCCTACGCAAACCCTCGTGGCCGGCCAGACCGGTTACCGGGTCCAGTTGGGCGGCAAACTCGGCCGCCATCCCCGCCTGGCCACCGAACTGCCCGGCCTTTACGATGAGAACGGCGTCATCCAAATCATCCAGGATTGCATCGACTTCTACAAGGCCAAGAGCCGCAACGGGAAGCGCTTCGCCGAACTGATTTCAGAGGCGGATATCGAGGTATATGGTGAAACAGGAAAGTTTCCCACATAAGTCATCCCTGGCTTTAGCGTGAAGTTTGGCGGTATGCGCGCACCAGGATCCAAGGATTCAAGGGATCGAGGGTGCTATCGGTAAGGTGTATCCAGAACACGGATGCCTAATCCCCTTGAATCCTCGACCCCTTGGCCCCTCGAACCCCTTCTCTCCCTGCGTTGACTTTCAGGCCGCACGAATTATTCTCGTAAACATGGCAGTCACAATGTGTTAGCCTTCTTATCCAGGAGGTGCCTATGAGAGAACTCAGCGAGCATGAATCCATTTTTCTAGATTGCTTTCTAATATGCTTTACACGCACCCGTCCATAAAGGGGGGAACCGTTATGGCTCAACACACCTTTACCATCCCCAATATTTCCTGCGGTCATTGCGTGATGGCCGTCAAAAATGAGTTGAGCGAAATGCCCGGTGTGACGTCGGTGGAGGGCAATCCGGAAGACAAGACCGTCATGGTCGATTGGGATGCGCCGGCCTCCGAAGATGAAATTCGCGCCAAACTTCAGGAAATCAACTACCCGGCTGCCTAGCCATGGCGATCCAATCGATAACGCTGCCCATCAGCGGTATGACCTGCGCCAACTGCGCCATGAACATCGAGCGCAGCGTGCGCAAGCTCCCCGGGGTCGAGGACGCCGCTGTCAATTTCGCCGCCGAGCGCGCCGAGGTGGCCTATGACGTGACCAAGCTTCAGGTGGCGGACCTGGTAGCCGGCGTGGAGAAGGCCGGTTTCAAGGTGCCGACCGCCCGGGTGGAGTTGGCTGTAATTGGGATGATTTGTGCCAACTGCGCCATGAATATCGAGCGCACGCTTAACAAACGCACACCGGGTATCGCCCGTGCCACCGTTAATTTTGCCGCCGAGAGTGCGGCCGTGGATTACTTCGCCGCGGCCACGGACATCGTCGCCATCGTCGCGGCCATCGAGAAAGCCGGTTTTGGCGCCATCCTTCCGGATGACGACGACGAGGCCCAAGATGCCGAAGCCCTGGCTCGCGAAGCCGAAATTCGCGATCAGACCCGTAAATTTTCAGTGGGTCTGGTATTCGCGCTGCCGCTTTTTGTTCTGAGCATGGCCCGCGACTTTGCCCTGTTGGGGGCCTGGAGCCATGCCCCCTGGGTCAACTGGTTTTTTGCCCTGCTGGCCACACCGGTGCAGTTTTACACCGGCTGGGACTACTATACCGGGGCCTTTCGCAGCCTGCGCAATCGCGCCGCTAATATGGATGTCCTCGTGGCCATGGGCTCCTCGGTGGCCTACCTCTATTCGATGGTCGTTCTGGTTTGGCCGGCCGCCGGCGATCACGTCTATTTCGAAACCTCAGCCGTCATCATTGCCCTGATCAAATTGGGTAAAATGCTGGAGTCCCGCACCAAGGCTAAGACCGGGGGGGCCATCCGCAAACTGATCGGACTGCGGCCCAAAACCGCGACGCGTATCGAGGCGGGCGTGGAAACGGAAGTTCCGGTCACCCGAATCGTGGTGGACGACATTCTGTTGGTTCGTCCGGGTGAGCGCATTCCCGTGGACGGCATTGTCATCGATGGACACAGCGCCGTGGACGAATCCATGCTTTCGGGTGAGCCCATCCCGGTGGATAAAAAAGCCGGTGATCCGGTGGCGGCCGGGACCATCAACGGGCAGGGGCTGATCCACTTTCGCGCCACCCGCGTGGGTCGCGATACCGCCCTGGCCCAGATCATCCGCCTGGTTCAGCAAGCCCAGGGCAGCAAGGCCCCGATCCAGGCCGTGGCCGACCGCGTGGCGGCCGTTTTCGTGCCGGCCATCATCGGGGTGGCCCTGATTACCTTCGGGATCTGGTGGGGCCTGAGCGGTGATTTCGTGCCTGCCATGATCCGGCTGGTGGCGGTGCTGGTGATCGCCTGCCCCTGCGCGCTGGGTCTGGCCACCCCTACGGCCATCATGGCCGGCACCGGCAAGGCGGCCGAGGGCGGCATCCTGTTTAAAAACAGCACGGCCCTGGAGCAGGCCACCCGCCTGGACACCGTGGTGCTGGACAAGACCGGCACGATCACCGAAGGCAAACCCCGGGTGACCGATTTCATCGCCCTGGAAGCATTTGGGGGTGACCGGTATGCGCTGCTGCGGCTGGCCGCTTCCGTCGAAAGGGGCTCCGAACACCCGCTGGGCCGGGCCATCGTGGCCCAGGCCGAAGCCGAAGGGCTGGATCTGCAGCCGCTTTCCGATTTCGAGGCCACCGGCGGTGCCGGGGTCAGGGCAACAATCAATAGGCAAACCGTCATGATCGGCAAGCCTGGCTGGTTTGAAGAACAGGCCTTTAGGATGGATGGCGCTGAGAATACGATTAACGTCCTGCAGGCCGAGGGTAAAACGGTCATGGTCGTTGCTCGGGAGGAGGTGGTCTGCGGGCTGGTGGCGGTATCTGATTTCCTCAAAGCGGATTCGGCCGAAGCCATCGGCAATCTCAAAGAAATGGGACTCGAGGTTGTCATGCTCACCGGCGACAATCGCGCTTCAGCAACTGCCATTGCCACCTATCTGGGGATCGATGCCATCGAGGCCGAGGTGCGCCCGGATCAAAAATCCGCGCGGGTCAAACGCCTGCAGGCGGGCGGCCGCAAGGTCGGCATGGTGGGCGACGGTATCAACGACGCCCCGGCCCTGGCCCAGGCCGACGTGGGCCTGGCCATCGGCACCGGCACCGATGTGGCCATCGAAACGGCCGACGTGATCCTTTCCAGTGGGAGCCTGCGCGGCATCGTGCGGGCCATCGGGCTGAGCCGGGCCACCATGCGCACCATCCGCCAAAACCTCTTCTGGGCCTTCGGCTACAACGTGCTTCTCATCCCGGTGGCCGCCGGCGTGCTCTATCCCTTCGAGGGGCTTCCCATGATGCTGCGCCAGCTCCATCCCATCCTGGCCGCTTTGGCCATGGCCTTCAGTAGTATTTCGGTGGTGTCCAACAGTCTCCGACTTTACCGATCGGCCCGTTAGGAAGGGCATCCTTTGCCCCCTGGCGGCGTTCTCGCCCTTTGGACGTCCTCGACGTAGCTCAGCTACGCCTGCGGTGCCCAAGCGGGCTGCGGCCTTGCCAGGAGCCAAAATCTACCCTTCCTAACGGGCCGATGGCAGGATTGAGGCATCTTTTGCCCCTTGGCGGCGTTCTCGCTCATTGCCGATACTCGACGTAGCCACCAGGGCGCTGAGAAGCGGCGCCTAAGCCCGCCATGCGGCGTTGGCCGCTGCCGCGGCACGCCTCGTCGATTGAAGTCGTGTTTGGGAGAGCTGCGGTCCTTGCGGGCGTGCTCACAACCCTTATGGTTGCTGCGCGTCCCGCTTTGAACCGCGCCTTGTCTGCCGGCCTGATGCTTGCTTTTAAGGGCCCTGGAAATTGCCTGCGGCCGTCTATGAGTTGCGGTTTGCTGAACACCGACCGTCATTTGAATCAGGCGTGAAATCCCATCGCATTGCGGTGGGGCTGGGAACTAAAACCTGCCTTTCCTATGGGGCTGATCGTATCATTGGAACGCTTCTATAGTCGGCATGGAAAGATTGACGTTAAAACGTTTAGGCGTTATTATGTCACATTCCCTTAGGAGGTGACATGATGACAACACCCGCTAAGCGCGCCACGGTCTATTTCGAGCCTGATATACACAAGGCGTTGAAACTAAAATCAATCGAAACCTCGAAGTCGATATCCGAGCTCGTCAATACGGCCGTCAAGGAGGCTCTCGCCGAGGATGCCGAAGACATCACGGCGTATGAGGAAAGGGCTGACGAACCGCTGATCAGTTTCGCCGAAATGCTCAAGAGGCTTCGAAACGATGGCCGGATATGAAATCTATTTCAAAGAATCGGTATGGAAAGATATTCGCAGGATTGCCAAGGCAGATTTGAAAAGAATCCTATCCCGTATCGAGCGGCTCGGCGCGGAACCCCGCCCATCAAGTTGTGAAAAGCTATCGGATCAGGAACTCTACCGTATCCGGCAGGGGAAAATTCGGATTTTCTACTCAATCCAGGATAACGAATTGACGATTTGGATTGTCAAGGTAGGCCATCGAAAAAGCGTTTACCGCTGAGGCCCATAAGTTCGGGCTAACGTAGCCGTCGCCATTATTTTTGGGCCAATCTGCAGAAGGCTACAAATAGGCTTGTGTAACAGTCATGCGTCTGCTTGACTTATTGTTTAACGAAGCTGCCTAAGCGCCACGACATGTATGCACTTGTCATTATGGAATTTCCCTGATAACAGGTTTGTGTATCGATAGGGCATCTCCAAATTGAGATGGCCTCCAATCTCCCCAGTCGGCACACCTCGCAGCACCGCACCAGCGGATAAACTCGGAAATGCGCTATCGGGTTTCAGTGTTCGATAGTTTCTGCATAAGCTGATTAGGCGTCATTTAAACGCCGCCTAACCAGCAAATCAAAAGCAAACATAAAAGCATGCAAGCTTATGTCCTCGATATAGAATGCTATCGGTGAGTATCTGAGTGGCCAGGGATGGTTAGGCGTCAAAACTTGCCGCATTTCCAATAAATTTAGGACACCTAATCTATGTTTCCACATCGAGAATGCCATCTCATTAAATAGAATTTCGCAAACAGTTTTCAATATAGCTGACAATCAACTTTTTACCACTGTTCGCGTTAAATAGGAGTTACATAAAATGGACGACTTTATAAGACGTGTAATCAACGGAGGGCTTCTGGAAGGATTATATAGCTCGACACATCATGCAATACTGCATGGAATTAATGACGCGTGGCGAAGATGTGAATTGTTTGGAAACAAGAAACCACAAGAGCCTGATTTAGTCGCTAGCCTAGTAACGGAAACGACACAAAGACTATACTGCGCTTGGTCTAAATTATTCAATGAGATTGAGATTGATCTTTCCATTTGTTCTGTTTATTGCCACCAAACTCCTAAAGTAAAATTTACAAGTATGAGAAAAAGGTCCTGCGAATTAGGCGATTTACTATTCATACGTCGGCATGTTGGGGGCAGGTACACTTTTTACCAGCACGCAATACTGTAC
>JASJED010000267.1 GCA_030065585.1 Desulfobacterales bacterium | reverse complement strand
TCGATACGTCGATGCTCGGCGCGGGACAAAGGGTGAAAGCTTAAACCCCAACTGATTGACCACTCCTCCGGGGGCTACCTGAGGCCTCCCGCTCTGCGTGATAAGCCTCTTTAGGGGATCAGGGTGATCTTCACTCTGCGGTTCAGCATATGATCGGTTTCATCGTCCCCGTCGTAAAGTAATTGCGTTTCGCCGCGTCCAGTGGCCTTCAGTTTGCCGATCAGGGTTGGAAATCGCCGCTCCAATTCCATTTTGACGGTGTGCGCCCGCCTTTCCGAAAGCATTTGGTTATACGGCCGAGATCCGCGTTTATCGGTGTGACCGACCAGCAGAAACGAGGCCTGGCGCAGGTTGGCAACGGATAATGCCCGGCCGAGCTCAAGCATCTGCCGGCTTCCGCTGGCATTCAAATCCGCGCGATCAAATTCAAAATGCACGGGCAGATTCACTGCGGGACGCACGCTGAATCGGCTGTTTTTACCGATAGCGTCACCGGGGTTGAGATAGGCGACAATCTCGGCGGCGGCCATGACCTGGCGATGCGATTGAATGCGCACCGCCTTGAGCGATGCCGCCAGCCAATCCGGTGCGGGGGGCGGGTGAAATTGGTCGGCCAGCTCCAAGGCGCGCAGGGCCTGGTGCCGTTGACCCCCTTGGGCAAGCACCTCGCCCTGGCGCCCGAGGGCCAGGGCGTCGGCTTGGGGGGTTGCGGACACGGCGCGGGCCTGGGCAAAGGCGTGGGACGCCTGGTCCAACCGGCCCTGCTTCGAATACAGCCGGCCCAGCATATACCAGGCATTGAAATTCGGGCATGCTTCGATTGAGCGTTGCAGCCATTGAATACGCGCTTGCCGATCGCCCGCCGATTTGGCGCGTTCGTAATCCTCGGCGCTGCGCCGGCAATCCATGGCCGATGCAGGGCCGGACCAGGCGGCCACCATTACCAAAACACCCGGGAAGAAAAGACCTTTCACGCGAAATCGCTCCCAAACCTTCGCCAGGGCCGGGAATCCGTCTTTGGTCAAAGGGGTTTTATTCAACGGCATTGCCCCTCCCTCTGCACATGGGCCGTGATACTGCCGGCGGCCAGGCCTTCCTGCTTCTGGCGCAAGACCAGTGAGCGTGTTGCGTTCGGCGACAACCGGGCCAAAACATCCGTTGCCGTTCGAAAACCGTTTTCATAGGTATTCAGGGGGGATCGGGTTAAAAATGCCGTGATCTGATGGGGTCCGGTGCGACCATCGGCCATCAACGCATAATGCTGGTGGTCTCCCGGTATGGTTAGCCGGCCTCGATCCACCGCGCTGCCGGGGTGATATTGATTCGGAAACAAGATCGTCGCCTGGTCGACCGCATTGATACTGATGATGTTCAAATATCCCGGTTCAGGAATCCAAAGGGAGATTTCCAGGGCATCACCGGTTTCAAAACAGTGCTTGTTCAATTTGATCCAGACGGTTTGATTACTTTTTTGGACCAGCGTTTGCATTTCCTGACGGACAAACCCGCTGCCCAACCCCACGGAAACCAGGTGCAGGGGGCGTTTCTGGAGATCGGCATTTCCGGCGATCTGGGGATGAAATTGGAGGGTGTCCGAACGAATCTGCTCGCGGATAAAGCGTGTCGCCTGGTGCTTCAATTCTGCCGGGGTTATCTTGTTGCCGGCCATGGCCGCGGATCCGAGAACCTGCCGCAAGCCCAAGGTGAAAATACTGCCCTGGGCCGTGGCCACCGTTTTCTGATCATCGCGGCAGGCCGTGAGGACAACATAGTTGGCGTCGGCGGCTCCCGGTTTAGGGGAGGCCATCACATCGAAGCGGCCCCGACCCCCGGCGGCCTCGAGGTGCGGTGAATAGGAAAAGAATTTCACCTGCGCGTCGTCTAACGCAAAGGCGCGGGAATTCAGCCGAAGGCTTCGCGTGGCGCTTCCGCTGTGGCAGGCATCCAAAATGACGAAAATATTGCGACTCGTCATTCGCGCCAGCATGACGTTGAAGTCGTCATCGACCAACACGCCCGTCAGTGTCTGGTTCCGCCCTTGCTGCTCGATGGCGGCATCGTACAACAGCAAAACCTCATCGAAGGCGTCGTTTTCATCCTTGTTGTCATCCGGAATCTGGGAGCCATGCCCGCTGAAGTAAAACAGGATGCGGTCGTCCGGCCCGACCCCTTTGATGAGCCAGTTTTCAACGGCTGCGAAGACTTCTTGGGTTGACGCGTTTTCATGTTCCAATACCTTGATGGCACGGCTTTCAAATCCCAATATCCGGGCAAATTCCGTCATCATCCGGATATCCCGACTGACGCCGCTGAGCCTTTCATCCAGCTGTGCATAGCGACCGACCCCAACCAGAAGCGCCCGGTCCTCTGCCTGTGCACGGGTGGTCACGGCCAGAGGCATGATCGCCAGGCCTACCAGAAACGAAATCATGACCCCTGTTTTTTGGATTTTTAAGACCACGGTGTTGCGACCCACTCATCCACGTCGTCGGTATAAAATCGCTGCGGTTTGTTGATCACCGACCGTTGTTACGATTGATGTGAAATCCCGCCGCAGGGCGGGGCCTGACCAAAATCTAGCATTTCGGGATGGGCCCTCTTTAGGGTGCGGCGCGTTCTATGAGTGCTTGACGTCTGCCGACTTTAAAAAGTTTACAAATCATTTCACCGCCACCCCCAAACGCTTCAGTTTGGTTATACCGGCCTTCAGTGATGGTTTGTCCGCGTAGTGCAGCACCACTTGATAACGGCGCCGGCCGGTACGGTACCATTCGATATTCAGGTCAGGCGCCCGTTTATGCAGGTGATCGTAAAACCCGGCGGCGCGAAAGGGTTGGGCAAAGGTGATGATCAGGATGTGTTTGTGCGGTATGTAGGCTGACCGTTGGCCGACCATGGCGGCTTCAGGCGCAATGGTTGCGCCTCGCAGGAATTTTCCCAAATGATGGTAAATATAACCGCTGTACCATTTTGCGCCCTGGGGAATGCCGCCGGACTTCTTTGAACGGTCGATACGGTTGGGCCCGTAGTTGTAGGCCGCCAACGCCAGATGCAGATTCTGGTCATAACGATCCAGCAGTTCGCGGAGGTATTTGGCGCCGGCGTTGACGTTGGTGCAGGGATCATACAGGGCCGCAAAACGATGGATGCCCAGATGCTTGGCCGTGCCGGGCCATTGAATCTGCATCAGGCCATGGCAGTTGCGGTCTGATCGGGCCTGGGGATTGAAGTTGGATTCTCCCCGCGCGACCGCCAGGAGAAGCGTCAAGGGAAGATCATGCTCGCGGGCCGCTGATCGGAAACAGTGGCCGAAGGGGAATGGTGCGGTTGGCGATTTACGGGCGTCCGTTGCCAGGTAGCGTTTCCAGGCCGCATCAAGATCCGCCGCACTGCGCTTGGCGGCGCTGAGGGCGGGCGGGCCATAACCCAGCAAAAAGAGGCACAGGGTTAATTTCGCCAAATGCCGGACAAATTTCATTGTCGCCCAACGCTTTCCCGATCATGCGCTACAAAGACCGTTCATGCCAGAAGTGAAATTCCCGCCACTGCAGTTTTTCAGGATATTGCCTGGCGAGATGGTTTAAGTATTGTTGCCATCGATCGACGCGTCCGTAGGATTGCCGGCGGCCATGGGCGGAGAGTGCTTCGGGAAAGCGGCGGCCGGGGGCACACAATCCCTGCAGCCGATCGAGCTGGTATCCGAACCGGTTCGCCAGCTCCGGTGCGGTGACGGCAATTGCATAAATCCGCTCTAAACCGGGCGTCCCTTCAAGTGACAGGACGCGCTGCCCGGCGTCAAAAGGCGGGGGGAACTGAAACCGTCGGCCGGGCTCGAGGATCGGCCTAATGGATTCAAAATCCCGGCAGCTGGAAGGGAACAGGCGCGTCAGGTCCCCCCTGGCATCCTGGCCAATCAGAAAAAGATGGGCGGGGAATGCCAGGCGTATTTCGACGGCCAGACAACTCCCCGTGGGCAGTCGCGCCCCGGAATTCAGGCGGCGAAACCCGGCTTGCCAGGGGGCCTCGGTTGCACATGCCTTGGGGGCGGGGGAGGTGATCAGATTGAACGATGATATCAGCGGCCGGGGGCGCTCGGCCGGTTGGCCTAGTGGTGCAATGTCCGGCGATGGGTCTTGATGGATGCCGGCCGTCAGCGGTTGTTCAGGCGGTTGAACCAAAACGTAGGCCTCGGTTTCCGCACCGGGCAGATACTTTTTGTGGCGTTGGTCCATGGCCGCCACCCAGATTTGATACATGTTTCCGTGGATCGAATGGATTGCGGCGGTAACGGTCACATTGGCCCGGTCGGGGTCCTTGGTCACCTCGACTTCGCGGAAACGCGCCAGGTATTGGGCCACGAGCTTCAGGGTGGTCTTAAAAAAAGCCGGCGATTCGGCGGAAGGCGCTTCCACATGGACCAGCAGATCATCGGAATCGCCTTGCTGGAAAAGACAGCTCAGATTGCGTGCAAGGTAGCTCGCCAACAAGTCCGGTTGGTTAGCGGCGAAGGGCAGGGGCCGCAAGCCACGCAGATACGCGTCCGGATGCTCGCGTTTCAAGGCGGCCAATTGCGCGGCCGTCGGCGGTCCCTGCCATGCGCGTCCAAACCCGGATACCCATTTGTGCTCGGCAAGATTAAGCGCCCGCACCCTGACCTCGAGTTTCTGTTCGAGGTTGGTCAGTCGGCAGTCGATGCCGATATAATAATTGATTTTGCGGTTTTCGCCGCAGGTGATGTCCGTTAGGTGCTGATGATGTTGATGCGGTCGGGCGGCCGGCCGCCAATAAAGATCGAGGCCGGGTTCCGCGACCAGCGCATCGACAATCTTGGTACGGATATGGGCCGTCAATTCATCGATATGGGGCTGGACATTGTCGTTTTGCATGCGGACCAGCAATAGGGGCTGTCCCTTGAATCGCGGGTGTTGACCCAATTGCTGCCGTAAGTAGGGTACCAGGGTTTCGTCCAGCCATTCAGCCAGGGAATGCTCATCGGTTTCAACATCCGCCCCGCGAAGAGGTTGATGTCCGGCACAGGCGGCCAGATTCATCAACAAGCCGAGCATGGCCAACAGCGCCCTAAGGGTCCGTATGCGTCCGATCCGCTTCAATTCAATCTCACCTCTCCGTTCGGCATGATGACCAAGTCCCCGCCTTCGCGATTTTGGATGAGCCGCGTAACGGCCTTGGCCGTCGGGTCCGGCAGGGTTACCCCCCAGGTGACCTTGCCCTGACCAAAGGCCGCGACTTGCCGGCTGAAGATGGCGATATACCTGGCGGGGACCGTCGTGGTCTCCATTTCGTAAATTGCCGCCGGCGTTTTCACTGCGCTATATACGAGCCGTCCATTGGCCATTTTCAATTCCCAGGTTTTTTGGCCGGCGAAGGCGTAAAAGTGTACTTTCCCGTGGCTGATCAGCATGTCCAGGGCGGTGTCGGAAGCAAAACGAAGCGTAAAGCCTTCCCGGGGCGGCGAGGACGGCAACGGCGCCGGTGGCGTTTTCGGCGGGTCCGGTGGTTGATGCGCGATGGCGCGGTTAAGGTCGGCCGCGGCGCGGTCGAGGCGCGTCTGTATTTGTTGATAATTTTCCTTTTCGATTTCGATCTGCGCCTGCAACTCTTCCCGGACCCGTCGTTTCGCCGTAATATCCGTCACAATTGCGGCCAAGACCCCCTCCCGTGTTTTGATCTCCGTGCGCGCCGCTTGCAGGGTTTGCGAAACCGCCGCCAACTCCGCGCGTGTCCTGGACAGCCGCGCCAGGGTTTCCTGTTCGCGCAGGGCCGCATCCGCCGCAAGCGCTTCCGCGTTCTTGATGGCGTTGGTGGCGTCGGTTAAGCGGGCCTGGAGCCCGGCTAATTTTTCTTTGTGGGCCGCGATTTGTTTTTCCAGGGAAGCGGCCTCGGCGCTTAAATCCGC
>JASJED010000053.1 GCA_030065585.1 Desulfobacterales bacterium | reverse complement strand
GAGCTGTGGTAGCAGCCCAGAATGCCGTCGACCTTGTCGTCCAGGATGAGCTTTTTGGCCAGATCGGCCCCCAGGGTGGGATTGCCCTCGTGGTCCTTGAAGATCAGGGTGATCTTGGCGCCGCCCATACTCTGGATGCCGGCCGCTTTGGCCATGGTCATGTCGATGTCGCTGCGGGCCTCGTTGCAGAGCTGAGCCGCCAGCTCGGCCCCGGCGCGCAGTTCACGCCCGGCCGCGGCCGCGCCGCCGGTCAACGGATAAATGACGCCGATTTTGATTTCCTTGGCCGCCAGCGTCACGTTGGGCACCAGCAGTCCGCACAAAATGACCAGGGCGGCCATGACAGCCGTTAGTGGGAGCAATCTTCTCATGGTGATCCTCCTTCCACGTCCATCGGGTGTGGTTTGGGTTTTAGAACCGGTTTCAGACAAGAAAAGGACCCTGACGATACGGGGCCCGTCAGCGTTTACAATATAATGACGGGAAATAAATGAATGCCGTTCATCCTGCGAGTCATACTGGATGCCCCCACAGCCTGTCAATAAGCGGGTTGGGCGATCGGCAGTCTCGAACCGTGCACCTTGGTTCCGGCGACGACTGGGATAGTGGATGTTGCGGGCCTTTTACATGATGGTCATGTGTTCATCGCGCAGATCCGAAACGAACATGTGGCCGGGGGCGTGGGTCATGACCAGATCCAGCTTGGCCGCGGTCACGGCCAGCGAGGAGGTGACGCCGCAGGCCCAAAAGACCGGTATCTCGCCGGGGTGGATGGTCACGGGGTCGCCGAAATCGGGTTTGTTCAAATCACGGATCCCCAGCTCGGCCGGATCGCCCACGTGGATCGGGGCCCCGTGGGTTTGATGATACCGGGTGGTGACCTGCACGGCCCGGATGGCCTGTTCGGGCGTCATGGGGCGCATGGTGACCACCAGGGGCGCCTCGAAGGGTTCCGCCGGACGGCAGGTGCGGTTGGTGATGTACATGGAGACGTTCTTGTCCTCGGCGATGTTGCGCACGGGCAAACCGGCCGCCAGCATGGCGTTTTCGAAGGAAAAGCTGCACCCAAGTAAAAAGCTGACCGTGTCGTCTGTAAAGAAGGGCCGCACGTCGGTCACCTCGTCGGTGAGCTGGCCGGAGCGATACAGGCGGTAGCGCGGCAGGTCCGTGGTCAGGTCGGCCCCCGGCGCGATGGCCGGTTCGGTCTGGCCGGGGGCGAGCACGTCCAGCACCGGGCAGGGCTTGGGATTGCGGGTGCAGAACAGCAGAAATTCGAAGGCCAGCGAACGCGGCAGCATCACCAGGTTGGCCTGCAGGAATCCGGTGGCCGCCCCGCTGGTGGGGGTGGTCCATTTCCCACTTCTGATCTGGGCACGCAGTTCGGTGGGGGCGATGTCGGCGGTCATATTGTCGGCTCCTAATGCATATGAGAGGGGTCTAGTCGTCTTATAGAGGCATAGTGCAGTTCAATCAATATTCAGCAGCGGAATCGCGCACTGTCTGAACGCATTAGGGATCGTTAAGAAAGCGCCAGTGCAGGATTGGTCTACCCAGTGAGCCGTCAATCATCGCACGGCTTTTCGTTTAGATGCCATGCCTGTGCTTTCTTTACGAACCCTTTTAAGTGAGTTTGCGCGATGGAGTCGCTGAATATTGATTGAACGGAGCGTCAGTCAAAGCTCCCCAATCAACATCTAGCCGTTGTACAACTTAAGTCAACCTCGGGCGCTCCATGAATTCTCAGACAATCACCAGGCAAACTCACGGTTAAGGGTTCGTAAAGAAAGAACAGAGCCAATTAAAACGAACGATTAGTTCTCTTCTGCTTAGCATTAAGTTTTAACACGAATGAAGTGGCCTATTGTTCTTTCTCAACGAACCCTAACCCATTCAAACCGTGCCTGGCGATCGTCTGAGAACCCATTCCGCTTGATACCATCTTCCTCAAAGTTGATGAACTCGTAAAAAGGCAAGTTTCAGACGGTTTTGTAAAAAGTTCGAGAGCAAGGCTTGCGAAGCCCGAGGAATGAGGCGTACTCGCGGTACGCTGCAATGACGAGGGCTGAAGCGTAACGCCGATATTTATCCGCCTCGGGTGGATCGGACTTTTTACGAGACCGTCCAAGTTTAAACCCCGAGTTTGACCAGATGAATCAAATCCTTGAGCATGGCCGCGGCGGCGCCGGTGGGGGAGCTGTGGCCGCCGGTGACGGTGATGCGTCCCATGGTGTCCGTGTCGTAGCTGATGCCTTTCTCGGAAAGGTTGACACCGGCCAGGGGGTGGTCGGCCGGCAGGGCCTCGGGGGCCACTTTGACGACCGGGCCGTTTTCCGAAAGACGGGCCGAACCGAGCAGTTTGATCACCTTGCCCGCCTCGTGGGCCGCGGTGATATCGGCCGGGGTCACGCCGGCGATGCCGGTGGTCTCCACCTCACCGGGGGCGAGATCCAGCGCCAAGAGGGTGTTGGCGATCAGCACGATCTTGTTGCGTGTGTCGAGTCCCTCCACGTCCAGGGTGGGGTCGGTCTCAGCAATGCCCAGGCGCTGGGCGTCTTGCAAGGCGTCTTCATAAGGGCAGCCTTCCTGGGCCATGCGGGTCAGGATGTAATTGGTGGTGCCGTTTAAGATGCCCTCGATGGCTTCGATGCGGGCGCCGGCCGTGCACAGGCGCCCCACGTCCAGGGTCGGCAGGGCCGCGGCCGTGGCGGCGCTGAAGCGGATCTGCACGCCCTTTTCGCGGGCCCGCTCCAGTATGCGTCGGTAATCCAGGACCAGGGGGCCCTTGTTGGCGGCGATGATGTCCAGTCCGTTATCGATGGCGGCCATAAAATGGGTGCGGGCCGGCTCGCCGTCCTTGAGATTGGTGGGCGTGGTCTCCACCAGGATGTCGGCCTTCCTCTGGGCCAGCAGGTCGGCGGCCGTAAGGCCGGGGTGGCCGGAGCCCTCGAACTTTTCGACCGCTCCGCCGTCCTCGATGAAATCCGTCAGGCGGCCGGGGGGCAGACCCATCTCTTCGGCCACGGCTGCCCCGTCGATGTCGACCACGGCCAGCAGTTTCAGCGCCAGGCCGTACTGCCTTTCCAGGTCATGCTGCTTGGCGTCTATCAGGCGGGCCAGGGCCCGGCCCACGTTGCCGAATCCGCATAAGATGATTTTTTTTGTGATGGCCATCAGCGGTAGCTCCGGGCAATCAGTTCGTGGTAGACGGCGCCGTCCACCACCGCTTCCACCACCACCGGGCCGGGGGTCTGAAAGGCGGTTTTAAGCGCGCGGCGCAGGGTATCCGGGTTGTCGGCCGAAAGGACCGGCACGCCGAAGATGCGCTCGGCATCGATGAAGCCGCCCGAATAGAGGACGGATGTTTCGGGATCGCACTGCTTCCAGCCTTGTTTGACCTCGATCAGGCTCAGCATCTGGTCGGCCAGCACCAGAATGACGCAATCCAGGGCCAGGCGTCGCGCGGTGATCAACTCGCCCGCCATCATGGTGAAACCCCCGTCGCCCGTCACGCCCACCACCGGAACTTCCGGGCGGCAGACCGCCGCGGCCAGGGCGGCCGGGACGGCAAATCCCATCGACGACCAGCCGTTGGTCATGATCTGGCGTCCCGGTGCCGGGGTGGGCCAAAGCTGACCGATGAGATGGGTGTGGGCGCCCACGTCGCAGGTCATGATGCCTTCGGCCGGCAGAATATCTCTCAGGATGTCGAGGGTCTCGGAAGGGCCCAGGCCGGCGCTGCCCGGCCGCAGGGCCTCGTAAAGCCTCCGGCGATGGGCGGCCAGGCGCTCCAGATCCCACCCGGTGACCGCCAATTGGGTGGCACCGAGATAGCCCAGGGTGGCCGCCAGGTCGCCCACGACATCAGCCGCCAGGTTCACCGAAGCGTCCACGTCGGCGGGGCGGGTGTCCAGGTGCACCAGGGGAACATCCGGCAGCCAGCTTTCGTAGTTGAACTCCACCGGGTCGTAGCCGATGCCCACCACCAGGTCGGATTCGCGGATGACCTCGGCCATGAGATCGCTGCGGGCATGGAAGAGAATCCCGGTGTAGAGGGGGTGGTCTTCGGGCACGAGGCCTTTGGCCATGGGCGAGAGCACCAACGGTGCCTGGAGTTTTTCAGCCAGCCTCAGAACCTGCGTCCCCAAGCTCAGGCGCAGGGCCGTCAGGCCGATGGCCATCAGGGGGCGCTGGGCCTGGGCGATCTTTTCGGCGGCAGCCGCCAGCCGATCAGGATTCGCGAGTGCCGGGGCAACCGGGGTTTCGCTAAGCGGGGGTGCGCTGGCCGCCTTCTGGTCGGCCAAATCGCTGGGCAGACCAATGTGCACCGGCCCCGGTACTTCGGCGCAGGCCGTCAGGACGGTCCGGTCGATCAGGGTTTCGATCGTGGCGGCGTCGGCCCGCACGGTCTGTTTGGTGATAGGCGCAAACAGGGCCTGGTGGTCGATATTCATCTGCATGACCCGCCGGCGCATGGCCTCGGTCGGTTCGGTGGTGGCGGCGATCAACGCCGAACGGTCCAGGTAGGCACACCCCACACCGGTGGCCAGGTTGGTGGCGCCGGGTCCGAAGGTGCCGTGGCAGAGGGCCGGACGGCCGGTGAGCCGGTAGCAGACATCGGCCATGAAACCGGCGGAGGCTTCATTGGCGACCACCGTGAAGGGCAGGCCGCGCCGGCGCATGGCCTCCATGTAGGGGATCCAGGGTCCGCCCGGGATGCCGAAAGCGTAGCGGACATCATGTTCAAGCAGGCGCTCGACGAAGCGTTCGGCGGCAGTGGTCATCGGTTTCCTGTCTTTGGATCATGGGCGTTGATGGAGTCTGGGCTGTAACACAATCACTTGGCGGCCGCAACTGGCGCCGGTTCACAACACTCTAAGGGCATCATTATTTATCTGAGATTAGTTATGATCTAAACCCGGCACCGCTGGTGGCCGAACCGGGAGGGGATCGACCGATGCGGGGTATTTTTTTATGGATAATTCTGTCCGTTTTCTTTCACGGCAAATAAAGGATGGACTCGTGGAAAGGCGCAATTGTCCGCGGATTGTCATTCTGTCTCGAAAGGCAGAATCCGTGCGCCAGCATGTTCGGGATGCCGGGTCCGTCATCCCGGACCTGATCCGGGACCGGCATGACGCAAACAATTCTCTTTGCAAGGCGATCGGCCAACGACTTGTAATCGGTGCACCGTTATTTTACATCCAGGGACAGACCGCTTATCTTTGCGATGATTGTCGAAGTTGACTAACGGGAGGTTGTATGGCCGCAAACCGGTCCAACGGTCAGGACCCCGGCGAATTCTATTCTCAGTTCAAGACCTACCACGAGTTGATGCCGCATAAGGTGCGGGAGATCCTGCTGGTTTCGAGTCCCTATGATGCCTACATCATGGAAGAGGACGGCAGTCTGGCCGCGCGCATCATCAATGAATACAGCGGACTCAACCTGAGCCAGCCCCCGCGGGTGACGCGCACGGCCTCGGCGGAGGAAGCCGTGGCGCTGCTGGCGCACAAGTCCTTCGACCTGGTGCTGACCATGCCCTACCTGGAGGAGATGGACGCCTGCCGTCTCGGCGTGCGCATCAAACAACAGTGCCCCGACCTGCCGGTGATCCTGCTGGCCCACAGCATGCACAGTATTGCGCCCCTGCCCGAAGACGGCCACTGCGAGGGGATCGACAAGGTTTTTATCTGGACCGGCAATTCGGATCTGCTGATGGCCATGGTCAAGAATGTCGAAGACCGTCTGAACGTGGAAGCCGATACCCGCAAGGCCCAGGTGCGTGTCCTGATTCTGGTGGAGGACTCGCCGGCCTACTATTCCTCCTTTCTGCCCCTGATCTACAAGGAGGTCGTCCGCCAGACCCAGGTGGTCCTGGGCAGCGGTCTCAACGAAGAGCACCGCCTGCTCAAGATGCGGGCCCGCCCCAAGATCCTGCATGCCAGGAGCTACGAAGAGGCCCTGGCGCTCTTTCGTCAGTTTCGATCCTATGTCTTCGGTGTGATCGCCGATGCGCGCCTGCCCCGGGAGCACCGCCCGGACGGGGAGGCCGGATTAAGCCTTTTAACGCGCTTTCGCGAAGAATTCAGCGATCTGCCCCTTTTGCTGCTGGGCGAAGATCCGGGCCAGCGCGAGCGGGCCGAGGAGATCCCGGCCGTTTTTCTAGACAAGAACGCGCCTGAACTTCTGAACGAAATCCATGCTTATTTCTTAAACCATCTGGGGTTCGGCGATTTTGTGATGCGCCTGCCCGACGGCAGTGAAGTGGGGCGGGCTTCGGACCTGCGCACCCTCGAGAACCTCGTGGCGCAAATTCCGGAAGCCGCACTTTACTACCATGCCGAGCGCAACCATTTCTCCAACTGGCTCATGGGGCGCTCGGAGATTGGCCTGGCATCCGCTTTCAGGGCGGTACAGGCTGAGGATTTTGCCAATCCCCAGGAATTGCGGCGCTATATTGTCTCCAGCATCCATGCCCTGCGCATCTGGCGCCAGAAAGGTGTCGTGGCCCAGTTCAAGACGGATACCTTCGATGCCGATGTCATGGATTTCGTCAAGATCGGCCGTGGGTCGCTGGGCGGCAAGGCCCGGGGGCTGGCCTACATGTCTACCCTCCTGCATCAGAATACCTGGCTCCATGAAAAATATGCGGACGTCGATATCCGCATTCCCCGCTCGCTGGTCATCGCCACCGAGCATTTCGAAGCCTTCATGCAGCAAAACGATCTGGCCCGGCGGGTGCGTGAATCCCGGGACGATGCCGCCATCGCCGGCTTTTTCCAGACGGCGGAACTCCCCGAGGATCTGCGGGAGAATCTGGCGGTTTTTTTAGAGCAGGTCAGCATTCCGCTGGCCGTGCGCTCTTCGAGCTTGTTGGAGGACGCCCAGCATCAGCCTTACGCCGGACTTTACGATACATTCATGATCCCCAACAGCCACCCGGACATCGCCGTGCGCTTGGAGCGTCTGGTGGCGGCGGTCAAAAGCGTTTACGCCTCGACTTTTTACGCGGGTCCGCGTGCGTTTTCACGTGCCAGTGCGGGCCAACCCCACGAGGATGCCATGGCCGTCATCATCCAGGAACTGGCCGGAACCCGCCAGGGCGATTTCTTCTACCCGGCCATGGCGGGGGTGGCCCAGTCACACAATTACTACCCCTACGGTCAGATGAAACCCGAAGACGGTATTGCCCAGGTGGCCCTGGGCATGGGCAAGACCGTGGTGGACGGCGAGCGGGCCCTGCGGTTTGCACCGCTGTATCCGGATGTGCTACCCCATTTTTCGACCGTGGACGACATGCTGCGCAACGCCCAGCAGACGTTCTACGCTCTGGAAATCAAGGATGTGCCAGACGCTCCCCGCTTTGATTCGGGCGCCAACCTGGTCAAACGCGAGGTGGCCTATGCCGAGGCTGAAATGCCGGTGCGGCAGTTGAGCGGCACCTATGTCGTCGACGAGCACCGCATCCGGGATTCCGGTTTTCTTCCGGGCCCCAAGGTGCTAACCTTCGCTGCGGTTCGCAAATACGATCTCTTTCCGCTGCCCGGCCTGCTGGTGGATATGCTCCAGCTTGGCCGCCAGGGCATGGGCGGGCCCATTGAAATTGAATTCGCCGTCAACCTGGATCCCGTGTCGCCTGGTAAGGGGGCGTTTTTCTTGCTGCAGATGCGTCCCATGGTTATGGCCAACCACAGCCGGGAGATCGACATCCTACCGCAGGAGGTGGATACCGCCCTGTGCTTTGCCAGCCATTGCCTGGGCCACGGGGAGAGCCGCTCGATCCGTGATGTGGTCCACGTCAAACCGCAAGACTTTGATGCTGCCCAGACCCCCCGAATGGCCGAGGAGATCGGTCGGATCAATGCCTCCCTGACCAAGGCGGGGCGGCCCTATCTCCTGGTGGGTCCGGGCCGCTGGGGCTCCGCCGACCGCTGGCTGGGGATTCCCGTGAAATGGCATCACATCTCCGGCGTGCAGGCCATCATCGAGCTGCGCAACGATCAGCTCAATGCCGAGCCCTCCCAGGGCTCCCATTTCTTCCAGAACATCACCGCCATGAGCATTCCTTATCTGACCGTGGTGGATAACGGCGTCGATCGTTTCGACGGGCGTCGTCTGGAGGACTTCGAAACCATTACCGAGTCGAAGTATATCCGTCACATCCGGCTGTCCCGCCCCCTGGTGCTGAAAGTCGACGGACGCCAGTCCCAGGGCGTGGTGTTGCTAGATTGAAGCGCAATCGTGTCACGAATCTGTCAAATCTTGAGAGGTGTTCGCGAGTTGCTCCGCGGGCTACGGGAGGGAGGCGAAAATGACGGACATTCTACAGCAGGTCAAGGATCGCGATCCGGGGGAACGTGAATTTCACCAGGCGGTCATGGAGGTGGTCGAATCCGTGCAGCCGGTGCTGGAGCGCAACCCGGAATACCGCAAAGCCGCGGTGATGGAGCGAATCACCGAACCGGAGCGGGTGATCTTGTTCCGGGTGCCCTGGGTGGACGACCAGGGCCAGGTGCGGGTCAACCGCGGGTTCCGGATCGAAATGAACAGCGCCATCGGCCCTTACAAAGGCGGCTTGCGTTTCCATCCCTCGGTGAACCTGAGTATTCTCAAGTTCCTGGCGTTCGAGCAGATTTTCAAAAATGCCCTAACCACGCTTTCGATGGGCGGCGGCAAGGGCGGCTCCGACTTCGATCCCAAGGGCAAATCCGATCTGGAAGTCATGCGCTTCTGCCAGAGCTTCATGACCGAGCTCGCCCGGCACATCGGGCCGGACACGGACGTGCCCGCCGGCGACATCGGCGTAGGGGCCCGCGAGATCGGTTTTCTTTTCGGGCAGTATAAGCGGATCTGCAACGAATTTACCGGAGTTCTGACCGGTAAAAGCCTGGGCTGGGGCGGCAGCCTGATCCGCCCGGAGGCCACCGGTTACGGCAGCGTCTACTTCGCGGCCGAGATGCTCACCACCAAAAGCGACAGCCTGGAAGGCAAGACCTGTCTGGTCTCCGGCTCCGGCAACGTGGCCCAGTACACCGCTGAAAAGATCATCGAGTTGGGCGGCAAGGTGGTCACACTCTCGGATTCCTCCGGTTATATCTACGATGAAGCCGGGATCGACACCGCCAAACTCACCTTCGCCAAGCGCCTCAAGAATGTGCGCCGCGGCCGGATCAAGGAATACGCGGAAAAATATCCCGAGGCCGTCTACATCGAGGCCGATGCCGCCCTGGACCACAATCCCCTCTGGAACCACAAGGCCGACTGCGCTTTCCCCAGCGCCACCCAGAACGAGATCAACGCCAAGGACGCCCAGAACATGATCAACAACGGGGTCATGCTGGTGAGCGAAGGCGCCAACATGCCGTCCACGCCGGAGGCCATCAATGTCTTCATCGCCAATCAGGTTTTCTACGCCCCGGGGAAGGCCGCCAATGCGGGCGGCGTGGCGACTTCCGGGCTCGAAATGGCCCAGAACAGCATGCGCCTGAGCTGGCCGCGGGAAGAGGTGGACAGCCGCCTGCAGCAAATCATGAAAAGCATTCACGCCACCTGCCTGGATGCGGCCGCCGAGTACGGCCATCCCGGCAACTACATGGTGGGGGCCAACATCGCCGGGTTTATCAAGGTGGTGAATGCGATGCTCGACCAGGGCGTCGTTTAATTCCCGTCCACAGGCGGCATCTTTCAGCGCCATGCGGCGTTCTCGCCTCCCGACGGTCCTCGACGTAGCGTAGGCTACGCCTGCGGGCGTCGGTCGGCTGCGGCCTTGCCTGGCGCTGAAATCCACCACCTGTGAACGGGAATTAGAGTGTTTGCGCCAACAGCGGGCATCTTTTCGGCCCCGGGCGGCGTTCTCGCCCGTTGCTGTCCTCGACGTAGCCCCAAGCTGCCGAGAAGCAGCGCCTAGTCTCACCATGCGGCGTTACCGCCCTTGCTGGCGTGCTCACAACCTTATGTTTGCTGCACTTCCCGCTTCAGGCGGTGCCTTACCTTACGCCCCGATGCTTGCTTTGCAGCACCTTGGGCATTGCCTGCGGTACCCGAGCGGGCTGCGGTTTGTTGAACATCACTCGTAAGAAGATCAGGTGTGAAATACCGTCTCCGTGCGGGGCCTGGCGGCAAAAGCCGACGCCTGGTATCGGGGACCAGGGTTGGCGCCTACTGTGGGCATCTTGGGGTTTGCAGGGTAATACCTTTATATCTTTAAAAGTTTTATAATGCAGGTTCCCGCCAACATTTCCCTCCCCCGCTATTTTCCATCTCCGCTATCGATGGTTGCCAGGCCAAATTTCTTCATCAATACCCTATCTTCCATTCCCCACCCTCCTTGATGAGATGGACGACTTCTTCTTCTGACATTTGGGGGGCGGCAGGAAGCCCGCTCAGACGTATCACAGCCGTCACTTCATTCGGGGATATATATTTTATGCTGAGAATCTCCGTTTGCGAGTATCGATACTCATCAGGTATCGACTGGTCCCTGTATAGGAGTTGATGTGCAAAAACCTCGGTTGGTGACATTTGCACCAGTTCTTTGTGCCCTATGTCTTTCCCGAATAAGATAAGCGCATCGTTCGATCGATCAGCGCTGTAGCGCAGTGTGCGAACAAGGGCGTCTTTATTGAGTTGCAGGAATTTCTGACCATACATGCTTGCAACCCTTTTTGAGCACTCGAGATCGCAAACGTGCGTGATTAAGTTCGTCCATGCATCCAACAGTGCCTCAGGCGTCCTAAACCCCTGAGAAAACACCGTCGTGGAAAAGGCTAAAAATGCCACATTAACGACGAGCGCTAACGCCTTGCGCATACGTGTTGATGAGTAAAATTGCATTGCCTCTCACGGCTTGAAGACACATCTTAACGTTCTCATCAATTGCCAAGCCTGGATAAATATGGCGTATTTGTTTCCGGTTCGTTGATGGAGATGCGTTTGATGTTGAAATAACTGACTATCATTACGGAGCTACAATATGTCGATACCTAATACAACAAAACGAAAAATCCCTCCGACACATCCCGGTGAAATGATCAGGGAAGATTTTATGCCGGATTATGATTTAAACACAACGTCTTTATCGAAAGCTTTAGGGGTCTCGCGCCAAACCGTCAATGAACTGCTGAGAGAAAGACGGTCCATCTCACCAACAATGGCGTTACGATTGTCGCGCCTGTTCGGAAATTCTCCTGAATTCTGGCTCAATGTTCAACATGCACGAGACCTTTGGGAGTCCGAAAGGCAAAATCAAAAAGAGTTAAATAAGATCCAACCACTTAACCCTGCTTGAAGTATCCCCTTTTCTTTTTGAAGACTTACGGTGCTGAAGTCCAACATCATGGGGCACCTATCGCCCCATATCGCATAAAAAGACTTCTAGGTATGCCATTTCCGCAGGAGGCTGAACCGGCTGGGGATATCAAGCAGGCCCTGGTTTCATTATGGTCCTACCCATCGGCCTGAATTAAGAATTCTTGGAAGATCGCCATCGGCAGATTCGGCGAATCTCCGCCGGGCTTGCGGCCCCTCGGAGGCTATTCCACGTGGATGGATACTTTGCGGGGTTGCTCCTGCTCGGGTTTGGGGATGGTGACCTTGAGGACACCGTCCTTGAAGCTGGCCGTGATTTTGTCGGTGGGGATCATGGCCGGCAGCGCAAAGGAGCGGGCGAACTTGCCAAAAACACGCTCGCTGCGCATGTAGCTGCCGTTGCCCACGGAGTTTTCCACCGTGCGCTCGCCGCTGATCGACAGCACGTTTTCCTTGACCTCGATGGCCACGGCCTCCTTTTCCACGCCCGGGATTTCGGCATAGATCACAATGGCCGCTTCCGTGTCGATGATGTCCACGGGCGGGCGCCAGGCCCCCATGGTTTCACTGTCGAGATCACCGGCTTGCGAAAACACGTCTTCGAACAGGCGGTTGATGCCCTGCTGCAGGCTAGCGATTTCCCTGGCCGGGCTCCATCTGATGATAGCCATTTGACGCTCCCAATTTCCCGTATCGATAGGGAATCGTAAGATCGTTGAAATAATTAACCCATAAGAATTATTATTAAATCCCATCGAAATTCTAATCATTTAGCCCTTAGTGTCAAGCTTGCGACGACCAGGGTGCGAAGCTGGATTTGAGACGGATTGGACAAATAAATTCTTGTGGATTCAGTAGGATGAAATCGCAGCCCTGTGAAGATGGCCTTGACTTCCGCATGACATTATCCAATATTTTCCGACCAAGGTCCTTTTTTCATCCAATCACGGAAAAATTTGCAAATCGTCTTTCATCAGATGGTATTATGACAATCTCTTGCCAAACTAGGGAAAGCCGGCCTAATTCATAGGCGCCGCAATGATGGGGCCACGTGAAATCCCGCTAGCGGACTTGTAGCAAAATTTTCCACGCATTCAAGTTTTTCAAAATTAGGAAGGCATCGATGATCCTCCGAGGCAAATTCGGTCATCCACCAGCTTGGGCTTTGTTGCGCTGCTCGACATTAATGAGCCCGCTGACGGCATCGGTTTTGATCGGCCTATTGTTTTTTCTGGCGATGTTCACACCGGCCCCTACGGTCTTGGCTGAAGAAGAAAATACGGACGAAATCGATATCCTGATTTCCGCGCAGCAGTTGGAGGACTCCGTCAACATGGCCCTGGCCGGCAATCAGGCGGAGCTGAATGACCTGGAGGCGCAGCTCAGGCAGCTGCAAACCCTGCAGGCGGCGATCAAGACCGAAATCAAGGCCTACGAATCCCAGAATGCGGCCCACAGCCAATTGCTGCTGGCAACCCAGCTCCCTATCGAGGATTTGGAAAAAGCGCTTTCCGAAAACCGTCTGGCTTCCAAGATCATGACAGATCGCACGGCGACCTTTCAGAAACAGCATGAAGCGGTCACGGTCATGACCCAGGCCTCCAACGGCCGCCGTGAACTGGCCCGGCAGCAGATCGACAATATCAGCGAATCCCAGTTTACCGATGCCGAGAAGCAGCGGCTGCAAGCCGAAATCCGCAAGCTGATAAAGCTTCTGGACAACAAAATAAGCTTGGGGAGTCGTTATCTGGAAATATCCGGGGAACTGCTGGAGCGGATGACGGCGGCGGTCGAGGAGAAAAAGAAGATTGGTGACCAACTCGCCGTCCAGCTCGAATCCCGGAAAAAAGAGTCCTTTTTCTCGCGCACCGACCCCCTGCGGTATTTCAAGTGGCCATCCGTCCAGGAAGCCTTTCGCTCTTTTGGGGGCCGCCTCAGCATGGTCCTCAACCAGACAGCCTGGAAAGCTCAGTGGAGCAAAATTGAAATGGGCGGCTTCACCAGCGTGGCCATTTTCCTGGCCGCCCTGGTTGCGGTCTTGCTGCTCCAAGGCCGATGCCGGTCCTATATCCAGCGCGCCGAACAACGATGCGAGGGGCCGGGCTGGTATCACCGCTGCCTGGGGCTCCTGCTGCTGCGCCGATCACTGCCTTATCTTGGGATGACCCTCTTTTTCGGGGGCTATTCCCTCTTGCAGGTTTCGATCTTTGGGCTCGGGCTCGGGCGGCTGCTGTGGAAGATTTTCATGGTATTGCTGATCGCCCGCTGGGGGTTGGATAGCCTCAAGCATGGCTTCAGCGATCCCTCGTCGGCGCTGCAGAGTTTCGTGGTTCGGCATTTGAAGCAACTGATTCTCTTTTTCCGAACCGCGACCCTTCTATTTTTTGTTGTCGCGTGGATCGCCGGCATCGGCAGCCTGCTGACAGGGCTGGTTTGGGATCTTGTCGTTACGGTCTATCTGGTCTGGTGCGTGGTTTTCTGGCGACAATTCAAAACAGTCGTGGCCGGCGAGGTGCGCGACGGCCGGGCCGCCCCCGACCCCAAAAAGACCGCCCTGCTGCGAGGGGGGAGTTTCATCATTGTCGGCGTAAGCCTGCTCCTCAGCCTGCTGGGCTACAACGCCTTGGCGGACCACTGGATTGATGGCTGGATCAAAACTATCGTACTGGTCTTCTGGGGGTGGATCAGCCTGAATGCCATCCGCGAATGGCATAGCGACCACAAAGCGGAAGCGGCCAAGGCGGACGAAAACCACATTGTCGGCAGCACCCATCCGTGGCGCTGGTCCATGATCCAACTGGTCCGGTTCGTATGGATTTTTATTTTGGCGGCAGCACTTCTCTGGTCCTGGGACAGTGGCGGCTATCTTCAGGCCCAGCTGGGAAAATTTATCGGTTACACCGTGGCCATCGGGAAGGTCAGTCTGAGCATCAAGGGCATCCTGATGGCCGTTGTCATTGTCTACCTGACCCATCTGAGCGTGCGCCTCGGCCGGGCGCTAATCAACCACCAGATTTTGGAAAAGCAGTCTCTGGAGCGCGGCCTCAAGGATTCGATCCTGACAGTATCGAGCTATCTGGGGTGGGGACTGGGACTATTACTGGTTCTAGCGGTGATCGGGGTCGACGCCACTTCGCTGGCCGTGGTCTTCGGGGCCCTCAGTGTGGGGATCGGGTTCGGGCTGCAGAACATCTTCAACAATTTCATCAGCGGTCTGATCCTGCTCTTCGAGCGGCCGATCCAGGTGGGCGACTACGTGGAGGTGGGCACGTTGTGGGCCGAGGTCAAGAAGATCAACGTGCGCTCCACCGTGGTGCAGACCTTCGACAATGCCGCGGTGATCAT
>JASJED010000266.1 GCA_030065585.1 Desulfobacterales bacterium | reverse complement strand
ATTGGTTTTTGAGGGTGCTGGTCTGGATATTCAACATCCGCAAATGGGAACTGATGGAAGACTGGCACTATCAACTAGACGACGATGTCCTAATCGTCGTGCCCAAGGAATTCATCTTTGACGGCGCATCCATACCAAGACCCCTGTGGGCGCTTCTAAGCCCGGTGGGGCTATTGCTGATTCCGGGCCTGATCCACGACTATGCCTACCAGCATGACAAGCTGCTGCAAGTCAACGCCAATGGCAATAAAATCCCCTACAAAGAAGGAAGTGGCCGGGATTACTGGGACGAATTGTTCTTCAAGGTCAGCATAGAGGTCAACGGGCTTTCCGTAATGAGTCTCATCGCATGGTTTGCTTTATACATCGGTGGCTGGGTGGCCTGGAACCGGTATCGCCGGGGGTAGGGGTACACCCATGTAGGGTCCAAGGGTTCCAGGGACCAACGGGGCGAGGGATTAGGTCAGGGTTCAGGGCGTCGAGGATCCGATGATTACAGTGGGATGAAAACCTTCCTTGGCTTGACATGTCACGCATTCATCTCCAATTATCGAACAGGATTTCAGCGATTTGATTCAGGCCAAGAAGGCGCTGGCGGAAATCCATGCCCTTAGGCAAAATGGCGTTGCCCTTACCAAACTCGAGCGCTTTCGCACGCGATTCATCAATCTGGTGATCGACACGGCCTTCAAAGTGTTCCTGTAAGCGGTTTAACGGACTGTTTTAAAACGGTTGCCCTTGGAGGCCGGCCATACGGCCTCGATCTCTTCCTCCTATTGCGCTTGGACGACACCTAATCTGACCTCTTTCGTTCGATTCAGCCTTGTCTTGCCTGCTCACATGACGCGCTGTGACAACCTGCTGCCCACGTTGGATGATCGCCGACGCTGGGCCTAATGCCTTTAAACCACAATCAAAGACAGGGAGGTGCCCATGAACGAATTTATCCTGGTGGTATTCGATGAAACCCGCGAGGTCATTATTGACGATAATCCCTCCGGCAACGACACGGGCGTGGTGATTGAGCTTGAAGCCGGCACGCACACGATCAGCCTGGCAGGCGACCAGAATTTCTCGCCCTTGGAACAAGATGTCAATCCAACGGGCACCACACCCATCACCCCCCATGAAGTCAAATTCACAAAGGTCTAGAGGAAATGAAAACATTAAATAAAATAGCTATTTTAGTGCTTTTTCTGCTTCTTACCGGGTGTGCGCATTATCTGGAAAACGACCGTAAACTCATCTATGAAGATGATTACGGATACCGGTATTTACCCAAAGCACAGACGACCGATCAGGACAAGATCTACGTGGTCCTGGCATTTTCCGGCGGCGGTACCCGCGCCGCCGCACTTTCCTACGGCGTAATGGAAAAGCTGAAGGACACCCCCATCCAGAATGGTTCCAAGGTGCTGCTGGACGAGGTCGACATTATTTCATCGGTTTCGGGCGGGTCCTTTACCGCGGCTTATTACGGGCTCTTCGGCGATCAGCTATTTTCGGACTTCAAGGACAAATTTCTCTACCGTGATATTCAGGGCGAGCTCGCCCAAAAGGTGGCCAACCCGGCCAACTGGTTCCGCTTGATGTCGCCCGATTTCAATCGCATCGATCTGGCGATCGAGCTTTATGACGAAACCATCTTCGAGCGTAAAACTTATCAGGACCTGGTCAATAACGGCAGGCAACCCTTCATCGCCCTGAACGCCACCAACCTGACCACCGGCAGCCAGTTCACCTTTACCCAACCGACTTTTGACATCCTCGGATCGGATCTGTCGACGCTGCCCGTTGCGCGGGCGGTGGCATCCTCCTCGGCTTTTCCGTTTTTGCTATCGCCGGTCAGCTTCATAAACCATGAGGCTTCTAGCGGATTCGAATTGAATAAGGACATTACCAACGGTCTCAAAGACAAATATAACGGCCGCAACCCGCGACGCTATATCTGGGCCTACAACCAGTCCATCTATCACGACGATAAAACCAAGCACCCCTATCTCCACCTCATGGACGGGGGGCTGTCCGACAATATCGGCGTGCGCTATATCGCCGATAATTTCAATCGCTCCTCCGGATTTGTTTTCGTGCGTAAATCGGTCATCCAGGAACTGGTCCTGATTGTCGTCAATGCCAAAACCCAACCGCCCGAACACCTCGACGAGGACGAATCGCCACCCAACCTCTTCGATGTGGCCTACAAGACGGCCACCGTCAGCATGGACAACTACAGCTTCGACAGCATTCAAATGGTCAGCGATCTATTGCAAGTCAGTGAACGCTTCGCCCAGGTCATGTTGGCTTGTCAGGCCGAAATAGATGCGAAGTGTAATCCTGGATTCCAGCTTGCTCCCATGGGGCATTCTTTCAAGGTAACCGTTGTCGAAATCAACTTTTTGAACGTGCAAGATCAGGCTCAACGGGAAAGACTGCTCAGCCTGCCGACCTCCTTTCGTTTGACGCAGGAGCAGGTGGATGAATTGATCAGCGTCGGCGGTGAGCTGCTGGATCAGTCCGAGGCGTTCGATAAACTTTTGAACCGCATTAGGTAGTACCGGGAACAAGTGCCATTAGAATCAATCTGCGCCGGCTTTGAAAACGACTTAAGGTTTTGAAACCGCCTCTCCTGAACTGAGATCTTGAGGGGTCAAGGATTCGTGGGGTCGAGGGTTCGGGTGAAGGAAGAGTTCATTCCTTATCTAACGCGCTTGAAGCAGCGCCCACGGGATGCCCAAATAATAATAGAGCATCTATCTTAAAGCGGGAACTCACGATGGATCCAATCACGACTATTGCCACCAGCCTGGCCGCGGATGCCGTCAAGCAGATCGTCAAGCTTGGCGGACGGGAGATCCGCAAGCGTTTCAAGAAGGAAACCCCTCGCGAGAAGGCCCTGCAAAATGCGATGACGGCGGCCCTGGCCCAAACCATCCAGGCCATCACGACGGATCAAACCGCGATTGGCGCCCTGGAAAAGACGTTTCGAGGATGGCTGACCGACGAGGACGTGGCCGACGAGCTTTCCGTCCTGCTCTCACCCGGGACCGACGACGAACCAAACAAGGCCCTGCTGATCGCGAGGCTTGAAGCCTGCTGGGAGCCGGTCGGGTTAAAAGACCATGTCACCCAGGCATCCGTGGTCGAAGCGCTCGCGGCCAATCTCGAAGCGGCCATTGTCCTGGAATCCGAATTACGTGATGAGATAAACATTGCGCTTCTCAAGGCCTTGACCGGCAGGGCGGATGAAATCGCCAGCAGCGTGAAGGACATCAAGGACGCCATCGAAAAGACCCGTGAGGACCTTGTCGACCGGCTGCCGCCCCGGGGAACGGACCTGCTGGCAAGCTATTTGAAGCAGATCTGCAAACGCTGCGGGAAGCTGGATCTTTCGCCCTTCGACACCGCCAGCGCCGATGTCGGCGCCGGAAGCAAACGCCTGGATCTCACCGACGTCTACATCGGCATGAACCTCAAGGGTGCGGGCGAGGAGGGCCGCCGCCTGATGGAAGCCAAAGACCGCGCCGCAAAAGAGGACGAACCGCCCACGGTTCTGGCAACCTTCGGCCGCCAGTCGCGGATGGTGCTGCTGGGCGAGCCCGGCGGCGGCAAGACCACCTTCGTCAAATACCTGAGCCTCTGCCTGGCCGGCGTTCAACTCGATGGTCAAACCGTCATAAGTAGCGACAAGGAAAACCTCAAAGACGCCCTGCTGTCGGAAGGGTGGCCTGCCGACCGGCTGGACCTGGTGCCGGTGCCGGTGATTCTGCGGGATCTGGTGGCCTGGATGGAGAAGCACAAGTCCCGGGAGCGACGAGGGGCTCTTTTTAACGGCTATCTGGCGCACCAGTTGAAGGAATGGAACCTGGTGGGGTTCGAGGATCGGCTGCAGGACCTTATCCGCGAGGGCCGCGCCATCATCCTGCTGGATGGCCTGGACGAAGTCCTGGCGGCCGAGGAGATCCGCCGGACGGTGATCGCCATGATCAGGGCGCTTCCGGACACGAGCGATACCTGCCCCATCCTGGTGACCTGCCGCGTGCTCGACTACCAGGAGGACCAGAATCTGCATCTCGGCTCTGAGTGGCACCCGGGCGAGCTGGATCGATTCACGGACCCCCAGGTGGACCGGTTCATCGAGGCCTGGTTTCAGTGCAACGAGGACTGGCAACTGGAGGCGGTGACGGACGATACCTTCGAGGACCTGCAGCGTGCTGTCCGGCGTCCGGGGCTGAGTGAGCTTTACCGGAAACCGTTGCTGCTGACCGTGATGGCCATCGTCCACACTAAGCGGGGAAAGCTGCCGGAAGCGAGTGTCAAACTCTATGAAGAGATCGTCGAGATCCTGCTCTCGCGATGGGACGAGAAAAAAACCGACGGGGAGGGACCTGGTCTGCCCAAACTCCGCGATTTGCTCAACGAGGCCGGCACCGACGCCAAGGAATTGCTCAAGACCATCGGACGTGTGGCCTTCGAAGCCCATAAGCAATTCAGCGCGCAAGAAGACCGCGATGATGTTCAACGGACCACCGCGGAGATTGCCGAGATCGACCTGCAGGAAGCCATTCGGGGGCTTCATCCCCACTATAACCGCAAACCGGCCACGGGTGATGATGCCAGGTGGGCGGTGCGCGTCATCGACATGATGAAGCGCCGCGCCGGGCTTCTGAACCAGCACAAGACCGGCATCTTCTATTTTCCCCACCGGATTTTCCAGGAATACCTGGCGGCGCGCCACCTGACCTCCGGTGATTTCGTCAAGGCGGTGATGGAACTGCAGGTGGAACGCCAGGCTTGGCGCGTGGTCATCCTGCTGGCCGTGGCACGCCTGGTGAAGGTTCAGGAAAACAACTTTCTGCCCCTGCAACTGGTGGGGCGCCTGCTGCAGGAAGCCGGTGAGGATCCCGGGGACGACAATCAGGCACGCCGGGCCTGGCTGGCCGGTGCCTGCCTGCTGGAGATGGGGGCGGACGTCGTCCGCCGTGAGCCCTTCGGGCCTGAGAGCCTTGCCAAGGCCGCCACGGCCCTGAAAACCGTGTGCCAAAAGGCACAGCTCGCCCCCCGCGAGCGCGCCGAGGCGGCCGGCGTTCTGGGGCAGCTTGGCGACGACCGGCCCGGCGTGGCCCTGAACGCCGAAAGCCTTCCGGACATCCAATGGGTTCCCATACCCGGCGGGCCTTTTGTCATGGGTGCGGAGAAAAAGAATGATCCGGATGCCTATAAATATGAAGCGCCGGTCTTTACCTGTAAACTGCTGGT
Organism: Desulfobacterales bacterium; assembly: GCA_030065585.1. Lineage (GTDB taxonomy): Bacteria > Desulfobacterota > Desulfobacteria > Desulfobacterales > UBA5852 > JABZFP01. Next base: position 650 of record JASJED010000266.1, on the reverse strand, counting down.
CGACAAACCCTATCGCATCAGCCGCTATCCCGTCACCGTCGGGCAGTTCAGGTCCTTCGTGGAGGACGGGGGCTACACAAAAGACGAATACTGGCAAGCCAATCCTGCCGGCCTGGCCTGGCGGAAGCAAAATAATATCACCGGCCCCAGGGTTTCCGGCCCACCATTCGAGATCGACAATCATCCCCAGGTGGGCGTTTCCTGGTACGAGGCCCTGGCATTCTGCAACTGGCTGTCCGCCAGGACGGGAACGACGGTCTCCCTTCCCACCGAGGCCCAGTGGGAGCGCGCGGCGCGCGGAACAAAGGGACGGAAATACCCATGGGGGGATGAATTCGAAGCGTTTAGATGCAATTCTGGTGAATCAGGCGTCGGCGCCACTTCTGCCGTTGGGATTTTCCCCGAGGGTGCGGCTGTTGAAAGCGGCGGAGCCATCGACGCTCTGGCCGGTAATGTCTGAGAATGGTGCCGCACCAAATGGCGGAAAAACTACCAGAATTACGAACGGAAGGTGGATGACGCTCTGGAAGGTAATGAAAGCCGTGTGTTGCGCGGCGGGGCGTTCTACTTCAACCGTCGGAGCGTGCGCGCGGCTGTCCGCGTCAGCTACCACCCGGACCTCCGCTTCAACTACTTCGGTTTTCGGGTTG
>JASJED010000054.1 GCA_030065585.1 Desulfobacterales bacterium | reverse complement strand
ATTGTTGTCGACCGCAATCCCGGCCAGCTCCATCTGGCTTCCTTTAAGGGATAGCTTGGTCAGCCACATGCGTTTGGGTATAATTTTCTGTGTCAGATGGTCCAGGACATGAACCGGTTTAAAACGTTGGGCTTCCAGCCCTTCGATAACCTTTTGGCGCTGCTCAAGGGTCTGCAGCTTCTTGCGCAACTCTTTAATTTCGCGATCTTTTTTCTTGTAGAGTTCCAGTTCCTTTTTAACCTCGGCCACATTCGTGGTAATTCTTTTATGTTTGGATTGAAGATAAAAGTGGATCCATCCCAGAACGATTAAAACCAAAACCAGCGAAAGAAGGAAAACAGATACCTGCCGCCGGATATTCTCTTTCTTTCTTGCTGCCCGAAAGGGCAGAAGGTTGATACGTATCATTTGTCGTCAACTTTTCTGATGGCCAGCCCCATGCAAATGGTCGCCTGGGGAGCTATTTGTTGAATATAGGCGGCATCGAACGCATCGTCGTCGATGGCCAGGCTCTGAAAAGGGTTGATGATTTCAACGTGGGCGCTGGTTTCCGCGCCGAGCAGTTGTCGAAATTCTCCAATATTGGCACCACCGCCACTCAGTACTATGCGCGTAATCTGATCCTCAGGATAGGTTGAATAGAAAAAGTCCAGCGCCCGGCGTATTTCGGTGCACCAATCGGAAACAACCGTTGAAATAATGTTTTTCAGGTCCTCAGAAGATATCTTATCTTGCTGCTCGCCTTGTTTAAGCTGCTCCGCTTCTTCAAGGGAACAGCCAACCAGGGAGACGATTTTCTGGTTGATTTGCAGGCAACCCAAGGCCACATCGCGCATAAATACCGATGTCATGCCGCGCAGGATATTCAGGGATGTTTTGCTGGCACCAATATCGATAAGCGCTATATTCTCCTCTTGCGCGTCATAATTCAGCTCGAAGATGTTCTGTAGCGCAAAGGCTTCGACATCGATAATACACGGGTTCAGACCAGCCAAGTTTACAAGGTTAATATAGTCGTTGACCATTTCTTTCTTGGCGGCCACCAAAAAGAGAGACATCTGATTGGGGTTGTGTTCGCTTTCCCCCAGAATTTGGAAATCGAGATTAACATCGCTGATGTCAAAAGGAATATACTGTTCGGCCTCGAATTGAATCGTTTCCTGCAACTGTTCTTCCGGCATGTTCTGGACATTAATCTTCTTGACGATGACGGAATAGCCCCCAATCGAGACCGCGACGTTTTGCTCTTTGATATTGTAGGTTTTAAACAACTGGCGGATGGCATCGGATACCGATTCGGGATCGTTGATCACGCCGTCTTCAATCGTTCCCGGGGGGATATCAATCATGCCAAACTTTTTCAGGGTCAGGCCGCGTTTGCCTTCGACGATTTCACCGGCTTTGATGGACCGTGATCCGATATCAAGACCGACCAGATGATTTTTCTTTCCAAACAGCATATGCGTTTTTTATTCCCGGAATATTTTGTTTTTTTCTGAAAGATTCATCCCTAATGCCAGCAAGATCTTTCGTTTCGTTTCCATTCTGCACGGGAGGCCTTTTTCAATTCGCGAGATCGTAATCGGTGATACATTTGCTTCGCGTGCCAATTCCGCTTTGCTCATCAATAGAGACTCGCGCATTTTTTTGAGAGAATTTTTGCCGCCCATTTACTTTTTTTATTCAAAAGAGTTTATTCCTATCTACCTAACTTCTCCTGTCTCCTTTACTTGCTTTACACCGTATCCCTGTGAAGTCAAGCAAATTGTATCTAAATTATATATAATTATATGTAGTTACCTCATGTTGTGTGCTATTGATGCAAAATTCACCATATGTAGTGGCTTTTATGCAACGTTGTTAATATACGGCCCGACACTTAATGATTTTCGGGGTGGGTTATGCGCGTCCCCCAATAAGTCTTAGCTCAATTCAGGGCTAAGGTGAAAAGCACGCGGATGTCGTTGCGGACGCCATCCCTGCACGCCGCCCCGGTCGAACCATTAGCGCCATGGATGGAGGCCGTCGCACTGCCGCTATGTTGCTTAGAAGCGGTTTCAAACCCCCATCTAACGTCCGATGGCGGTGTTACAGCCTTCTTCAAAATGCTCACATATCATCGAATATGCTGCGCTTTTTCATCAGGCTTTGCCTTGCCCTCAAACGCAATCTGAGGTTTTGAAACCGCTTCTAGTGTTGTGTCCCGGATATATTTTCTAAAAGCCGTTTGATTTTCGCCATGATTGAATCAACGGTTGCCGTCCACTGAAAAGGTTTGGAATCGGCATTGTAGCTTTTGACGAATTGGTCAATCTTTTTGCTTAACTGTTGTGTGCTTCGAAACGAGCCGCGTCGGATGGCCTTCTGGGTGATAATGTTGAACCAGATCTCCACCTGATTGAGCCAGGAAGAGTAGGTCGGTGTGTAGTGCATATGATAGCGTGGTCTTCGTGCCAACCAGTTTCTGACCTTTGCGTGTTTATGGGTGGCATAATTGTCCACGACCAGGTGAATATCCATTTCCTCGGGCACGTTGGCATCAATATGCTTTAAGAATGCTAAGAATTCTTGATGCCGATGACGTTTCTTGCATTGGGTGATCACATGCCCCGTGGCTAAATCCAATGCGGCGAAAAGGGTCAGGGTGCCGTGGCGTTTGTATTGATGGGTGATGCCCTCAACATAGCCTAAGCCCATCGGCAATACCGGCTGCGTGCGCTCTAAGGCTTGGATTTGGCTTTTTTCATCGACACACAGAACCATGGCCTTATCGGGTGGATTTAAATACAGCCCGACAATGTCATGGACCTTTTCAACGAAATACGGATCGGTTGAGAGCGTAAAATGCTTTTGGCGATGAGGCTGCAGGTTAAACGCCGACCAAATGCGCTGCACCGTAGATTTGGACAAATTGGTTTCTTTGGCAATGCTGCGGCAAGTCCAATGGGTTGCCCCCTTTGGTTTTTTGCGCAAAGTCTTTTCGATCAGCAGAGCGACTTGCTCATCACTGATCTTTCGGGGGGCACCAGGCCTGGGTTGATCGTAGAGTCCCATTAGCCCTTGATCAATAAAGCGCTGACGCCAGGTGCCAACCATTTTGATGGACAGACCGACCTTCTCGGCGATCGCTGTGTTAGTCAAACCCTGCGCGGATAGGAGAATAATTTGGGCGCGGCGAACCTGCGCATAGGGTAGTGAACGTGAATTGGCCATGATTTCTAGCTGTTTTTTGGTATCATCGCTTAACGACAGTTGTGGCTTGGGCCGTCCGATCGGCATTGTTGCCTCCTCCTTTGAGTTTGGAGGAGTATAACTGAAACAGGTGAAAAAATCTAGAAGTTTTTACCTTTATTTGCGGGACATAACACTAGAACCTATCTCAAAAAAAATCTAAGTGCCCCTGGCGGTGTTGTGAACCGACTCAAAATGCTCACATACTACGTGTATGCTCCGCTTTCTCGCCGATTCACGCCTTGCCAGGAACCCTAATCTTTATTCTGAGATAGGTTCTAAGCAAAATAGGGCCGTAATTGCAAATGTAAAAGCAACGCCCTGGAATCCGGGAGTCACGGCGGCTGAGTTTGCTATTCCGTCTCGTGCAGGGTTTTTTGTTGCAGCTTGGCGATGCGCAGGGCTTCCTTGATGTCGGCATTCTGGGGATCGATCACCAATAGGTCCTCCCACAGGGCAATCGATTGGCTGAGGTTGCCCTGGCGGTATTCCTGGAATCCCTGCCTGAAGAGGGTCTTCTTGCAGTGGTTCAGTTTGGCGTTCAGGCTGGCGCGGGTAAAGGCGAGTTTCTCCTCGAACCCGCTGAAGCGGCTGTAGTTTCTCAGGAGGATATCATAGGTTTTGCCCGCGGCGCCGACCGCCTGCCGGTCCAGGGCCTGGTTCGCGGTGGCGGCCATAAATTCGAGCGCCTGTACATAGGCGTTTAGCAGCGTTTGATCGTCCGGCGTCTTCTGGTACCCGGCATGGTAGACGTCGATGGCCTTCTGATATTCACCGGCCTGCATATGAAGGCGGGCCAACTCGGTCGTGGGCGGTGGCGGGGGAGGTGGTGGTGGGGTCGACTTGGCCGGCGGGGGTGCGGCGTCAGGTGCTCGGGATGATTGCCAGTGCTTCGTATCCGCGCAGGATACCATGACGGCCCAGAGAACGCATAACAAGGCAACCCTTCGAAGACGGCCGGGCGACATCATCCGCCGACTCCGGCAGCCGAAAGCAGCGCGGCCGGAACGCGATTGGTCCCCATCAATTGGAGAAAAATATCCACCAGATCTGGCCGGAACTGGGTTCGCGACATCCGCGCAATGCGGCGCAGGGCTTCCGCCTTGAAGATGGCCCGGCGGTAGGGCCGGTCCGACGTCATGGCGTCGAATGCATCGGCGATGGATATGATCGCGGCAAACAAGGGAATATCGTCACCCTGCAGTCCGTCGGGGTAGCCTTGACCATTGTACCATTCGTGGTGGTGGCGGGTGGATGGAATATATTTGGTCAGCGACGGCGCCCAACTGAGAATGGATGCGCCGTACTCGACGTGTTGCATCATCTCTTTAAATTCAGCCTGGTTGAGTTTGGCGGCCTTGAGCAAAATGGCGTCGGGCGTCTTGATTTTGCCGACATCGTGAAGCAGGCAGGCCACCTCCAGGTCCCGCAGGTCGGCTTCGGAAAGACCGAGCCGTTGGCCGATGCGCAGCGACAGTTGCGCAACCCGGGCCGAATGACCGTGGGTATAGGAATCGCGCGCATCGATGGCCGCCGCCACGACCTTCACCATGGAAACGTAGGCTTCTTCGAGATCGCGGGCGTACTTCGTAAGTCGGCCGCGTTGATCGATGATCAGGGCCGACATTTCATTGAAGCTTTGGGTCAGTTTCCCCAGTTCGTCCTGTGAATAGACCTTTAAAGCGCTTTGCGAGGTGCCATGCTTCAATTCCTCCACACCCGTCGAGAGTTCCCTGATGGGTCGGATGAGAAAGGACGCCAGCAGCGAACTGACGAAAGTACCCAGGATGACGATGGATCCGAAGACCATCAGAACAATGCCGCTGACCTTTTGCTGAGCCTCCAGCAGGATGGACTTGTCCATACCGATGATCACGCTGCCGAGGGGCTTGTTCATGAATACGATGGGGCAGAGGATTTCGAAAATACGGCTCGAGGCATCGGATAATTCGGTCACCTGGGTTCCGTCGGTCATCTCCCTTAAACGACGGCCCGGGGCAATCTCTCTGGTTTCCCCGATCATTTCGGGGGCGCTGTGGGCAATCGTTTTCATGTCCAGATCCACAATGGCCACGTAACGCATGTCGCGGTTGGAAGCTTTGGCCTTGTAAACAAGGTTGTCCAGGGCCAGGAGATCCTTGGATAAAAGGTTGTAGCCGGCCGAGGCGGCAATGCTGTTGCCCACGGACTCGCCCCTTTTGGTAATCTCGTTCAGGATGTAATTGTTCATGATCTGAACCGTCACGATCGAGAGAACCAAAGAAGTGCTCGTCAGGAGGATTACCACGAAAAACGCGATCTTGAAGCGCAGACTGGCAGATCGGTAGCTCTGTTTCAGCATAAGCAGCCAGGCCTGCAGGGATGTGCGGAGGCCTCGCAGATGAAAGCTTGGTTTGCGTGCAGACGAGCGCAGGCTCGCTATCATGGTGTCCTCCCACCGAAGGTGGCGTGATGGGACATGGTCGGAATGAATAGTTATCGGTCAATCGCGGCGGAAACTTGAAATGCCGGGTTGGCCCATCCCGATTTTTAACAGGAAAACGCTGGCATTACAAGGATGTGGGCAATGAAGCCCCATGATCCATATCGATCGGCGGCCGTCTTTAGCAGGCTGTTAAAAAACGATTGCGCTTGGCCATACGGTGTTAAAATTCTCCTCCAAATGCTCATTTTTTAAATATAAACGGCGCGTTTTCGTTGGATTTGGCCTTGTCTGGCCTGTGCTCAAGATGTTTTTCCACAGCCTATCAGGGGTTTTCAGCAACGGGATACCGGGCCGTGACCCGCCCATTGCCATCGCATCTTCTCAAAAACCCGCGAACAGCGGGTCATCCATATTGGCCATGGTCATGGGACGTTTACCGGCCTCGATCTCCTTGACCATGGTCACCACCGCCTGGTTGACCGGAACGGGTATGGCATGCTCGGCGGCCCGATCGCAGATATAGCCGTTCAAGTAATCAATCTCCGTGGGCCGTCCCCTTTCCAGGGATTGCAGGGTGGAAGGACGGATGCGGCCGTGTTTGATCCCCACGATGCAGAGGATGAGGTGGCGTTTGAACTGGTCCCACAGATGGCCACCCGTCAGAAGCTTACGAAGATTCAAACCGCCCGGGGCCGGCGCCAGCCGTATGCCCACGGCATCGGCCACGCTCAAGGTCTCCTGCATGAGCGCGATGAATACGCTGCGGATCTTGCGCACGGCCAGCAATTTCCCGAGACTCACGCCATTTATGGCCGTCAGCGCGTTGATGCAGGCGTTGAACATCAGCTTGGCATAGAGTTCGCCCATGATGTTATCGGAAATACGGGTTGGCTGAACCGCATCTAACATGGGCTGAATCAGCTTGATGCGCTCATCCTGTTTGTGGTCGATGTGCCCGAGGATAAACGCCCCTTCGCTGGTCACGTCGATTTCTCCGGGACCCTTGAGGGTCACCGCCAAATTCTCGACGCAGCCGGCCACCCGCTCCCGGCCCAGGACACCGGCCAGGGCATCTTCGCTGATACCGTTTTGCATCGAAACCACGATGGATGCTTCATGTAGATACGGCAGGAGTTCCCGGGCCACGGCCACGCAATCATTGGCCTTGGTGGCATGAAAGACAATGTCGAGATCGCGGGGGAGCTCCGCAATCGTCAGAACGCCCCTTACCGGCACGGTGTGGGTCTCCCCCAATCGGGTAACGACGAGACCCGGCGACGTCACCTGCGCCAACGTATCCGCATGCTTGCAGACCAGGATCGGATCCCAACCCGCCTTGGTCATCAAAGCGGCCGTCACACCACCGATGGCACCGGCACCGACAACGGCAATCTTGAGGTCGTTAGGATTCATGTCCATTTCCTTATTTGCTTGGTTGGGGTTTGATCCGGCTTGTAGGTACCCAGGTAGATAGCGACCAGCGCAATCAACACACCGGCCCAGTTGAGCAGGCTAGTGGGCCGCTGGAAGAACAGCACGTCCCAGACAAAGGCCAGGGCCGGCTGGAGCAGGAGGATCAGGCCCGAAAGTGAGGCGCGGATGTGCGGCAGGGCATTGGTGATCAGGATCCAGCCGGCAAACTGGCTGAAAAATCCAAGCGCCACGAGGGCCAGCAGGGACCGCTGGTCGGGAATGACGAAGCTCTCGCCGAGGCGCATGACCTCGAGCGCCAAAAAGACGGCGGTCATCAGCGAAACCATGGTGAGCACGCTAAAGATCGTAATCCCCTGCTGCGCGGCCTGCAGCTTGCGAATCGCGAGCAGAAAACCGGCATAGCAGGCCGCGGCCCCCAGACCGCAGAGGACGCCCAGACGGTCGTAGCCGCCAATGGCCAGCCGGTCGATGCCCACCACCAGAACCAGGCCCAGCAGCGCCAGGGGCACCGAGATTACGTAGGGCCGGCAGAGTTTCTCCCCCAGAAAAACCACCCCGATACCCGCCAGGATAAACACCTGGAAATTGGGCAGGATGGTTCCCAGGCCGGGACCGACGTAGGCGACGGCATAATGGTAGAGGCCCAGGTCGAGCGCAAATAGAAACCCGCACAGCAGGCCCCACAATAGGCAGCCCCGGTCCTGACGGCCGATTTCGCGCTTCAGCAGGGCCACGGCCAGAAGGATCAGCCCACCGAAGAACACCCGGTAGAAGGCCGATACCGTGGGCGGCACGTGACTCACCTTGACCCAGACCCCCGAAAAACTGATCATCAGGGCGCCGATCGGAAGCGCCAAAAGCGCTTTGTGTTTAGGTGGGCTGTTCACGGGCGGCATTCAGATCCCCGGGCACGGAAATCGATATTTTCAAGAGCGGCCAAGCGCATTAGCCGATCCATACTTTATTTCGGGAACGGCTGCAAAACGTTTTTCTGACGGCGGCGCCGGCCGGGACGATGATCGGCGATCGATGCGCACCGATCATGGATGACGGCGTGAACCGCGCTTGCTTTCGAACGCCGATCGGGGCTATAGCCCCCCGGGGGCTGCGGGGTGCGGCCCCAACCTGAAACCCGATTTGCTTTACGGATAATGCGGAGGGTCGATGATCACTGCGGACGGCAAAGCGAGCCCGCCGTTAAGGGTGGCCTGGCTGGTCTGGGGATTGGGAGCTCTATTCTACCTGATGGCCTTTTTCCAGCGCGTGGCGCCGGCCGTGATGACCGATGCGCTGATGCGCGAATTTAATATCGGCGCGACGGCCCTGGGCAACCTTTCAGCGCTCTATTTCTACAGCTACGTCGCCATGCAGATCCCCACAGGCATCATCGCCGACGGGTGGGGTCCGCGGCGTCTGTTGAGCCTGGGGGCGCTCGTGGCGGCCAGCGGCACCCTCATCTTTGCCCTGGCGCCTGGATTTGCCTTGGTGGGCCTGGGGCGTTTTCTGATCGGCGGTTCGGTGGCCGTGGCCTTCGTGGGCTGCCTGCAGCTGGCCAACAACTGGTTTCCACCCCGTCTTTACGGCATGGTCGCCGGAATGGCCCTGTTCGTGGGCATCATCGGTGCGGTTTGCGCCGGCCCGCCGCTGCGGTTGTGCGTCAACGCCTTTGGCTGGCGCCCCACGATCCTGGTCTCCGGCCTGGCAACCGTTGCCATCGCGGCGGCCATCTGGATCCTGGTCCGCGATCACCCCCATCAAAAAGGCTATCGGGACCGGGTATCGACACCGATAAATCCGGCGCTCGACCGACGCCCCTCGGTGCTGGCCGGGATCCGCGATGTTCTCCGGTATCCCAACACGATCCTGCTCTTTTTGATCCCCGGCGGCGTCGTGGGCCCGCTGCTGGCCTTTTCCGGCCTGTGGGGCGTGCCTTTCCTGGTAACCCACTACCACTTAAATCCCACCCGGGCCGCGGCCCTGACCACCACCCTGCTGGTGGCCTGGGCGGTGGGCGGCCCTGTTTTCGGCTGGTTATCAGACCGCACCGGGCGCCGCAAACCGCTCTATGTCTCTGGCTGCGTGCTGGCCCTGGTCTGCTGGGCCCTGATAATCTACATCCCGAACCTGCCCCTGACCGCCCTTTCGGCGCTCTTGATCGTGGCCGGCCTGAGTTCCGGCTGCATGATCATCAGCTTTGCCTTCGTCAAGGAATCGGTTCCAGCCCGGCTTACCGGGACCGTTACCGGGGTCACCAACATGGGGGTGATGATGGGTCCCATGCTCTTGCAGCCGGCCATCGGCTGGATGCTCGACCGGCACTGGCAAGGTGCCCTGGCGGACGGCATTCGGGTCTACGGCCTGGAAGCCTACCAGGCCGGCTTCGGCCTGATGATTGCCTGGATCGCCCTTTCCGCGGTCCTCCTGATTTTCACACAGGATACCTATTGCAAACCAAGGGGATGACGCCGGGAGACGAGGTTTCAAGATGTCCAGAATCCGATGCGTATTCCGCCGAAACCTCGATCGACCGACCATGCACGTTCACGACAGTGACACCCCGCAGGCCCTAAACAATTCTTGCGCCCTGAAACGACCTCTAATAAAATATTTTTAACAGATCGTAGGCAGCCACGGTATCATGGCCTAAACCACCGTTATTAATTAGGGAAAAGCCGGCGCCCGCGGCAGGTTACGAATCACCACCCCTTGGCAGGCATGCAATGAATCAGGCGATCAAGCGCGAAATCAGCTGCCGAATTACCCACACCCTCCTGATGTACGTGCGGGAACACAACAAGGGGTCCCTGGGCAGCCTGCTGGACGGTCTGGAACTGGATGAAGCCTACCTGGCCGATACCAACAACTGGGTATCCCACGGCTTTCTCCAGGTTCTCTATACGCGCATGATCACCCTCCTCAACGACCCAAATGCCGTCTACAAGATGGCGCTGGCCTCCGAACGCTTTAGATCGCTCGGCCTTCTGGACCGGATCGTCCGTCTGGTGGGCAGCCCCAAACTCATCTTTCGTCACGCCCCGCGCTACAACAAGCTCTTGAAACAAAACGGCGATGTCATGATCCACGATCTGGGGGGCCGTGGTGTCGTCCTGGAGGACCGCTATTACGACAGTGCCCAGAAAACACGCTACGACTGCGATTATACCCGCGGGATTCTGGCCGGCATTCCCACGGTCTTCGGCATGCCCCTGGCCAAGGTGGAGGAAATCGAATGCCAGGTGGCCGCTGAAACCTACGGCCGACGCACCTGGGCGGATCGCCCGCCGCAGGGCTGTGCGTGCTGCCGTTACCGGGTCCGGTGGCAGAAGGGCCGGGGCTTTTCGCTCTGGAAGCGTCTGTTCCACCGCCGAACCGTCTACCGCCAGGCCGTTGAAGATCTTCTGAATGCCAACCAGCGCATCCAGGAAAAGTACGATGAGGTCAAGAAGCTGGCCGACGACTTGAAAACATCGGAGGAGCGCTACCGGCTGCTGGCCGAAAATGTGACCGACATCATCTGGATCCTCGATCTGACCACCCTCAAATTCAATTACTGCAGCCCTTCGGTCGAACGCATCCGCGGCTTCACACCGCAAGAGGCCATGGCCCAAAGTCTGGAGCAGGCCCTGGCACCCGCATCCCTCGCGCGGGTGGGGGAGATTATGGAGGAGGAACTGAAGCGCGAGCAGGATCCCCACATGGATCCCGGACGAACACGAACGGTCGAAGTCGAGCATTCCCGCAAAGACGGCACCTATGCCTGGGCCGAAGTCACGGTGACCTTTATCCGTGCTGCGGCGGGAAAGGCCGTCGGCATCCTGGGCATGAGCCGCGACATCACGGCGCGTAAAGAGGCCGAAAGGGAGGCCCGGGAACTGGCGGCCCAGTTGAATCGGGCCCAGAAGATGGAGGCCGTCGGGCGTATGGCCGGCGGGGTGGCCCATGATCTGAACAACATCCTGAGCGGCCTGGTGGGCTATCCCGAACTGCTGCTGTTGGAACTGCCCGCGGACAGCTCCCTGAGGCCGACCATTCTGGCCATTCAGCAGTCGGGGCAGAAAGCCGCCGCGATCGTCCAGGACCTGCTGACCCTGGCCCGCCGTGGGGTGGACGTCAATGAAATTGTCGAGCTGAATGCCGTCGTCGAGGACTATTGCCGATCACCCGAGTTCAGCAAATTGCGCAACGACTATCCCCGGGTTCAGTTCGCCTGGCACTTTACTGAAACGCTGCCGACGATCAAAGGCTCTCAGGTGCATTTGTCCAAGATGATCATGAACCTAATGGCCAATGCGGCCGAGGCCATGCCGACCGGCGGCTGCATCACCCTGGAGACGGCCCATCGCCATCTCGACCGGGAAGTGAACGCCAATGAACCGATTCCCAAGGGAGACTATGTCTGCCTGTCCGTGTCTGATGAAGGCGTCGGCATCGCCCCCCAGGATCTCAAACGGATTTTCGAGCCGTTCTACACGAAGAAAAGCATGCAGCGCAGCGGCACGGGGCTGGGGATGACGGTGATCTGGGCCACGGCCAAAGACCATGGCGGCTATATCGACGTGACCAGCCGCGAGGGAGCGGGCACACGCTTTGAGGTCTATCTGCCCGCCACCCGGAAGCAGGCCGTAAAGACGCCGGAGCGCCCGGTTCTTGAGGACTATGTGGGGCACGAGCGCATCCTGGTGGTGGACGACGATGCCGATCAGCGCAAGATCGCCAGCCGGATGCTGGGCAAACTGGGCTATGCGGTCATGGCCGCATCCAGCGGCGAAGAGGCTGTGCGTTTTCTCGAGACCCGCAACGTCGACCTAGTGGTGCTGGATATGATCATGCCACCGGGCATCGACGGTTTGGAGACCTATCGACGCATCATCTCACGCCACCCCCACCAGAAGGCCATTATCGCCAGCGGATTTTCGGAAACCGATCGCGTGACCCAACTGCTGGAACTCGGTGCCGGGGCCTACATCCCCAAACCCTACACCCTGGAAAAAATCGGCCTGGCGGTGCGCCGCGAACTCGACCGCGGCTGATTACGCGGCCGTCAGTCGGAATGCGCCCACGCACCGCTGCTCCCGCTAGCAGGAGGGGAATGCAGCGCGATCAGCGCGTTGGCACTGCCGTATGGGGAGATCGCCGCCAGCCCCCCTACAAAACGCGGCCTTTGGAATAGGAATGGGATCACCCCGGCATCATCGCGCGGCCTTGAAGTTGGCCTCCACCTGTCGCCAGTTGATCACATTGAAGAAAGCCTCGATGTAAGCCGGACGACGGTTCTGGTACTTCAAATAGTAGGCGTGCTCCCAAACGTCCAGCCCCAACACAGGATGCTGTCCGCGGCTCAAGGGGCTGTCCTGGTTGGGCGTCGTCGTGATTTCCAGAGCGTCACCGTTCCAGACCAGCCAGGTCCATCCACTGCCGAACAGCAGAGCCGCCGCCGAAGAAAACTCCGCACGGAACTGGTCCAGACTGCCCCACTGGCGGTTGATGGCCTCCACCACCGCCCCTTCCGGGGCAACGTCCTTTTTTAGAAGCCGCCAGAAAAATGAATGGTTGGCATGCCCGCCCCCGTGATTGCGGACGGCCATGCGAATGGTCTCGGGAACGGTATCCAGCGCCGACACCAGATCCGCCGCCGAGGCTTCCTGCAGGGCCGGATGCTTTTCCAGGGCGGCGTTGAGTTTGTCGATATAGGTCTGGTGGTGCTTGGTATGGTGGATTTCCATGGTGCGGGCATCGATATAGGGTTCCAGGGCATCGTATGAATAGCCTAGTTCGGGCAGTGTGTGTGTCATGTTGCTTCCTTTCGTGTCGGTCTCGTAAAAAGTCCGATATCGGCGTTACGCTTCAACCCTCGTCATTACAGCGTACGATGAGTACGCTTCATTCCTCGGGCTTCGCAAGCCTTGATCTCGAACTTTTTCCGAGACCGTCTGAAACATGACTTTTTACGAGTCCATCTTGCGCATATGGGCATGCGCTTTGCGCATGGGTTTGGGTATTCAGCCCGGAGGGGTGCTCAACTCCCATTGAGCACCCCCCCCGGGGGAGCCCTAACGTAATGCCGAACGGTGGCCCCGCAACTCTTCCGTGCAAATCCCATCGATCATCGGCTGACCGTGGATCGCATACCGCAAATCCCGCAAGCACGAGACGACGCCGGAGGACCACCCGAATTGATTCCAAGGGGTGTTGGATCAGGTGGCGGCACCCAACGTCTTAACAGCCTGTGAGGGGTGTTTCCGCATAACGCTCAAACACGTAGGACAGTCCGAATGCAGGGTCGAGGCCCCCTGCTGCGCCGGGCAACCGCTCCCGGCTGCCGATCACCAGAACGCCGCCCGGGCGCAAGTGCGCGAGAGTCCTTCGGAGCCCCTGTTCTCGTCCGGCCTGATCGCAATAGGTCAGGATGTTGTTGCGCAGTAAAACCAGATGAAAGCGGGCCGTCGATGGCAGGCTCTCGATGTCACAGCACAACCAATTGACACCCGTCTGAAGCTCCCTGCGGATGCGAAAACGACGTCGCCCCGGCAGGGGGTTGAAATGGCGCGTCAGCTGTTCGGCGGACAACTCTCGGAAGCTGCTTCGCGGGTAGATCCCATCCCGGGCGCGGCTCAGGAAGACCGGATTGCGGTCCGTGGCCAGAATGTCCAGTAGAGGCCTTTCCGGGTTCATGGGCGGTTGGACCTCCCGGGCGCTGATGACCAGGCTGTAGACTTCCTCCCCGCAGGCGCATCCGGCCGACCACACCGCCAGAGGGACTCCGAAGCGGCGCATCAAATCGGGCAGGATCTGTTGGACCAGCGTCTCCCAGAAGGCGGCATCGCGCATGAACCGGCTGATGGGCACGCTCAGGCACTGCAGGCACGCACGGCGCGTGCGCGGTGAGGCCGCAACGGCATCCAGATAGCATTCCAGGCGCGTGCATCCCAGCGCCTGCATATGGCGGCGCAGCCGTTTCTTGACGCCCTTGCGCACGCGGCGATAGCCTTCCGGGGAGTAGCCGAAATAATCCAGCAGCCTGTGAAACTGGGGGTCGTCCATTGACCGGATTCCTTGCATCTGTCAGCCCTGGTGCTTAATATTGCGTCACCATGAAGACACACAATGAAAAAATACCGAATCCGGCGGAACTCGAGAAGGAAATCAGTGACTTCCTGACCAAGAAATTCGGCGAGAACGTGAAGGTGGTCTCGCCCCTGATGGTGACCGATCCGGACGATCTGGGCCAGGCCGACAAGCCCCCCCGAAGCGAGGCCAAGATCCAGTTCGACCTCAAGCCCGAAGAGCTGATCGCCTATTTGGACCGCTACATCGTCAGGCAGGACGAGGCCAAGGCGGTCCTGGCCACCAAGATCTGCACCCACTTCAACCGCATCACCCGGGCCCAGAAAGAGGGTGATACGGCGCGCAGCATGGTGGGCCACATCAAGAACAACGTTCTGCTGGTGGGCCCCACCGGGGTCGGCAAGACCTACATCGTCAGGCTGATCGCCCAGCACATCGGCGTGCCTTTCGTCAAGGGGGACGCCACCAAGTTCAGTGAAACCGGCTATGTTGGCGGCGATGTCGAGGATCTGGTGCGTGACCTGGTGCGGGAAGCCGACGACGATATCGAACTGGCCCAGCATGGCATCATCTATATCGACGAGATCGACAAGATCGCCGGCTCCCGGAACATCATCGGAGCGGATGTTTCCCGCGCTGGTGTTCAGCGTGCCCTGCTCAAGCCCATGGAAGAGACCGAAGTGGACCTGAAGGTGCCCCACGACCCGATTGCCATGATCCAGGAAATCGAACGCTTCCGCAAGACCGGCAAAAAGGAGAAGCGTTCGGTCAACACCGCCAACATCCTGTTCATTATGAGCGGGGCCTTCAACGAACTGGAGGAAATCATCAGGAAGCGGGTGGCCCGCCAGGGCATCGGTTTCGGGGCCGATCTGAAGACCCGCCGCGGCCAGGCGACCCTGCTTCCGCAGCTCAAATCAGAGGACCTCATCGAATTCGGCTTCGAATCCGAATTCGTGGGACGCCTGCCGGTGCGCACGGTGCTGGACCACCTGGGTGAAAATGATCTCTATGAGATCCTCAAAAACCCCAGCAACCCGATCGTTCTGGGAAAGAAACTGGACTTTGCGGCCTATGGGATCCAGATCAAGTTTGCCGACGAGGCCCTGCGGCTGCTGGCCCGGGATGCTTACACCGAAAATACCGGCGCCCGGGGTCTGGTCAGTGCGGTGGAACGGGCACTATTGCCATTTGAAAAGCGGCTGCCCTCCACCAACGTACGCCAATTCCCGGTAACGCCGATGGTGATCCGGCAACCGCAGGCCGCCCTCGATCAACTCGCCACCCCGGCAGGCCTTGAAGAGGCCGGGCGCCAGTTCGAAAGCCTGCGTCAGGCCGAAAAAGCGGCCATTCAGACCTACATTCTCGACAATCGCCGGATTCTATCCGACCGCTACAATCTCGCCCTGACCCCCTCGCGCCTGGACATTCTGGCCGGATTCTACGTCAACCAGGTCTCGGACGTGGGCCAGGTCTTCAAGCGCGTCAAATCCAGCTACGACCAGATCAAGAAAATCGAGCTCGAATTCTACAAGGCCCACGATATCAATATCGTCCTCGAAGAGGACGCTATTGACTTCGTCATGGAACAGCTTGTAGATAACGCGGTTACCTTGGAGGGGTTCGCCCAGAAACTGGCCGCCGATTTCGAGCTGGGGCTCAAACTGGTGGTGGAAAAAACCGGCAAGCATCGGTTTTTCCTCAACCGTCAGGCCCTGCAGGATCCGGAACTATTCATCAGCGGCCTGATCCGCAACGGTCTGCACCCGCCCCAGACATCCTCCTAACGAAAGGTTGGTTGGTTACATGATCGGTATCTCGAAGCTTTATTGCGGCACCGTGGAACCGTCCGACGCCCTGCGCTACGGACGCCACTCCGGAAAGATGCCCTCGCACCTGCTGCAGTTTTCCGAAGACAAGAAACCCGTCGTGGTCTGGAACATGACCCGGCGCTGCAATTTGAAATGCGTCCACTGCTATGCCCAAGCCAAAGACCAGGCCTTCGACAACGAGCTGACCACCGCCGAGGGCAAGGCCCTGATCGACGATCTGGCCCGGTTCGGCTCGCCGGTGATGCTGTTTTCGGGCGGTGAGCCCCTGATGCGCGCCGACCTGCCGGAAATGGCCGAATATGCCGTGGGCAAGGGCATGCGAGCGGTGATATCCACCAACGGCACCCTGATCACCAAGGAGATGGCGCATACTTTGAAGGCCATCGGCCTTTCCTATGTGGGGATCAGTCTGGACGGCATGAAAGAAATTCATGACCGTTTCCGGGCGGTCAAGGGTTGTTTCGAGGATGCCCTGCAAGGTATTCGCAACACCCAGGAAGCCGGTATCAAGGTGGGGTTGCGCTTCACGATCAACAAATTCAACGTGGGGGACATTCCGGCGGTCTTCGACCTCCTGGAGGAAATGGACATCCCGCGGGTGTGCTTCTATCACCTGGTTTACGCGGGCCGCGGCTCCCGGCTGGTGGAAGACGATTTGACCCATGAAGAAACCCGCCAGGCCGTGGACCTGATCATCGACCGCACCAAAGACCTGCACGATCGGGGCAAGCCCAAGGAAGTGCTCACGGTGGACAACCACGCCGATGGGCCCTACCTCTACATGCGCATGCAACAGGAAGATCCGGAGCGTGCCGCCGAGGTGCTGGAACTGCTCAAGATGAACGAGGGCAACAACTCCGGCCGCGGCATCGGCTGTGTGAGCTGGGACGGTGAAGTCCATGCCGACCAATTCTGGCGCCACCACAGTTTCGGCAACGTCCGCAAGCGGCCGTTTTCCGAAATCTGGACCGACATGTCCGACCCCCTGCTGAGCAAGCTCAAGAACAAAAAAGAATACGTTACCGGGCGCTGCGCCGGCTGCCAGTGGCTTAACGTCTGCGGCGGGAACTTCCGCGTACGCGCCGAGGCGGTCAGCGGTGACGTCTGGGCCCCCGACCCGGCCTGCTACCTGACGGACGAAGAGATCAGCGAAACCATTTAACAACATCCCCCAGGCGGCCTGAATCCCACCGTTGTATGATGGGCGGGCCGTTTGTTCGTCCGCATGATTATAGACGATCCTGTAAAATACACCTGCTGAAGAGTTGGATATATTTGGCCACTGTTTGCGCATGAGACATAGAAACACTGTTAGGAGTTCGGTTTAGAATTCCCTTTGCCCCGCGCCGAGCATCGGCGACAGGATCGGATTAAAGCATGTCGGCCTGTTTGAGCGAAGCGGGTTCCGACACGCGCCGAGCCTGCCGCCGAAGCGCAGGAAAAAGCGGGGCATGGTCGCCTTCTTTTGGTTACTTTTCTTATGCGTATAAGAAAAGTAACATTGAAAAAGCATACCGAATAGGTCGAACCTTTCCAGACTCTCCCCACTTTAGGTGGAGTATTTAGAGCAAAAATAAAAAAAGGGACACCAATAATGCTATTCCCCGAGTACCGTGCCCGTCGCATGCGCCAGAACGAAGCGTTTCGGCGCATGGTCCGCGAGACCGAACTGTCCGTCAACGACTTGATCCTGCCGCTGTTCGCCGTTGAGGGCCGGGACGTGCAAAACCCGATTCCGTCCATGCCCGGGCATTGCCAGATGTCGGTGGAGCACCTTGTCGCCAAGGTACGCGAGGCGGCCGCGGCGGGGGTTCCGGCCGTCATCCTCTTCGGTCTGCCCGACAAGAAGGACCCCTTGGGCACCCGTGCCTACGCCGCCGACGGTATCGTCCAGAAGGCGGTGCGGGAAGTCAAACAGGCCGTGCCCGACATGGCGGTGATCACC
Source organism: Desulfobacterales bacterium (assembly GCA_030065585.1). Classification (GTDB taxonomy): domain Bacteria; phylum Desulfobacterota; class Desulfobacteria; order Desulfobacterales; family UBA5852; genus JABZFP01. Next base: position 11,000 of record JASJED010000054.1, on the reverse strand, counting down.
GATGTGTGTTTGTGCCAGTACACCGACCACGGTCACTGCGGCATGGTGGCAAAGGGCGTGATCGACAACGACGCCTCCCTCGATTTGCTGGCCAAGACCGCCCTGTCCCACGCCCAGGCCGGGGCCGACATGGTGGCGCCCTCGGACATGATGGACGGCCGAGTGGCCGAGATCCGGGCTCTGCTAGACGACAACGGATTCACGCACGTGCCCGTCATGGCCTATTCGGCCAAATACTGCTCGTCGTTTTACGGCCCCTTTCGGGAGGCTGCGGATTCGGCCCCCCAATTCGGCGATCGGCGCACCTACCAGATGGATCCGGCCAACGCCCAGGAGGCCCTGCGCGAGGCCACCATGGACGTGGAAGAAGGTGCGGACATCATCATGGTCAAGCCGGCCCTGCCCTACCTAGACATTATCTGCCGGCTGCGCGAGGAAATCGATTTACCGCTGGCGGCCTACAACGTCAGCGGGGAGTTTGCCATGATCAAGGCCGCGGCCGCCAAAGGCTGGATCGATGAGCAACGCGTGATGATGGAAACACTCACGGCCATCAAGCGCGCCGGCGCCGACATGATTCTGACGTATTTTGCCATCGATGCCGCCCGGCGGCTGAAAGGATAATCACCCCATGAACGATCACCCGCACTCCACTGGATACCCCGGCGGTCACCCCCACGGCGGCGCCGCGACCGACAAGCAAGACACCCCTCTGCGCCTCGTGGCCTGGGAGACCACCCGCAACTGCAACCTGGCCTGCAAGCACTGCCGGGCCTCGGCCGACCTGGGGCCTTTCGACGGGGAGCTGGACACGGCGGCCTCCTTTCGTCTGCTGGACCAGATCGCCGAATTGGGAAGCCCCATCGTAATTCTAACCGGCGGCGAGCCCCTGCTGCGCGAGGACATCTTCGATATTGCCCGCTATGGCACCGACAAGGGGCTGCGCATGGTCATGGCCCCCAACGGCACCCTGATCACACCCGAACACGCCCGCAACATGGCTGAATCGGGCATCAAACGGATCAGTGTCAGCCTGGACGGGGCCACCAAGGAGAAGCACGACGACTTCCGCGGCGTACCGGGGGCCTTCGAAGGGGCCCTGCGGGGCATCGAACTGGCCAAGGCGGCCGGCATCGAGTTTCAGATCAATACCACCATCTCCAAACTCAATCTCGACCAGATCCCCAAGATCCAGGAACTGGCGGTTAAGCTCGGCGCCGTGGCCCATCATATTTTTCTTTTGGTGCCCACCGGTCGGGGCAAATACATGATCGACCAGGAAATCAACGCCCGCGAATACGAGGAAACCCTCAACTGGTTCTACGATCAGCGCGACAAGACCCCGCTCCAGCTCAAGGCCACCTGCGCGCCCCACTACTACCGCATCCTGCGCCAGCGGGCCCGTGAGGAGGGCAAGAAGGTAACCTTCGCATCACACGGGCTGGACGCGGTCACCCGTGGCTGCCTGGGCGGCTGCGGCTTCTGCTTCATCTCCCACCGCGGCATCGTGCAGCCCTGCGGTTTTCTGCAGGTCGACAGCGGTAACGTCACCCAGGAATCCTTTGCCGATATCTGGCGGGGTTCGAAGGTTTTTCTTGCACTTCGGAATTATGATGATCTAAAAGGAAAGTGCGGCGAGTGTGAATACAAGCGTGTCTGCGGCGGATGCCGCGCCCGGGCGTTTGAAGCCACCGGGGACATCATGGACGAAGAGCCGCTGTGCAGCTACCAGCCCCATTCCCAAAAGAGGAAATAGTTCAGAGGCCCGGCCATGAAAATCGAAGATCTGATGATCCGTGAGCCGATTACCATCACGGCCACGACCACCGTCGAGGAAGCCCTTGCCTGCATGAAAACCAACTCCGTCCGGCACCTGCCGGTGGTGGGCGCGGACCAGAAGCTGTTGGGCTTCGTGACCCTGGCCGATCTCAAGCAGGGGTTGATCCCCTCCATGGTGAGCGATCTGACCCTGACCGATCTGATGATCAAAAAACCCATCACGGTGGCCCCTGAACGGGACATCGAGATCGCCGCCCAGTTGATCTATAAACACAAGATCGGCGGCTTGCCGGTTGTGGAAGAGGGACGTCTGGTGGGCATCATTACGGTCACCGACCTGCTGGGCGCCTTCATCAACATGATGGGCCTGCTCTCGGCCAGCTCGCGGGTGGACGTCGTCATCGACCACGAACCCGGCTCGCTTAAAAACGCCATTCATCTGATCAACGAGGCCGGCGGCGATATAATCAACATTGCCATGGCCGGCCAGCAGTCCGGGCACCGCACCTACTACTTCCGCCTGACGGCCTGCGACACGTCCGCCATCCGTGCCGCCCTGGAGAATGACGGCTACCACGTCCTGGACGCCATGGATTAGCCCGGTGCTTTTGCAGGCCAGCCACTAGGTTGCCCACCGACTTAAATCATCGATCGACGTCATCCCTTTTGCCGACGACCGCCTTGAGCACGCTGCTTATCTCCCTTGCCAGATGATCGCTCCCTCTAAATCATGGATGCCAATGGTATCGTTGGGTTTCAAGACATGGGTCGCCATGGAAAGCTGATCTTCGAGTTACCCCCGCCCGCCGCTCATGGCCTCCCCACCACCGTCGAGCCCGCTTTCGGGCCGGCGATTCTCAAGCGCCGCCTCCAAAGCGGCAATCCGCTGCAGCAATGCTTCGCGGCTCGGTTGTTTCCGCATACCGGTTTACCCTGTCGTCATGGGGTGGTTATTCGGGAACTATTTAGTGTCGATCCAGAAAAGGCATCTTTCGGCCCAGGCCGGCGTTCTCGCTCTTTTGAGATCCTCGACGTAGCTGACTACGCCTGCGGTTTCAAAATCGCTGCGGCCTTGGCCTGAACCAAAATCTACCTTTTCTGGATGGACACTAGTTAGGTCCTATTACAATTCGCACCCTGTGCGGAGAATTCTGCCCGCTTTGATCGACCCCCTAGCCCTTGTAGTAATCGCGGTACCACGCAATGAATTTCTCGATCCCTATCTCGATCGGCGTTGCCGGCTTGAAACCCACGTGGCGCATCAGATCGTCGATGTCGGCGTAGGTGGCCGGAACGTCTCCGGGCTGCATGGGCAGCATTTCCTTGATGGCCTCGACGCCCAGGGTCTTCTCGATGGCCGCGATGAAATCGAGCAGCTGGACCGGGTTATTGTTGCCGATGTTGTAGTTGCGATAGGGCGCGTAGGAGGTCGCCGGGTCGGGCGCGTCCCCGCGCCACGCCGGGTTGGGCGCCGGCAGGCGGTGCATCACGCGCACCACGCCTTCCACGATATCGTCGATATAGGTGAAGTCGCGCTGCATCCGGCCGTGGTTGAAGACCTGGATGGGGCGTCCCTCCAAAATGGCCTTGGTGAAAAGAAACAGGGCCATGTCGGGCCGGCCCCAGGGGCCGTAGACCGTGAAAAAGCGCAGGCCCGTGCAGGGCAGTTGGTAGAGATGGCTGTAGGTGTGGGCCATCAGCTCGTTGGCTTTCTTGGAGGCCGCGTAGAGGGAGACCGGGTGATCCACATTGTCGTGCACCGAAAAAGGCATGCGCGTGTTGGCGCCGTAGACCGAACTGGAGGAGGCAAATACCAGATGCCGGGTGTCGAAATGGCGGCAGCATTCCAACAGATTGACGAACCCGACGATGTTGGCGTTCACATAGGCGTGGGGATTGACCAGCGAATAGCGCACACCGGCCTGGGCCGCCAGGTTGACGACCACCTTGAAACGGTGGGCATCGAAAAGGGCCTCCAGCGCTTTGAGATCGGCCAGGTCTTGCTTGACGAAGGTGAAATCCGGTTGATCGTTCAACTGTGCCAGACGATCGTTTTTCAATTGGACATCATAGTAATCGTTCAGGTTGTCGAGACCGATCACATGGATACCATCCGCCAACAGCCGCTGGCAGAGGCTGAATCCGATAAAGCCGGCCGCACCGGTTACGAGAGCCTTTTGGAATGTAAATGTCATGGTTTCGAATCCTGTTGGTTGAGGTCGGGGTTGTGGTCCAAGAACGCCGGTCGGTTTCATACGGTCCGCCTGGCCATCCGTTCGCGGGGAACGACCATCGGCACGGTCGTGCCTGTCGATCAAAGGGCGGCGATGCGCAAACGTACCTTGCCTAGCGCGGCCTGAAGTGTCTATCGGCTACCAGAAATGTCGACCGGGCGCAAGTGAGCCTCAAAAGAACCGATGCAATACCTTGACTTCCGCAGGTTCGCTTTTTACTGTAGCCATGGTATTCTGAATCACCTAAAGAAAGACAGCCCAACCATGCAAATCCAGCTTAAATTATTTGCCACCCTGCGGGCCTTGACTCCCGACAATGCGGACAGCTATCCGATTGCCCCTGGAACAACGGTCGGCGACATTGTCGCCCACCTGGAAATCCCCGTTAAGGAGGCCAAGCTGATCTTTATCAACGGAATCCGCAAACCCCTCGACACTCCGCTGGTTGACGGCGATCGGCTGGGGATTTTCCCGCCGGTCGGAGGAGGGTGATGGCCACGCCCCCGCTTACCGATGACATCAGAGCCCGGACCGTCAAACGCCAGCGGCCGGACGGATCGCACTATCAGAGCCTATCCCTGGCGGACGCCCTTGATCTGGCCCGCCGCACCGGTGGCCATATCCGTGCGCTCGAGATCGAAGCACTCAAGCTGAAGGTTTTACCGGAGCGCTATGCTCGCAACACGCAGACGCTTTCTCTGACGGACCAGCAAACCTTGGCGGAGAGCTGCGCCGGTATTGTCGGTGCCGGCGGTCTGGGGGGTACCGTGGCCGAGGTGCTGGCGCGCATCGGCGTGGGGCGGCTGCGGCTCATCGATGGCGACTGCTTCGAAGAACACAATCTCAACCGCCAGCGCTTCGCCCATACCGGCAACCTGGGCCAGAGCAAGGCCCGGTCGGGCAAGATGCAAATCGATCTTATCAACCCCGCCGTGGAAGTGGTGGACCTGGCCGTCTATCTCGACGCATCGAATGCCGACGAATTGATCGGGGATGCCGATGTGGTCATCGACTGCCTGGACCAGCTGGACGCCCGCCTGGTGCTCCAGCAGGCCTGCCGGCACCGCAAGGTTCCCCTGGTCTCCGCAGCCGTGGCCGGAACGAGCGGCCAGCTGACCGTAATCTTCCCGCAGGACGCTGGATTGGAAAGCTTGATCGGCGACATCGAAGCGGATGAAACCCGGGGGGTCGAAACCCGTCTGGGCAACCTGCCCTTTGCCGTGTCCACCCTGGCCAGCCTCGAAGCGGCCGAGGCGGTCAAAATTCTTCTGGGCCAGGACGGTCTGCTGCGCAACCGGCTGTTGATCTTCGACCTGGCGGAGCCCTACTTCGAGATCATCGATCTCGCTTGAATGGCAAGCTGATCACGTTTCGCAACGCCCCGCAGACCCTACCGCGGAATCGAACGAATGACCCGACCCGACAAGAAGGCCACGATTCTGGCCATCGACCTGGGCACCTCCGGGCCCAAAGTGGCGCTGGTGAGCACCGATGGACAGGTGCTGGCTTGCCGGATTGAAAAGACCACACGGCGGCTCCTGCCGGACGGCGGTGCCGAACAGGATCCGCACGAGTGGTGGCAGGCCATCGGCAGCGCGACCCGATGCCTGCTGGCCGAACCGGATATCGATCTCAAGCGCATCGCCGGCGTCTGCTGCACGGGCCAGTGGTCGGGCACCGTGCCCGTGGACCGCCAGGGCCGGCCGCTGGGGCCGGCCATCATCTGGATGGATTCCCGCGGCGCCCCCCAGGCGCGGCGTTTGACGGCGGGATGGCTGCCCATCGCCGGTTACGGCCTCGCCCCGCTCTATCACTGGATTCGCCTCACCGGCGGCATCCCGGGACGCTCCGGCAAAGATTCGATCGCGCATATCCTTCATCTCCAATCAAAAGACCCGGAACGCTATCGCAACACCTATAAATTCCTGGAACCCAAAGACTACTTGAACCTATGCCTGACCGGTCGCTTCGCCGCATCCTACGACAGCATCATTCTGCACTGGGTTACGGACAACCGCCGCATCGATCGCATCCGCTACCACCCCAAACTCCTGCGGATGAGCGGCATCGACCCGGACAAACTGCCGGACTTGAAACGCGCCATCGATATTCTGGGACCGCTGACCCCGGCGGCCGCCCGCACGCTCGGCCTCCCGCCGGGCCTGCCGGTGGTCATGGGCGCGCCGGATGTGCATACGGCCGCCATCGGTGCCGGCGCGGTCGAGGATTTCGACGCCCATCTGTATATCGGCACCTCCAGCTGGCTCACCTGCCACGTGCCCTTCAAGAAAACCGATCTGTGGCACAACATGGCCGCGCTGCCGGCGGCCATTCCCGGCCGTTATCTGTTGGTTAACGAACAGGAAAACGCCGGCGGCTGTTTGAACTTCCTGCGGGAGAACCTCCTGGGCCGGGATGATCAACAGCCCGACGACTGGTCGCGGCTGGAACGCCTAGCCGGCCGCACGCCGCCGGGCAGCCGGGGGGTGGTCTTCACACCCTGGCTCTATGGCGAACGAACACCGGTCGAAGACCGGCTGATCCGTGGCGGGTTTCACAACCTCTCCCTGACGGCCGACCGCGGCACCCTGGTGCGGGCGGTCATGGAGGGTGTGGCCTTCAATACCCGCTGGCTCAAGCGACATGTCCAGAAATTCATTGGCCGCCCGCTGGCGGACCTGCGCATGGTGGGTGGCGGCGCGTGCTCCGATGTGTGGTGTCAGATCATGGCCGATGTTCTGCAGTGCCGGATTCAGCAGGTTGCAAACCCGGTGGAGACCAATGCCCGCGGTGCCGGCATCCTGGCCGCTGTGGCCCTGGGGTTCGGTACCTTTGCCGAGGTTGCCGCCGGCTTGCCAATCCGCCGGATCTTCCGCCCGAATCCGGCCCACCGGGAGATGTACGCACGGATGTTCCAGGCCTATCTGGAGCTCTATCGCGCCCACCGTAAGATCTGCGCCCGACTGAATCAGTCCCGCGCCAGGGAGGCGAAGTAAACCGCATGGATCATATGGAACTGGCCTTCAAGCATTTAAACCGTCTCGACCCGCGCCTGGTGAGCTTCCTGGAGAAACAGCTGCAGCGAATCCCGGCGGTGCGCCGCCGCATCGCCGCCGACACCCGCGCAATGATGGACGAGGTCGCCCCGGCCCTGAAGCCGTATCAGGAAGATTTTGCGACCGTGGCCACGATCCCGGATAAGGGGCCGTCGCATGACGAGGTGCTGGAAACCATGGGGCGTCTGCAGGCGCTTGAAACCAACCGCTGGCAGGAAGGCTACGCCTCCGGGGCCGTCTACCACGGCGATCCGGATCACATCGCGTTTCTGAACCGGGTCTACGCGCTCTATTCCCAGGCCAACCCCCTGCACGCCGATCTCTGGCCCAGCATCACCAAATTCGAGGCGGAGATCGTGGCCATGACCGCCGCCATGCTCGGCGGTGACGACAGCCGCGATCCGGTCTGCGGTACGCTTTCCTCCGGCGGGACGGAAAGTATTCTCCTGGCCATGAAAACCTACCGGGACCGGGCCCGGGCGGAAAAGGGCCTGCGACGGCCCGAGATGGTCGTCCCGGTGACGGCCCATGCCGCCTTCGACAAGGCGGCCGAATACTTCGACATCAAGATCGTCAAGATCCCGGTGGACCGCCACTACCGCGCCGATGTCCGCGCCGCCGCCCGGGCCCTGAACCGCCGCACCGTGGTGCTGGTGGGCTCGGCCCCGTCTTTTCCCCACGGCATGGTGGACCCCATCGCCGAACTCTCCGAACTGGCCCGCCGCCGTGGCGTCGGGTTCCACACCGATGCCTGCTTGGGAGGCTTTGTGCTGCCCTGGGCCGAAGCCCTGGGTTATGATGTCCCGCCCTTCGACTTCCGTCTGCCCGGGGTGACCTCCCTGTCGGTCGACACCCACAAATACGGGTATGCCGCCAAGGGCACCTCGGTGGTGCTCTACCGCACCCCCGCCCTGCGCCGCTACCAGTACTTCACCATCGCCGACTGGCCAGGCGGCCTTTACTGCTCGCCGACGTTTGCGGGCAGCCGCCCGGGGGCGCTTAGCGCTGCCTGCTGGGCTGCCATGGTCTCGATCGGCCAGAACGGCTACCGCGAGGCCACCCGCCGCATCCTGGAAACCGCCGCAGACATTAAGGCCGGCATCAGGGAAATCCCCGACCTTTACATCCTGGGCGACCCCCTGTGGGTCATCGCCATGGCTTCCCGCCGCCTCGACATCTATCGCGTCATGGACGTGATGGGACGCAAGGGCTGGAGTTTGAACGGGCTGCATCGGCCCAGCTGCGTCCACCTGTGCGTGACCCTGCGCCACACCCAACCGGGGGTGGCCCCGCGCTTCATTAGCGATTTGAAAGCGGCGGTCAAAGAAGTCAGGCAGGCGCCGGCGACCGAAGGCGGCATGGCCCCGGTCTACGGTCTGGCCGCCAACCTGCCGCTTCGCGGGGTGGTGGGTGGTATTCTCAAGGCCTACGTGGATGCGCTCTACCGCTTATAGAACCTATCTCAAAAAAATCTAAGTGCCCCTGGCGGCGTTGTGAACCGGCTCAAAATGCTCACATACTACGTGTATGCTCCGCTTTCTCACCGTTTCACGCCTTGCCAGGAACCCTGATCTTTATTTTGAGATAGGTTCTAGTGTCTTCCGGCGACAGGTGAGCGTGCAGACCGGTCGCAGGCGGTAGAAACGGAAAAAGAAATTATCCGATGTCGAAATGGATCCCCTGGGCCAGGGGCATCGCTTCGGACCAGTTGGTGGTGCAGGTCTGACGCCGCATGTAAGCCTTCCAGACATCCGATCCGGCTTCTCTTCCACCGCCGGTGTCTTTTTCACCCCCGAAGGCCCCCCCGATCTCCGCCCCGGATGTGCCGATATTGACGTTGGCGATGCCGCAGTCGCTGCCCTGGTGACTCAGGAAGTACTCGGACTCACGCAGGTCGTTGGTGAAGATCGCCGAGGAAAGCCCCTGGGGAACCCTGTTCTGGATCGCGACCGCCTCTTCGAGATCTCGGTAGGCCATGAGATAGAGGATGGGGGCGAAGGTCTCCTCGCTGACGATGGGCATCTCCGGGCGAACCTCGCACAGACAGGGGCGCACGTAGGTTCCGGCATCATAGATCCCGCCGTTGAGAACTTCCCCGCCGAAGAGGATCTCCCCGCCCTGGGTTTTGATCGCTTCAAGCGCGGCCTGCATGCCGGCCACGGCATCACGGTCGATCAGCGGGCCCATCAGGATGCCAGACTCGAGGGGATTACCGATGGGCACCTGCCGGTAGGCCTTGATCAAGGCGGCCTTAAGCGGCGCCATCAGGGATTCATGCACGATGATCCGACGCGTGGTGGTGCAGCGCTGGCCGGCCGTGCCCACCGCCCCGAAGACGATGGCCTTCACGGCCAGCTCCAGATCGGCGTGGGGTGTCACGATGATCGCGTTGTTGCCGCCCAGTTCCAGGATGGTGCGGCCCAGCCGCGACGCCACGCTCCTGGCCACATGCCGCCCCATGGCGACACTGCCGGTGGCCGATACGAGCGGTATGCGGGAATCCTGAAGCAGCGCTTCGCCCACCGGGTCTCGTCGCCCGACCACCAGACTGAGCACGCCGTCCGGCACGCCCTCGGCCTTGAGCACCGGTTCGATGATTTTCATGACGGCGACGGCGCATAGGGCCGCCTTGGCCGAAGGCTTCCAGATGACGGCATCCCCCGCGGCCATGGCGATCATGGCGTTCCAGGACCAGGGCGCCACCGGAAAATTGAAGGCCGTGATCACCCCCACCGGCCCCAGCGGATGCCACTGTTCGTACATCCGGTGGCCCGGACGCTCACTGTGCATGGTCAGACCATAGAGCATGCGGGCCTGCCCCACGGCCAGATCGGCGATGTCGATCATTTCCTGGACCTCGCCCTCCCCTTCCGCCCGGATCTTGCCCACCTCGAGGCTGACCACAGCGCCCAGATCGCTCTTGTGCTCGCGCAAGGCCAGCCCAATCCGGCGCACGACCTCGCCGCGGCGGGGCGCCGGCCACCGGCGCCATTCTTGAAAACCGTCGCAGGCGCGGTGCACGACCGCTTCGTAATCCTCGCGGTCGGCCGATCGAATCGTTCCGATCGCTTGCCCGTCGATCGGGGAGTAACAGGCCAGGGAAGGGCCGCGGCCCGCCAACCATTGTCCGACAAAGGCCCCGGGCTGTTCGCCTGCAAGATCCAACGTATCGAGGATGGTCTGCATGCCCATCTCCTTTCTGGCACCCCACAAGGGATCAATGTCTTCCTTGCGGTTGTCGTTATGCAAAGATGTAGGGTCTCTAAGGGCCCGGGTCAAGTCGTGTGACGGGACAGGCACCGGGAGGGGCGATTATGAGGGGACGATGCCTTGATTACAGGCTTGCCATGCAGGCGCTGCCAGCCGCCAGTTTTGCGGTTACCGCGGCAGGCGGGGAAGATTAGGGCTCGGTGTCATGGGTAGACCCGACCGGTAAGCAGCGAAAAAAGTGACGCGTTGGCGTTATCCATAAAGACAAAGTTCGACCGCCGTACAAGAGCACATCGCAAAAAACCGTCAAGTGGAGCGTTTTGTCAGGACCGCATGTGTGAAATCGTAAATGGAAAAAGTAGAATTATCGTCTCGCAGGGATGTCAAAAATACATAATACAGGATGAGACTGGCGACAATCATCTCACCACCGTCTTCAACAACTGCCAAAATGGCACTTACCTTCCAGGAAATCTGATCGGCCATATACGTAATCACATGCAGCATATCAACGATAACGCCGAAGAAAGCCAGGGCGAAAATCAATAGTAACATATCAATGGTCATTTTCTTAAAAGTTGGGGGCCCATGCCTATAGGCCAGTGAGATAAAGAACAACAAGACCAAACCGGCCATTCCCGCTAATGCTAATTCGCCAATGTCTTGAAGCCTTAGTCCCAGAGGGGGTACCAAAGAAAGACTTTCTTCGAATAAAGCGCCC
>JASJED010000265.1 GCA_030065585.1 Desulfobacterales bacterium | reverse complement strand
TATCTTCCGACCATGCCCAGGATGCCTTACTCGCCGAAACCATCCGACTTGTCCAGTCAGCCGGCAAGATCAGCAGTCTGATTCCCCTCTTCAGCAAATTAGACGACATACGACGGGTTGTAGAGTTCTATCGACCCGACATTATCCATTTTTGTGAAACCCTGCCCCTTGATTCTACCGATACGGAAGCCGAAGCCCACCTGCAGGCAACGCAACAGACGGTGCGCGAGGAATTTCCGCGGGTCAAAATTATGCGCTCGATACCCATCGGGAGGCCCGGCATGGCTGAGGGTATTCCGACCCTTGTCTGGGCCGCCAGGTTTGAGGCTCTGAGCGACTATTTCCTGACCGACACATTGCTACCGACAACGAAGAATACATCCTGTGCCCAGCCCGTAAGCGGTTTTGTGGGAATTACCGGCCAAACCTGCGATTGGCAGATTGCGCGCCAACTCGTCTGCCAAGCCCGCATCCCCGTCATCTTAGCCGGCGGGCTTTCGCCGGAAAACGTCAAGGACGGCATTCGCATGGTGGCCCCCGCCGGCGTTGACAGTTGCACCGCGACTAATCAGCTGGACCCCCAGGGCCGACCGGTTCGCTTTCGCAAGGACCGTGAACGGGTTCGAGAATTTGTTCGCGAAGCGCGCCGGGCGGCCGGATAAAGTCAAATAGGTCGAGTGAACCCATTGCCGGCGATGCACGACACGCCGGCAGCCGATTTAAGAGAAAGTGGAGGCAAGCCATGTATGAATCCGGCGACCTGCGTAAAGGGCTGAAAGTGGAAATTGATGGCGATCCTTACGTCATTACCCAATTTGAATTCGTCAAACCAGGAAAAGGCCAAGCGCTCTACAAATGCAAACTAAAAAACATGCTGACCGGTGCGCAGTTCGACAAAACCTGGCGTTCGGGTGAGAAAATAAGTCCCGCCAATCTGGAAGAAACCGAAATGGAATATCTTTATCAGGATGGCGATAACTACTGCTTTATGAACACGTCGACCTATGAACAGGAATTTTTGACCGCCGCCCAGCTCGGGGAGGTCAAGAGCCTGCTCAAGGAAAATACGGTGTGCAGCGTTCTGCTCTTCGACGGCCGGGCGATTGGGGTGACACTGCCGATTTTTATGAACCTGCGGGTTATCAGGGCGGACCCCTGGGTCAAAGGCGATACGGCTTCCGGCGACACAAAACCGGCCACGCTGGAAACCGGCTATGAGCTGCAAGTGCCACCCTTTGTTGAGGAAGGTGAATTGATTCGCATCGACACGCGTACCGGGCAGTATGTCGAGCGCGTCAAGGACTAGATATACGTATTCAAGGGCAGGAAGCCCAGGGCTGGATGGCGGCGTACCTAATTCTGGTGGATTAAGTATTTCTTGATGCGGACCCCATCGATCTCCTTGACGGTAATGCTGAAGCCGTCGATCAAAATCTCCTCGTTTTCCTGAGGAATGCGGCCCGTCGTGTAAAGCACGTATCCCGAAAAAGTATCGTATTCCTTGGAATCCGGTATGTTGATCGGTATTTTTTGATTGATTTCGTCGACATCCGTCTTGCCGAGGACAATCCATTCCTTGGCTTTTAGTTTGACGATATGCGCCTCTTCCTTGTCGCTTTCATCGGTAATATCGCCCACGATTTCCTCGAGGGCATCTTCTAAGGTAATCAAGCCGGATACACCACCGTGCTCATCCACCACAATGGCCATGTGATTGCGCCTTTTCTTAAATTGCTGCAGCAGGGAGTCCAGTTTTTTGTTTTCGGGCACGAAATAAGGGGCCCGCATGATTTTACGCACATCCTCCGCACTCTCGGAGATGGTATGCAGGAATAAATCCTTGATGGTCAAAATCCCGATGACATGGTCGATATCGCCTTCGATCACCGGGATGCGCGTATAGCCGGATTCGAGAATTTGGCCGAGATTAAGTTCCTGATCGATATCGATGACGAACATATCGCCGCGGGGGGTCATGATTTCCGAGGCGGCCGTGTCATCGAATTCAAAGATTTTGTGAATTAACTCCTTTTCTTCCTCTTTGATTTGCCCTTCTTCTTCCACGGCCTCCACAATGGTCATCAGTTCTTCTTCGGTAACGTGGGGTGATTTTTTGATTTTCCCTGTGATACGGGGAATGAAGTTGAGAAAGATCAGTAGGGGGTAAAAGGCAATCGAAAGCCAGAAGACCGGGTAGATCGCCAGACGGGCGATGATGACATTATTGCGGGTGGCAATCGATTTGGGAAACACTTCACCAAAAACCAGAATCAAGAGGGTCATCACGCCGGTGGCAATCCCCACGGCATAGCCGGGAAACATACCGATGGCCAGGGACGTCGCCAAAGCCGAGGCCCCTACATTGACAACATTATTACCGATCAGAATGGTGCTCAACAACCTGTGGGGGTCGGCTTTCATGGTGTTGATCAGACGGCCGACGCGGTCGCGCTTGGCCAGATGCCGCGCCTTGGTGTTGCTGATGGAAAAGAGCGCTGTCTCCGCGGAGGAAAAAAATCCGGAAAGCAGCAGCAGAACAACCAGCATTGTGATTTGTAGTGACATATATAATTATAACATCACCGCAGGCGCGGTAGGGGAGGCGGTGCGATCAAGAATACGGTAATGGGTTTATCTCCATATCGATCTATTCTATCAATCATCTGAAATAATAGCGCAATATTTAGTTTTTGCAAGTCCTTAAAAGGTGTTTGAAGGCAATGTTGATAAACCCGAGTCGACGCCTGCGCCGCGCCTGTCCAAACGATTGCGATCCTGTCTGAGAGGCATTCAGGCATGTTCTCCGTCGGCACGCAGGTCAATTTCAAGGAGTTGGCGCAGATCGGTAACGATCAGGTCGGGGGTCACCGCACGGCAGGCGGGATCGTCCTGGCGAAGGCGCAGAGAACGGCGGTCACCGGCGAACAGCGCGGTCTGCAAACCCACCGTCTGGGCGGGTTGAATATCGTTGCGGATGTCGTTGCCGACATACAACACCGACGCGGGCGGAACCTTCCGAAGACGCAATTGGTCGACGGCACGACGAAAGATGTCCAGCGATGGTTTGGCCTGCCCGAATTCAAACGAATAGAGAAGCAGGTCGCGGGAAAAACCCAAATCTTGCAGGGCACTGCCCAGAAAAGTTTTAAAAAGGCGGGGGGTGAAAAATTGGGCATTGGATATAATGCCCATGGTGATCCGCCGCCGGCGCAAGGTACGCAGGGTCTGATCGAGGCCCGGCATGGGGTAGGTGGGATTGACGATGTTCTCATATGCCGCGGCCATTTCCCGTACACGGTTCATATCCGGCCAATCTAGAATTTGCTGCCAGATCCGATCGATTTCAATCTCCGGGTAAGCGACCCCCGCGGCCTTGGCGCGTTGATGTTGATCGCGAATCGCGGCGAAGAGCTTTTGGGCCATTTGGTTGGCTGACCAGGGGATGCGGTAATGCTGCCGCAATGCGCTTAATGCGTCTGAAGGCCGAAAACGTTCGGTGCTGATCCCGATATCACCGGAACCGCTGATAAATAGCGTGCCGTAGATGTCAAAAAGAATGGCGCGCAGCGTGCCCCGGATTTGCCCCCCGGGCATCATGTCAGTTGGAATAGGCTCCAGCACACCCAGATTGGATTTGTGATCATAGGTCTTCACTGAAGGGGTTCCATTTCAACAAACTGAACGTATCGAAATCCATAAACTGCCTTAAGAGTTTGAATTTGTCGATCTGATGGTGAACCGCATGGTTCACGACCTTGTGGTAGATTGTCTGAAGGGCGTCACCGTAGGCGGATAAACTGTATTGGCTTAAAATGATATCTCGATTGTGTTCCAATCGTCGAGGGGACCGTGGTGCGCGTCCCAGGCGCTTGAGGGACGGGTTCAGTTCCTTGAGCCGTTCCATCTTTTTCGAATCGGCATATACGGATCGAATCAAGCGGGTCTGCAGGGGTTCGTCCAGCATGCCGAAGTCAATCGCATCCATCTTCGCGAGGGGCGCGGTGAACGCCCGGGCCGAGGGCATGCGGTCGGCAAAACCATACGATCGGCAGTTGCGGTTATAGCAGGCCTGAAAACGTCCAACCAGGTGATCCTTCCCGATCCAGTTCACCGGGATCTTCAACTGCGGGTAAAGGTGGTCCAATCGGATGCCGGCCTCGGAAAAATCGCGACAGATATCGGGGATCAGGCGGCCCTCCAGGCATTTGCCCGCCGTCCAGGGCTCCAGGTAGGCAAAGCCGAAGCCTTCGGCGACACTGGTGCTCAACACATGACGGCATTGCTGGACCAAGGTTGTGAACTCGTTTTTGAGACCCATTTCAAAACGAACCGGCAGATCGCAGATCTCCACCAGCTGTTGCCAATGGCGGTAGCTTGGAAAATCAGCCAGACTGTTGGGGGGCAGGGTGATATAGATTTCACAGTCACCCGATAGACAGAGCGAAAGCAGCAGCGCCTCGCCGATGTTTTTTCGCCGGATGGCCCGGACCGGCAACAGGATGAAATCAACCTCCGGAGAGGATACCGGCGGTTGTCCGACCGGCGGAATACAGTTGGGCAGGTAATGCAACCCCTGCGAATCTAAACCGGAGGATTTTAAAATGCCGTAGTCGCGCTGATTGATCACGCTGTAGTGGCAGTCGGAGGGGTAGGCGGCTTCACGATAATAGGCCGAAGGTCGCCCATCTTCAGCAAAATCATGAATTTGCAGCAGCAATGCATAGCCGCTTTGCTGCAGATACCGTATGATTTCAATTAACTGGCTGTTTTTGGCCAGGGTGGGATTGTGAATGTGAATCAGATCGCAACGACCAGGTCCGCCGAAGTGGTGGACGATGGCCCGGTCGATGGCGGCCGCGATTTCACTCGCTGGTTGAGCGGGCTCCGCGATACCGTCATAGGCAATACCCGGCACCGTGACAACGGTCGCCGGAAATGGGGTTGGCGGTGTTTCACCGCTGAGCACCAATGGTGCCGCCCCGGGTGTCAGGGATTGGACCTGGTGGCGTATAACCGTCGTTACGCCACCCGGTTTGAGGTGATAGTGCAAATAAACGATTTTCAACAGGGCCGGTGGTCTCGCTTCCTCCCCCGGAGTTGAGCATGTACCGAAGGGGCATTGCTCGGGATGTTATTCCTTGGTGAAAAACTGCAGTTTGACCGAACCGATTTCAATCACATCGAATTCGTTGAGGGCCACCGATTGTTTTACGGCACGGCCGTTGACTTTCGGTTTGGAAAGCCCGGAAACATAACTTAAAACATAATTTTTAGGCCGCTTGCTGATCGTGGCCGAAGTGCTGCCTACGGTAAGACCACTGACGACAATATCACTGCCGGCATCTTTGCCGATCTTGATTAATTTACGGGACAGTTCGACTTCCCCTTCGCCTCCGGCCAGATATGAGAGCATCCCGACCGGCTTGCCGGCTTCGGCCTGTGCGCGCAGGTCAGCGCCGCTCTTGTCCAGCATGTCACGATAATGCCCGGTGTCCATCACCATGGTTTGATCGCGCTGGTCGGTCTGGGGGGCATCCGAGCGTTTTTCCCCCTCCTGGAACTCGAATATGAGCATGTGCTTGCCGATGGCGACGACATCGCCTTGGCTGAGCCAGTGCGAAGCGACCATGCGCTCATTGACGAAGCACCCGTTTTTGCTCTGTAGGTCGGTGAGCAGATAACCGTCGCCGACCGAATCAATCTTGGCATGATGGCCGGATACCGCCAGATTTTCGATCACAACATCGTTATCCTCCAATCGACCGATGGTCAGCGA
>JASJED010000264.1 GCA_030065585.1 Desulfobacterales bacterium | reverse complement strand
GGTCGATGACCTGGGGAGAACTCGGCGCGTGGGTCATCAGGTCGCCGCCGTTGTCGGCGAGACCGAGAAGCGGATCGACGGCCGTAACATCACTGCCGTGTTCTCCGGACCAACCGATCATCGATTCGAAGAGATTGGATCCGCTGCTAGCCAGCGTACCGAAGACGTCATCGCCCGTGCCCCCGGCGCTGTTGTCGGCCACGATGCTGTTGGCGATATCGACGCTTCCTCCGGCGACAAAGATCCCCCCCCCCTGGGTCGCGGCATTGTTGTCGGCGATGGTCACATTTCGGAGCGTGGCGCTGCCCTGGTTGTACAGTCCGCCGGCTTCGGCGTCTTCGGCGTTGTTCCCGCTGATCGTCACGTTGGTCAAACTCAACGTGCCGCTGGCCGCGTTATATATGCCGCCGCCCCGTCCGGAGGTACTACCCTCGACCAGCGTGTTGGTGACGGTGAGGTCGCCTTGGTTGTAGACGGCGCCGCCCTCGTCGCCGAAACCGGTCGTCGTGTTGCCGGAGAACCAGATATTGGAAAGGTAAACTGAGGGGGTGTTGACCCCGCTGTTGATCAGCAGGCCGGCCCCATCCGCACCACCGGCGCCGGTGAGGCCATTCTGGATACGGAGATCGGAGAATGAGACGGTTATTGAGGCGTCGTTATGGACTTCGAAGACGCGATTGAAGTTGTTGCCGTCCACAATGGTCTCTGATGGTGAAACACCGACGATGGACAGATCGTCGCGAATGTCGAAGTCGCCATGGTCATCGCCAAGCCCCGTTCGGGTAATGAGATAGTTGCCCGTACCGAGGGTAATCGTATCCGCTCCTAAGTCCGTATTGGCGGCCTTGATCGCTTCGCGCAGGGAGATTTCGCCGTCGCTGCCTGGGTCTGCCGACAAAGCGGAAAGAGAGCTGGTATCTGCATCGGCGTCAAGCACATCGTCGGTGGTGGTCACGGTGATCTGGCCCAGCAAACCAGTCCAACGCCCGGGTGTATCGCCCGCATAAGCAACGCCGGCTTCGATGTCACCCGAGATGTACTCCAGCTCCCAATCCCCGCCCAGCGGGGCGCTTCCGGTAAGGTCGTCGCTGGCGGCCACGTCCGCACCTGTAAGCACGCCCAGGGTGTCCAGCAGGGCCCGTCCGTCGTCGCTGGCGGCCAGCTCGCATCCGTAAAAGAGAAGGTCGGCTTCCTGGGTTAAGGCATCCTGCCAGTCGGCGATATCGTTTGCATACGTATCGATATTACTACTGGTAAGCAGCGTGCGGCCGAGTTGTACCGCGCCGTCGCTACCGTGGCTAACAAAGTGAACGGCATCCAAGTTCTGTTGTTCGGCCAGGGCTTCGCTGATCTGGGCGACACCGTCGCGTTTGGCATCCAGCACGATGACCTCGAAATCGGTGTCTTCAGCGGTGGTGGACAGGAGGTCGTCCACCAGCCGGTTGTAATCCCGGATACCGGCATCGACAAACACCAGTTCACGCTGTGTGGCCGTTTCCGGGGATGATGTTTCGATAGGCGAGGTTGGTTCAATAGCCTCCGCGTCGGCTTGATAGGCATTCAACGCAGGGGCCTGGGCCAGGAGATCGATCACGGGCCCGGAATCCTGGTTGGCAGCGGCATCGGCGTGGCCGCGATCCAAATGGAAATCCGCACCGGCCGGAGCGATCTCGCTCCCGGGTGTACTTTGGGTATCCGCGGTCGGTGCTTCCGCACCACTGCCCCAACTGCCGGAGAGCAGCAGTCGGGGCTCGAGGGGCTCGAAACAGATACCGCTCGCCGCGGTCATGCGTTTGCCACGCTGTTGTTTGCCCAGCTTAGCCATCGTGCCGCCGGTTTCTCAGGTTCTTGAGGTTGAATGCCATCGTTCTGTTCATGTTATCGTCCGATTCCAATATTTCCTTCATGCCGGCCTGTTGCTGCCGGGCCTAACAATTTGTTCCCTCAGGCGACCAGGGTCTGCTGCTGTTCGGCGGCTCCCTGATCGGGAGTATTCTCCGGCGCGCTGCACAACTGCAAAAGCTTCGAGGTCAACTGCACGAGCTCCATCTGGTCGCGGTTCTTGGCGGCCGCTTTCTCGATCTGGGAAGCGGCCGCGGCGATCTTGGGCAGCCCGTACTTGGACGTCCGCGTCGCCAGGTGTTCGGCCAGAAGCGATATCTGGCCGAAGGACGAGGTGTTCACGGCAAAGAGCAGCTCTTCGACCTCGCGGCCGATTTCCAGCTTGATCGAATTGGCAACCACCGCGTCGTGCTTGCGCCGGCTTTCGTCGCGGGCCCGCACGACCTTGATGAAGTGTGCCACCAGGTCCGGATCGAACTGGGTTCCGGCGCAGCGCCGCAACTCCGCATAGGCCTCCTCGTAGCTGCAGGCCGCGCGGTAGGGCCGGTGGGAAACCATGGCGTGGAATGCATCCGCGATGTTGAGAATCCGTGCGCCCAGGGGCAGTTTTTTCCCGCGGGGATCGGAAGGATCGTCGGACCTGCTGCCGTCGTACCAGTGGCTGTGGTATTTGACGATTTCCACCAGTTCGGGCGACAAAAAGGTCGAGGCGATCACATCGACGCTGCGGCGCTCGTGGTCGTGCATGATTCGCCATTCCTCTTCGTTGAGGGGGCCCGGTTTGAGCAGGATCGAGTCGGGCACGCCGAGTTTGCCGATGTCGTGGAGCTGCCCCGCGATTTCGAGCACGAAGCATTCGCCCGCGGACATCAGTCCCTGGGCCGCGGCCGCACACAGCTCGCCCACCTTGCGCGAGTGCTCCGCCGTGGGCACGTCGCGGTGGGCCAGGGCCATCATCAGGGCGTTGACCACGTGGTGGGGGATGCGCTGGCTGGCATCCTCGGCGCCGGCCTTGTCGGCGTCCTTTAGATCGGCATCTTGAGCAGGGTCGCGATCAATCAGCGCGTCATAGGCCATCGTGCGGTTGCGGCCGCCGGTCTTGGCCCGGTAGAGTGCCTTGTCGGCCTTGTCGAGCAGTTCCGCCGGCGTGTTCGTGTCGGCGTCCAGCGAAGCCGTGCCCAGGCTGACGGTGACCTCGATGCCCAACAGCTTCCCGCCCGCGATGGTCTCTCGAATCCGTTCGGCCGTCACGAAAGCCCCGGAAGCATTGGTTTCCGGCAGCATCAGACAGAATTCCTCCCCGCCGTAGCGGCAGACCACGTCACTGTCGCGCAGGCATTCGCGCAGCAAACTGCTCACCTTCTGGAGTACTTTGTCGCCCACGGGATGGCCGTGGTTGTCGTTGATCGATTTGAAGTGGTCGATATCGACCATCAGACAGGAGAAATCGTTTTTATAGCGCCGCGCCCGGTTAAGCTCCATCTCGAAGCGTTCGAAAAAGGCCCGCCGGTTCAGACAACCGGTCAGGGGATCCTGGGTGGCGAGGACCTGCAGCGCGCGGTTTTGCCGGCGGACTTCATCGCGGGACTTCTTGAGGGCGTTCAGCATTTTCTGGAGTTTGGTGTTCTGCACCTCCAGCTGGGTCACGTCGTCGAACGTCGCCAGGGCCCCGCGCATCTTGCCGCCGCTGTCGACGATGGGCGCCCCGTTGACCATGAAGGTGCGCACATCTTCGGTTCGGCCGCGCAGGGTCAGGGGGGTCGCCGCTTGGATGGCCCCGTCGCGCATGGCCTGCCGCCAGGGGAAGTCCCTGACTTTTTCTTCGGATCCCGGCGCCGTCCAGTTCAAGTCCGAGGTCCTCTTCCCCATGAGCACATCCTGGGCTTCACCCGCATTTTTTTCAAAGGCCTTGTTGGCCATGACGATGCGTTCGCGGTGGTCCATCAGCACCACCCCTTCCACCAGGCTGTCCAGCGCGACCTTGACCCTTTCGGGCACCACGGCCGATGGGTCCAGATGGTGAAGCGTTTTCTTCATCAGCAGAAAAAAACCGATGAACGCCAGCGGGATCACCAGGACAAGCAGTTTGACCACCGGTTTTTCCCAGAGGTAGAGGAGCAGATTGGCCTCTTCGGGCCGGAAGCTGACCTCAAAGGTACCCCAGCGCTTCTTGCCCTTGAAAATCGGCACCAGCACATTGGTGGGTGTCGAGGCGTCCTCGTCGGTATTGTGCCAGTTAAGCGCATGCGGACCCACTTCCGCCAGGACCTTGCCTTTGGACGTGCGCAGCGCTGCCGAGACGATGTCCTCATTGCGCTGCTTCAGAATTTGCATGGTCGTTTGAATCGCATCCAAATCGCCTTTTTGAACGGCGAGCGAGGCATATACCGCCAGAGATTCGCAGGTCTTCTTGCGCAGTTCGAGTGCGGCGCGGTGGGGGTCGGGAAGAAAACCCAACATCTCCACGCCCAGAACGAGCGTCATGGTGAACAGCGCCAGACCCAGACTGATGCGGACGGCCGGTGTCATGCGAAGACGTTTCATGGCGCTGTGGTCTCCCGTGCCGTCATGGTTGACTCGCTTTCTGCGGTTCCCCGTCTAGAAGATCACGGATATGCTGTTCGTCGTCTTCCCGTTCGGGATCATCGTATTGGTCTCCCTCGTCCCGGTTCCGCCTGTCGTTACCCAGGAGTACGGGCAGGGGGTCAAAACACCGCCACATGGGCATGGCCGATAGAGCCCCAAAGAGCAGGCTGGCCCCGCGAAACGCCCAGATGACGTAGCCCACGAAGACGGAGGCGCCCAGGCTGGCGGCCGTCCCGATGATCAGTTGGCCCTGTTCGGATTCCAGTTTGAGGTAGTCTTCGATCTGAGTCTGGATGTGATCCAGCTCTTGGGTCATGGTCTCGCTGGAGAAAAACACGGCCGCCACCGGCGAGAGGTGCGTCTGCATCCGGGTGCTCAGTTGCTGGCGCACGTATTGGACAACACGCACCGCTTCGGCCGGCGCTTCGTTCGGGGCAACGGTCATCGGGGCAAAGCGATTGATGCTATGGCCGGGATAGCCTGCCAGCTGTGAAATGGTGCTTGGTGCCGGAAGCGGGGTGGTGCTTGGGCCCCATGATGTGCTTGTGGGCGTAGCGCCGGTGTCCGCCGGCGGTTCGTCCTCCACCGGCAGGATGACTTCCGGCTCGGGCTCGGGTTCTGGCTCCGGCTCCGGCAACGGATCAGGATCGGGCTCGATCGGGTCCTCGTCCGGCCCCGGATCGTCGCCCCCGCCGACGGTGGGCGGCGGGTCATTGTTGGCGCCGGTATCCGTGCCGCTGATGGTGACGATCACCAGCTGGGTGCTGCCGTCGCTGGCCGTGAAGGTGTGCGTGTCGGTAAGGGTGCTCCCCGCTTGGAGGGCCTGCACCGCCGGTTGGGTGGTGTCGAGAGTATAGGTCCACACGCCGCCTGTGATCGCGAAAATTCCGTAGCCGCTGTCGCCCAGGACGGCGGCGGCATCGAGGAAACTGACCGGATTATCGCCGGCATCCGCGTCCATGATGCTCAGCAGGCCGCTGTCCGTCAACGGGCCGTCCGTGCTCACCGTTCCGTTGACGTTTCCGCCGATTACCGCAGCATCCTCGGCTCCGCTGATGGTCACTGTAATCGTGTGGGCCGTACCGTCGGCTGTGGTCACCGTGAGCACGTCACTGACGTTTTCGCCGGTATCCAGCTGCTGGATTGCGGTCTGGTTCGTGTCAGCGCTGTATTGCCAGTTGCCTGCGGTATCGATGGCGAGACTGCCGTAGGTGCCGGCGACGGTCGTGGCTTGAAAGGCTGATTCGCCCGTATCGGGATCCGCAACCGTCAGGAGCCCGTTTGCTTCCAGCATTCCATCACCGTCCGGGTCAGTGTCTTCGGTAACCGTACCAGTATTTACGCCGCCGATGAC
>JASJED010000058.1 GCA_030065585.1 Desulfobacterales bacterium | reverse complement strand
GTTGATCACGCCGATTGCGATGGAGAAGGAGTTGCGCTTTGCGATTCGTGAAGGCGGGCGCACGGTCGGTGCCGGGGTTGTCAGTGAAATCGTGGAGTAAGCGATTAAGGAGATAATGTCGTGCGAATCATCGTGACCCTTGCCTGCCAAGCGTGCAAGCGACGAAACTATACAACGACCAAAAATAAGCGAACGACGCCGGACAAGCTTGAATTCAGCAAATATTGTCGTTTCTGTGGCAAGCATACACCCCATCGCGAGACCAAATAGGGGGAAGCTTCGGCCGCGTTGGCGCGGAGCGTTTGGGAAAGTGATTCAGCCATGCAGGCCAGTAGCTCGAATTGGTAGAGCATCGGACTCCAAATCCGAGGGTTGGGGGTTCGAATCCCTCCTGGCCTGCCAATTTTCCTGGACACCCAAGCGATTTTCAGGGCAGGTCGGCTAACGGCTCAACCTGCTGCAGACAGTTTTGGAAAAACCATGGCGCGTTTACAACGAAAGAAGAGCCCCGGCACCAAGAAAAAGAAGCAGGACGCAGCATCGGGGAAGCAGGCGGCCGCCCCGGCGGCGCCCGACGGCACGACCGGGGCTGCACCGATCACCAAGAAAAAGGCTTACACCGTATCACGCCGCCCCACGGCCGTCGTAAAAAGTAAAACGGAGGGCGGCGGTAAGGTTCAAAACTGGTGGGGGCTGTCGATGCAGTTCCTGCGTGAGGTCAAGGTGGAGCTCAAGAAGGTCGCCTGGCCTTCGCGCAAGCAGACGATGGGGTCGACCGTGGTGGTCCTGGTGCTGGTGTTTATTATTTCCGCATTTCTCGGCGTCGTCGATCTGGGTCTCTCCAATCTGGTGCGCCTGGTTCTGCACTAATGTGAGGGAAAAGTGGCCCCCAAAAAATGGTATATCGTTCACGTCTACTCCGGGTTTGAGAATAAAGTTAAAAAGACCCTGGAGGACCGCATTCAAAACTCTCCGGATCCGGATAAATTCGGAGAGGTGGTCGTGCCCACGGAAGAAGTCGTGGAACTCGTCAAGGGCAAGCGCAAAACCTCGGCGCGCAAGTTCTACCCCGGATATATCCTGGTCAACATGCGCTTGGATGACGAAACCTGGCATATCGTCAATAACACCGCCAAGGTAACCGGCTTTCTGGGCGGGCGGGACAAACCCACCCCGATATCCGACGAGGAAGCCAACCAGATTCTCAACCGCATGGAAGCCGGCAAAGAAAAACCACAGCCCAAGTACTTCTTTGAAACCGGTGATGAAATTCGCGTGATCGACGGACCCTTTACCAATTTCAACGGCACCGTGGACGAGGTCAACGCCGAGAAGGGCAAAATCAGAGTGTTGGTCAGTATTTTTGGACGGTCGACGCCGGTTGAACTGGATTTCGTTCAAGTGACCAAGATCTAATCGTTAGGCAACGTCGGGCAGCAAGAGGAGTTAGGGACGCAAGATGGCTAAAAAAGTAATGGCAATGATCAAATTGCAGGTTGAAGCAGGCAAGGCCAATCCTTCCCCGCCGATCGGTCCGGCCTTGGGGCAACATGGGGTCAATATTATGGATTTCTGCAAGGCCTTCAACGCCCGCACGGCCAACGAGGCCGGCATGATTATTCCCGTGGTGATCACCGTTTATCAGGATCGTTCGTTTACCTTCATCACCAAAACACCACCGGCCGCGGTATTGCTGAAGAAGGCGGCCAAAGTGGCCAAAGGGGCGGGGGATCCCAAACGTGACCGCGTGGGGAAAGTTACGCGCACACAAGTCGAAGAGATTGCCAAGTTGAAGATGCCGGATCTGAACGCGAATGATTTGGACGCCGCCTGCCGGATTATCGCCGGCACGGCACGCAGCATGGGAATCGAGGTTGTTTAGCCAAAGGAAGTGAGAAGAGAGCAATGCCGAAGCGGGGTAAAAACTATACGCAGTCCAGAGATAAATTGAAGGCGGCCGTGCCGTCGAACTTTGAAGAAGCCGTGCAACATACCCTGGCGTCGTCGTATGCCAAGTTTGACGAAACCGTGGACGTGGCCGTCAGGTTGGGCGTGGATCCGCGCCATGCCGATCAGATGGTGCGTGGCACGGTCGTGCTACCCAACGGGTTGGGTAAAGAGGTCAAGGTCCTGGTGTTCGCCAAGGGCGAGAAGGAAAAGGAAGCCCAGGAGGCCGGTGCGGACTTTGTCGGCAACGACGATTTGGTCGAAAAAATCAAGGGCGGCTGGTTTGGCTTCGACAAAGCCGTGGCCACGCCCGACATGATGGGCACGGTCGGCAAAATCGGGAAGCTGCTGGGGCCCCGGGGGTTGATGCCCAACGCCAAGACCGGCACGGTGACATTCGAACTGGCCCGCGCGATCGAAGAACTCAAGGCGGGTAAAATTGATTTTCGGGTGGAAAAAGCGGGCATCGTCCATGCCCCCATGGGCAAGGTATCTTTCGGACCGGAGAAAATCATCCAGAACATCACGGCCTTTCTCGAGACGATCATGCGCCTTAAACCGACTTCCAGCAAGGGAACCTATCTTAAAGGCATCGCCCTTTCGACCACGATGGGGCCGGGATTCAAGGTCGATGTCGGCCAGGTCAAGGAACTGCTCAAATAGATCCGACGTGTCGATTGATTTCCGACCCGGCGCCTGCTAAAGGCGCCGGGAACGGATGCGGCGGTGTGACGGCTGCCGTGGCTGGCACGGCGGTAAGCCATCATCAAATTTTTTAATCTTACAGCCATCCTGTCAAAGACCGTAGGTTCACGAATACCGTGTTTAATCGGCTTGAGCCGGCCTACCGAGGCAGCAGCATGTATGTCTTGTTACCTCCGGTTGATGTTTATCGGGATGCGGGAAAGGAGGTGTGGATTACTCGTGAAATTGGACCAGAAGCAGAAAATTGTCGCGGCCTTGCGTGAAAAATTCGAGACGGCCAAGGTGGTCATCGTCACGGATTACAAGGGCCTGGATGTCGCCCAGATGAATGATCTGCGTCGTAAGCTGCGCGAAGCCGAAGTCGAGTACCAGGTGGTTAAAAATACCATGCTGACGCGGGCTTCCCAAGATACCGACGCCGCGCAACTCGTCGATACCTTCAAAGGCCCCAGTGCGATCGCCCTGGCGTATACGGATCCTGTGGCGCCGGCCAAAGTATTGATGCAGTTTTCCAAGGACAATGACAAGCTAGAGATCAAAGCGGGTGTGATGAACGGCAAACGGTTGGATTTGGCGGCCATTGGCGCTTTGTCCAAACTGCCCGCGCGGGAAGAACTTCTGGCGCAGGTGCTGGGCACCATGAATGCCGTGCCGCAAGGTTTGGTGCGGGCCCTGGCGGATGTGCCCCGGCGTCTGGTCAACGTGCTGAATGCCATCAAAGACCAACAAGAGGCCGCCTAGCGACCGCTTCCCGTAATGATGCATTTTTTATTTATCGAAACAGAAGCTTAACAACCTGGAGGAAAACCTTAAAATGGCTGATATTACCAAAGACGATGTTATTGCGTTCATCGCCAACATGTCGGTTCTCGATCTTTCGGAACTGGTCAAGGAACTGGAAGACAAGTTCGGCGTTTCGGCGGCGGCGCCCGTGGCCATGATGGCCGGTATGCCGGCGGCCGGTGCCGATGGTGCCGCGGCGGAGGAAAAGACCGAATTTGATGTTATTCTCACGGCCCACGGGGATAAGAAAATTCAGGTCATCAAGGAAGTCCGCGCGATCACCGGACTGGGCCTCAAAGAAGCCAAGGAACTCGTGGAAAGCACGCCCAAGGCCGTCAAGGAGGGTGTGCCCAAGGACGAAGCCGAGAAAATCAAAGGTCAGCTTGAAGAAGCGGGCGCACAGGTGGAAGTCAAGTAAGCCGGTCCCCCACGGACCTCATCCCGGGAGGGGGCGGCCCCTCCCGGGCGCCTTAAGCCCAAACCCCAATTTTGCCTGGAGAAGCCATGTCGGAAATGTCACTGGCCAAGCAGCGAATTCGAAAAAGTTTCGGAAAGATCCCCCAAATCGTTGAAATTCCCGATTTGATCGGGGTTCAGCGGGAATCTTACAGCCGGTTTCTGCAAATGGACATCCCGCCTGAGCAGCGGGAAGACATTGGGCTGCAATCCGTCTATAAATCGGTTTTTCCGATCAAGGACTTTACCGGGAGTGCCTCACTCGAATTTGTGTCCTACCGGTTTGCCGAAGTGAAGCATAGCGTGGAGGAATGCATCCACCGGGGGATGACCTACGAGATCCCTTTGCGCATCACCGCGCGCCTCGTGGTTTACGATGTGGATGCCGAGACCGGTGTGTCCAACATTCGTGACATCAAGGAACAGGAGATCTATTTCGGTACGATTCCCCTGATGACCGATAAGGGCACATTTATCATCAATGGGACCGAACGTGTGGTGGTCAGCCAGTTGCACCGCTCTTCGGGGGTTTTCTTCGATCACGACAAAGGCAAGACCCATTCGTCGGGTAAAATCATCTACAGTTCGCGGATCATTCCGGTGCGCGGCTCGTGGATTGATCTGGAAATCGATCCCAAGGACATCGTCTATATTCGGATCGATCGCCGGCGCAAATTTCCCGTGACGATTCTGTTCAAGGCCTTCGGGTTTTCGTCGGAAGATCTTTTGAATTATTTTTACCAGCACGAAAGGATCTTCATCAAGGGCAAACGCTATTTCAAAGCGTTTAATCCCGAGTTGCTCAAGGGGCAGCGGGCCAGCGTCGACGTCAAGGATCCCGAGGCGGGTGAGGTGGTGGTCAAAAAAGGGCGGATCTTCACCAAGCGGGCCATCAAACGCCTGGCCGCCGCCGATACGCGGGAAATTCCGATCAGCGAAGAAGACGTGCTGGGCAAGGTCCTGGCCAAGGCGGTCCGCCACCCCCAGGGTGGCGATGTGATTGCCAATATCAATGAAGTCCTCGACGAAGACATTCTGGACAAACTGCGCGAAGCCGGGGTCGACAGCTTGGCGGTTCTGTTTATCGACGGCGTTACCAGCAGCGATGCCATCCGCAAAACCCTGCTGCTCGACAAAGTGGACAGCAAGGAAGACGCGCTGATCGAAATCTATCGACGTCTGCGGCCGGGCAATCCCGCCACGCCGGAAGTCGCGCAGGATTTCATCGATAACCTCTTTTTCAAATCGACCTATTACGACCTTTCCGGTGTGGGGCGCATGAAGATCAATCAGCGTCTGGGGATCGACAGCGACATCAATTTGCGGATTCTGCGCAAGGAAGACATTCTGCTGACGGCCAAGACCCTGATCGAGTTGCGTGACACCCAGGGCGTGGTGGACGACATCGACCATCTGGGCAATCGGCGGGTGCGGGCGGTCGGCGAGTTATTGGAGAATCAGTACCGTATCGGCCTGGTGCGCATGGAACGGGCCATCAAGGAGCGCATGAGTCTGCAGGAAGTCGATGCCCTGATGCCCCACGACCTGGTCAATCCCAAGCCGGTCTCGGCGGTCGTCAAGGAATTTTTCGGCACCAGCCAGCTGTCCCAGTTCATGGATCAGACCAATCCGCTTTCCGAAACCACCCATAAGCGCCGTTTGAGCGCTTTGGGACCGGGGGGGCTGACGCGCGAGCGGGCGGGCTTTGAGGTGCGTGACGTGCACCCGTCCCATTACGGCCGGATTTGTCCGATCGAAACGCCGGAAGGTCCCAATATCGGTCTGATCGTCTCGCTGAGTACCTATGCCCGGGTCAACCAGTATGGCTTCATCGAAACCCCCTACAGTGTGGTCAAAGATGCCACGATTACCGAGGATGTGCGCTTTCTAAGTGCGTTCGAGGAGCAGGAACATCCGATTGCCCAGGCCAACGCGCCGGTCGACCAGGACAAGCGCTATGTCAACCCGCTGGTCACCTCCCGGGTGGCCGGCGAGTTCATGATGGTCGGCAAGGACAACATCGAACTGATGGATATTTCGCCGAATCAGCTGGTCAGTGTATCGGCCTCGCTGATTCCCTTTTTGGAGAACGATGACGCCAACCGGGCCTTGATGGGCTCGAACATGCAGCGCCAGGCGGTGCCGCTTTTGATCAGCGAGGCGCCCCTGGTGGGGACCGGGATCGAGAGTGTGGTCGCGCGTGATTCCGGGGTGGCCATCGTTGCGCGCCGCAACGGCCAGGTGGTGGATGTGGATGCCTCGCGGATCGTGATCCAGCACGATCCCACCGACGAGGGCAACGGCGCCCGGCTGCCGGTGACCATCTACAATCTCTCCAAATTCGTGCGCAGCAATCAGAACACCTGCTTCAACCATCGCCCGATTGTCCAGAAGGGCGACCGGGTGGCCAAAGGCCAGATCGTGGCCGATGGTCCGGCGACGGACAAAGGCGAACTGGCGCTCGGCAAGAATGTGACCGTGGCCTTCATGCCCTGGGGCGGGTACAACTTTGAGGACTCCATTCTGGTCAGCGAACGCCTCGTGCGCGATGGGGTCTACACATCGGTGCACATCGAAGAGTTCGAGGTGGTCGCCCGTGATACCAAACTGGGCAAGGAAGATATCACCCGCGATATTCCCAATGTGGGCGATGAAGCGCTCAAGGATCTGGACGACAGCGGGATTATACGCCTGGGGGCCGAAGTTGAGCCCGGCGACATCCTGGTGGGTAAAATCACCCCCAAGGGGGAAACCCAGCTGTCGCCCGAAGAGAAGTTGCTGCGCGCGATCTTCGGCGAAAAGGCCGGCGACGTCAAAGACACTTCGCTGCGGGTGCCGCCCGGTGTGCAGGGGATCGTTATCGACGCCAAGGTGTTCTCACGACGCGGCGCCAACAAGGATGACCGTACCCGACAGATTGAGGACGATGAAATCAGCCGTCGCGAGAAAGACCGCGACGACGAGATCGTGATCATCGAGGGGGTCGCACGCGACCGGCTGGCCCAGCTCCTGGATGGGCAGAAAAGTTATGCCGCCATTAAAAAGGGTAAGAAGACCCTGCTCGCCAAGAACGCCGTGATAACCGCGGAGGCGCTGCGGGACATTCCGCTCGCCCAACTCGAGAATGTGGTTCTCAAGGATCCGCAGCAAACCGAAGAGATCCACGAGATTCTGGAACAGGCCCGCCGCCTGACGGAAGAAGTCCGGGAGCGCTTCGACCAGCACGTCAGCCGCTTTGAAAAGGGCGACGATCTGCCGCCCGGCGTAATCAAGATGGTCAAAGTCTACGTGGCCATGAAACGCAAGCTTTCGGTGGGCGATAAGATGGCCGGTCGGCACGGCAACAAAGGTGTCGTTTCGCGAATTCTGCCCATTGAGGACCTGCCCTATTTTGAAAACGGCAAGCCCGTGGATATGGTGCTCAATCCCCTGGGCGTGCCTTCGCGCATGAACGTCGGCCAGATTCTGGAAATTCATTTGGGGCTGGCGGCCAAAGGGTTGGGGGACCAAATCCAGTCGATGTTGGAAGACAACAAGGTCAAGGCCCTGCGCGATAAACTCAAACGGGTTTTTGGCGACAGTCGCGCGGACAAGGTCATTGGCAAGATGTCCGATGACGACCTGAAGACCTTTGCGGACCACTATCGTGAAGGGGTCCATATGGCCACACCGGTCTTCGACGGGGCCAAGGAAGACGAGATCAAGGCCTTGCTGGAGGAGGCCGGCTACGATCGTCTGGCCCAGGCCACCCTTTGCGACGGCCGCACGGGCAAGCCTTTTGACGAAAAGATAACCGTCGGCACGATGTACATGCTGAAACTGCATCACCTGGTGGATGACAAGATCCACGCCCGCTCCATCGGGCCGTATTCGCTGGTCACCCAGCAGCCCCTGGGGGGCAAGGCCCAATTCGGTGGTCAGCGTCTGGGGGAAATGGAAGTCTGGGCCATGGAAGCCTACGGCGCCGCGTTTGCGCTGCAGGAATTCCTGACCGTCAAATCCGACGACATGGCCGGCCGTACCCGGATGTACGAAAAAATCGTCAAAGGGCAGAATGTCCTGGAGCCCGGTCTGCCCGAATCCTTTCGGGTGATGACCAAGGAACTTCAGGCGCTGGGCCTGGATATTCAGCTTCTGGAAGGCGAATAAAACAAGGAGAGCGCTTTGGAAACCTTATACGATTTCTTTGCAAAGCCCACTGATCCAAGGAAATACGATGGCATCCGTTTGTCACTGGCGTCATCGGAGCAGATTCGCAAATGGTCCTTCGGCGAGATTAAAAAGCCGGAGACGATCAACTATCGCACGTTCAAGCCGGAGCGCGACGGGCTGTTTTGCGCCAAGATCTTCGGTCCGACCAAGGACTACGAATGTAACTGCGGCAAGTACAAACGCATGAAGCACCGCGGGGTGATCTGCGAAAAGTGCGGCGTCGAGGTCATTCAGTCCAAGGTGCGCCGTGAGCGCATGGCCCATATCGAGTTGGCCACGCCGGTATCGCATATCTGGTTTCTGAAAAGTCTGCCCAGCAAGATCGGCAATCTGCTCGACCTGACCCTCAAGAACATGGAGAAGGTCCTCTACTTCGATTGCTATATCGTGATCGACCCCAAGGATACACCGCTGACCAAGGGGCAGTTGTTGACTGACGAAAAGTACATGGAGGCCCTGGAAGCCTACGGCAACAAGTTCGAGGCCGGTATCGGGGCCGAGGCCGTCAAGGTGCTGCTGGAAGGCCTCGATCTGGATGCCCTCTATAACGAGTTGCGTCGCGAAGTCCGCGAAACGGGATCGGTGGCCAAGCGGCAGAAGTTGGCCAAGCGGCTCAAGATCGTCGATGCCTTCCGCAAATCCGGTGTGGATCCTTCCTGGATGATCATGAGCGTGATTCCGGTGTTGCCGCCGGACCTGCGCCCCCTGGTGCCGCTGGAAGGCGGGCGTTTCGCCACCTCCGATCTCAACGATTTGTATCGCCGGGTCATCAATCGCAACAACCGGCTCAAACGCCTGATCGATCTCAAGGCGCCCGATATTATCGTGCGCAACGAAAAGCGCATGCTGCAGGAAGCCGTAGACGTGCTTTTCGACAATGGGCGTCACGGCCGCGTGATCACGGGGACCAACAAACGGCCGCTCAAATCCTTGAGCGACACGCTCAAGGGCAAGCAGGGCCGCTTCCGGCAGAATCTCCTCGGCAAACGTGTGGATTACTCCGGCCGGACGGTCATCACCGTGGGTCCCGACTTGCGCCTGCATCAGTGCGGCCTGCCCAAGAAGATGGCTTTGGAATTGTTCAAGCCCTTCATCTACTACCGCTTGGAGCAGAAAGGACTGGTCTCCACGGTCAAAAGTGCCAAGAAGATGGTCGAGCGTGAAATTCCCGAAGTCTGGGACACCTTGGATGAAGTGGTCAAGGAATATCCCGTGATGCTCAACCGCGCCCCGACGCTGCATCGTCTGGGGATCCAAGCGTTTGAACCGATCCTGATCGAGGGCAAGGCAATTCAGTTGCATCCGCTGGTCTGTACGGCCTTCAACGCGGACTTCGATGGTGACCAGATGGCCGTCCACGTGCCCCTGTCCGTCGAGGCCCAAATCGAGGCCCGGGTGCTGATGCTCTCCAGCAACAACATTTTATCACCGGCCAACGGCAGCCCGATTATCGTGCCCAGCCAGGATATCGTTCTGGGGATCTATTATATGACCCGCGGCATCGTGGGGCTGCGGGGCGAAGACATCATTTTCAGCAATCCCGAAGAAGTTCGCCAGGCCTATGATGCCGGGGCGGTGGAACTGCACACCCAGATCAAGTTACGGGTCGACGGCCAGCGTCTGGATACGACCGTCGGCCGGGTCCTGCTCTGGGAGATCATGCCCAACGATGTCGTCATGGCGTTCCGGCACATTGCCGTGGATAGCGCGGCCGAAGCCGAGACGATCGCCCAGCAACTCACCGATGGGGCCGATTTCGGCGATCTGGCCGATCAGTACGCCGAAACCACCGGCGGATTTGACGAAGGCCACACCGGTCTGCTCAAGCAAGGCGAACTGCAGGGGCTGTTCAGTCTCACCGACGCGGATGCCGCCGCGGTCTTTCAACTGGCGCACGGCGAGACCTCCGCGCGGTTGGAAGGCGAAGGGCGGCAGCATTTCTTCCATGTCGTCCGGCGGGATGTGGGGGTTCCCTTCGCGGCCGTCAATCACGTCATGGACAAAAAGGCCCTGCGGGAGCTCGTCGATCTGGTCTACCGGCGTCTGGGACCCAAGGCCACGGTGATTCTTTCCGACCGTCTCAAGGATATCGGGTACCGCTATTCGACCGAGGGCGGCCTGTCGATCTCGATCGACGCCATGATCATCCCCGAGAAGAAATGGACGCTCCTCAAACAGGCCGAGGTCAATGTCACCGAAATCAGTCGGCAGTATACCGAGGGGCTCATCACCCAGGGCGAAAAATACAACAAGGTGGTCGATATCTGGGCCAAGGCCACCGACGACGTGGCCAACGAAATGATGGAGGCCATGAAAAACGCCCCCTCCCCCGGTGGGCATTCGGCCGCCGGCTTCAACCCCATTTTCATGATGGCCGACTCGGGCGCCCGCGGCAGCAAGGATCAGATGCGGCAGTTGGCCGGTATGCGCGGGCTGATGGCCAAGCCTTCGGGGGAAATTATCGAAACCCCGATTCAGGCCAATTTCCGGGAAGGTCTCTCGGTGCTGCAGTATTTCATTTCGACCCATGGGGCCCGCAAGGGGCTCGCCGATACCGCCCTGAAAACCGCCAACTCCGGCTATCTCACCCGGCGCCTGGCGGATGTGGCCCAGGACTGCGTGATCACGGAAATCGACTGCGGCACCATGGTGGGTATCGAGGTCGAGCCGCTGATGGAAGGCGGCGAGGTCATCCAACGCCTGGGTGAACGCATTCTGGGGCGCTACGCGGTTGACGACGTCGTGGATCCGTTCACCGATGAGGTCTTAGTCAAATCCGGCCGCCAGATCGATGAAGCGGCGGTGGACCGGGTTGAGGATTCCGGCGTCACCAGCGTTCAGATTCGCTCCGTGCTCACCTGCCGGACGCGTTACGGTGTCTGTGCCACCTGCTACGGTCGCGATCTGGCGCACGGGCATCGGGTCGAAAAAGGGCAGGCCGTCGGGATTCTGGCGGCGCAGTCCATCGGTGAGCCGGGCACCCAGCTGACCATGCGGACCTTTCACATCGGCGGCACCGCGAGCCGGCGCGTCGAGCAGGCCGACATTCGTGCCCGCGTGGACGGCCAGATCAAGTTTCTGGATTTGAATGTGGTGACCAACTCCGAGGGGAACCTGGTGGTCATGAACCGCCGGGGCGGCGAGTTTGCGATCATCGACAAAAGCGGTCGCGAACGCGAGCGCTTTCCGGTGATCTTCGGGGCCCATCTCCTGATCAAAGACGACGATGCGGTCGAAGCCGGCCAGCTGCTGGCCCAATGGGACCCCTTCACCACGCCGATTATCACCGAGGTCAACGGGACCGTGAAATTCGGCGACATCCTGCCCGGCAAGACCGTCCAGGAGAAGGTGGACTCGGTAACCGGCAAGTCGAGCCATACGATCATCGAATCCAAGTTGGCCGATGCGCGGCCGCGGATCTCGATCAAGGACGATGCGGGCAAGACCACCAAACTGCCGAGCCAGTCGGGTTTGGCCCGCTATGTTCTGCCGACCGAGGCGATTCTGATGGTTGAGGAAGGGGACCCGGTCAACGCCGGTGACATCGTCGCCAAGCTGCCCCGGGCCACCACCAAAACCAAGGACATTACCGGCGGTCTGCCACGGGTGGCCGAATTGTTTGAGGTGCGCAAGCCCAAGGATATCGCTATCCTGAGCGAAATCGACGGCTATGTCAGCATCGCCAAGGGAACCAAAAAAGGCAAGCAGAAGATTACCGTGACCCCGGTGGATGTCGGCGAAAAGAAGGAATACCTGATCCCGCGGGGCAAGCACATCAACGTCTATGAGGGCGATTATGTGCGGGCCGGCGAACCGCTGATCGGCGGGGCGGCGATTCCTCAGGATATCTTGAACATCAAGGGCGAGGTCGCGCTGGCACGCTACCTGGTGGACGAGGTTCAGGAAGTCTACCGCCTGCAGGGCGTACGCATCAACGACAAACACATCGAGGTGATCGTTCGCCAAATGATGCGGCGGGTCAAGGTCCAGGAGGTCGGGGACACCGATTTTATCACCGAGGAGCAGGTCGACCGGGTGGTTTTCGAAGAGGCCAACCGCGCTGTGATCGAAAAGGGCGGCCAGCCAGCACTGGCCGAGCCGCTGATTCTCGGGATTACCAAGGCCTCCCTGAGTACGGACAGCTTTATTTCGGCGGCATCCTTCCAGGAGACCACAAAAGTGTTGACAGATGCCGCTATTGGAGGTACAGTCGACTATTTGAGAGGGCTAAAGGAGAACGTGATCATGGGCCGGCTTATTCCGGCCGGTACCGGATTTCCGATGTACGGCGAGATTCACGTGGATCAGAATTAGCAGCCACCGCCTGCCGCCAAGCGGCAGGCGGCATTGCAATCTCCACACCGTATGTTAACTGGGACGACCCGCCGCAGGCGATCAATCGTTCTAAGAGCATAGGTTTTCCTCGAACGGCGAATACAATCTTTTTAACTTAGCGTTTGCCTGACGGTAGCGCGCCCTGGGATACGGCCGTCGGTGTCAAGCCAAAAACGCCTTGACAACGTTGCCATCGGCTTGTATATAGCCCGCTTTTGCCGTTTCGGCGATTTCTGTCAAACGACGCAACCAAGGGGAGCATATGCCCACGATCAACCAGCTTGTGCGCAAAGGCCGCAAAAAAATTGTCAAGAAGACCAACACCCCGGCGCTCAAAGGGGCGCCCCAGAAGCGCGGTGTCTGCACCCGTGTCTATACCTCCACCCCCAAGAAGCCGAACTCGGCCTTGCGGAAGGTGGCCCGGGTTCGGTTAACGACCGGCATCGAGGTGACGGCCTATATTCCCGGTATCGGCCACAACCTTCAGGAGCACTCCGTCGTGCTGGTCCGCGGCGGGCGTGTCAAAGACCTGCCCGGTGTGCGCTACCACATCGTGCGTGGCACCCTTGATACCCTGGGGGTCGAAGATCGGCGTCAGGGGCGTTCGAAATACGGCGCCAAGCGACCCAAGTAAGCGGGGCACGACAACCCAACGATAAATCGATCAACGGAAAATGGTGTAGCTTATGCCCAGAAGAAGAGAAGTGCCGCGGCGGATTGTATTGCCGGATCCCAAATACAACAGTGTCTTGGTCGCCAAGTTTATTCGTTCGGTGATGCGTGACGGGAAAAAGAGCACGGCTGAAAATCTGCTCTATGACGCCTTTGCGATCGTCGAAAAAAAGACCAAGGAGCCGCCCCTGAAGTTGTTCGAAAAGGCGCTTGAAAATGTCAAGCCGATGATCGAGGTCAAGTCCCGCCGGGTGGGTGGGTCGACCTACCAGGTGCCCACCGAGGTTCGCCATGCGCGACGCCAGGCCTTGGGGATCCGTTGGCTGATCGACTTTTCGCGCAAGCGCGGTGAAAAAGGCATGGCCGCCCGTCTGGCCGGCGAGATTCTGGATGCCGCCAACAATCGCGGGGGCGCCGCCAAAAAACGCGAGGACACGCATCGGATGGCCGAGGCCAACAAGGCCTTTGCGCACTTTCGCTGGTAGTTACCGATCGATACCGAATTTAAAATGGCCCGGACGCCGATGATGGCCACCCGACGCTATGGCAACCGCGACGCCCGGCCACGACCCAATCTAAAAACGTAATAGCCCTTCATGGGAGGAAGAGAAGATGGCGAAGCAAAAGTTTGAGCGGACGAAGCCGCATGTGAACGTGGGAACGATTGGCCACATTGACCATGGCAAGACGACGCTGACGGCGGCGATCACGAAGCTGAACGGGATGAAGGGGATGGCGGATTTTATACCGTTTGATCAGATTGACAAGGCGCCGGAGGAGAAGGAGCGCGGGATCACGATTGCCACGGCGCACGTGGAGTACGAGACGGAGAATCGTCATTATGCGCACGTGGACTGTCCGGGTCATGCGGACTACATCAAGAACATGATCACGGGCGCGGCCCAGATGGACGGGGCGATATTGGTGGTGGCGGCCGACGATGGTCCGATGCCGCAGACGCGCGAGCACATTTTGCTGGCGCGTCAGGTGGGTGTACCGCGGATCGTGGTGTTTTTGAACAAGTGCGACATGGTGGATGACGAGGAGTTGATCGAGCTGGTGGACATGGAGCTTCGTGAGCTGTTGACGAAGTATGAGTTTCCGGGCGATGACACGCCGATTATCCGGGGCAGCGCGTTGAAGGCGCTGGAGGCCGACAGTGTGGACAGTGAGGATGCGGCGCCGATATTCGAGTTGATGGCGGCGATCGACGATTTTATACCGGAGCCGGAGCGCGATGTGGACAAGCCGTTTTTGATGCCGATCGAGGATGTGTTCAGCATCTCGGGTCGGGGCACGGTGGTGACGGGTCGAGCGGAGCGCGGGATTATCCGGGTGAGCGACAACATCGAGATTGTGGGGATTCGCCCGACGTTCAAGACGGTGTGCACGGGGGTTGAGATGTTCCGCAAGCTATTGGACGAGGGTCGCGCGGGCGACAACATTGGTGTTTTGTTGCGCGGCACGAAGCGCGACGAGGTGGAGCGCGGTCAGGTGGTGGCGGAGCCGGGCTCGATTACACCGCACACGAAGTTCAAGGCGGAGTGCTACATATTGAGCAAGGAAGAGGGCGGGCGTCACACGCCGTTTTTCAATGGTTACCGGCCGCAGTTTTATTTTCGGACGACGGATGTGACGGGGGTTTTGACGTTGCCGGAAGGAATCGAGATGGTGATGCCCGGAGACAACGTGGCGATCGCGGCGGAGTTGATCACGCCGATTGCGATGGAGAAGGAGTTGCGCTTTGCGATTCGTGAAGGCGGGCGCACGGTCGGTGCCGGGGTTGTCAGTGAAATCGTGGAGTAACAAAGAAAGAAATCCGTCATGATAATGAACACCAAGATCAGGATCAGGCTCAAGGCATACGACCACAAGCTGCTTGATCAGTCGGCGTCGGACATCGTCGATACGGCCAACAAGACCGGTGCGAAAGTCGTCGGACCGATTCCGCTGCCGACGATGATCAACAAGTACTGCGTGCTGCGCTCGCCGCATATCGACAAGAAATCGCGGGAGCAGTTCGAGATGCGCACGCACAAGCGCCTGCTGGATATTCTGGAGCCGACGCAGCAAACCGTGGATGCCTTGATGAAGCTTGATCTTTCACCTGGCGTAGACGTGGAAATCAAACTCTAGCACGGGATTACGGTTAGGATCATGTGTAAAGGATTAATTGGAAAAAAATTAGGAATGACCGGACTGTTCACGCCGGAGGGCAAATACATCCCGGTAACGGTCATCGAGCTGGGGCCCTGTGTGGTCACCCAGGTGAAATCCAAGGCCACCGATGGTTATGATGCCCTGCAGCTTGGATTCGGCACCAAGAAGGCCAAGCGCATCACCAAGCCGCTGGCCGGCCACATGAAGAAGAGCAACGGCCAGTTTGCCGTCCTGCGCGAAGTCGCGGTGGAGGCCCCCGAAAGCTATGACGTGGGCCAGTCTATCAGCCTCGACCTGTTTGCCGTCGGCGAGCGGGTCGATATCGTGGGGACGACCAAGGGACGCGGGTTTGCCGGGGTCACCAAGCGCCACGGCTTCCGTTTGGGGCGCAAAACCCATGGCAGCAAAAGTTACCGCATTCCCGGCTCCATCGGTTGCAGCGCTTATCCGGCCAAGGTCATCCGGGGCAAGAAGATGCCGGGCCAATACGGCAATACGCGTAAGACCGCGCGGAACCTGGAGGTCGTCGACATCCGCCCCGCTGACAATCTGATCCTGGTCAAAGGGGCCGTCCCCGGTTTCAACAATGGCCTGGTGATGGTCAATAAATTGAAGTTTTAACGGGGACCACTGGGAGGCGAACAGCCGGCCGGCTGCCGGGGGCCTTCCGCAAGACGCTAATTCAATCTACGGATAAGATCGATATGGCTGTTGTAGACGTGCTCAATCAAAAAGGTGAGAAAGTATCCCAGGCCGACCTGGCGGAGGGCTGCTTCAATATCGAGGTCAAGCCCAGCGTGCTGCATGACGTCGTGAAGATGCAGCTGGCCAAGCGGCGGGCCGGTTCGGCGGCGGTCAAGAACCGCAGCGATATCAGAGGCAGTGGCCGCAAGCTCTTCCGCCAGAAAGGCACCGGGCGTGCGCGGCGGGGCAATATCAAATCCCCCCTGCTGCGGGGCGGTGGCGTGACCTTTGGCCCCCAGCCCAAATCCTGGGCCTACAAGGTGCCCAAGAAAGTGCGCCGTCTGGCCCTCAAAATGGCGCTCAGCAGCAAATTTCAGGACGAAACCCTGACGGTGGTCGACCAGCTATCGTTAGAGGCCATCAAGACCAAAGCAGTGGCGGCGATCCTCGACGATCTCCAGATCGACAATGTGCTGATCATCACGCCCGAAAAGGACGCCACCCTGGAATTGTCCTCGCGCAATCTGCCCGGCGTCAAGGTTTTGCGCACGGAAGGTTTGAACGTCTACGATATCCTCAAATACAACCACCTGGTGTTGCTTGAGCCCTCGATCAAGCAGATCGAAGGGAGGCTCGTATGAATGCCTATGACGTCATCAAACGACCGGTTGTGACGGAAAAAACCAGCATCCAGAAAGAAGATGCGAATCAGATCACTTTCGAGGTCGATCGACGGGCCAACCGCGTGCAGATCCGCAAGGCCGTGGAATCCATTTTCAACGTTCACGTCACCGGGGTGCGCACCATGCAGGTCAAGGGTAAGGTCAAACAGCGGGGTCGCATCGTCGGCAAGCGCCGCGACTGGAAAAAAGCAATCGTGACCCTGATTCCCGGTGAACGGATCGATTTTTTTGAAGGAGTCTAGACAGGGAGCTTCACATGGCGGTTAGAAAAGTAAAACCCACCTCGCCCGGACGACGGTTCCAGGATTACGCGACGTTCGAGGAAATCACACGCCGCAAACCGGAAAAAAGCCTGCTCAAGGCGATCAAAAAATCCGGCGGCCGCAACACCAACGGCCGGATTACCTGCCGGCGCCGCGGTGGTGGTCACAAACGGCACTATCGGATCATCGATTTCAAGCGGGACAAGGTCGATATCCCGGCCCGGGTGGCGGCGATCGAATATGATCCCAACCGCTCGGCCCGTATTGCCCTGCTGCATTATGCCGACGGTGAAAAACGCTATATCCTGGCGCCCCTGAATCTGAAGGTCAACGACCAGGTCATCTCCAGCGCCGAAGCCGATATCAAACCCGGCAACACGCTGCCCTTGCGCAACATCCCGCTGGGGAC
Organism: Desulfobacterales bacterium; assembly: GCA_030065585.1. Lineage (GTDB taxonomy): Bacteria > Desulfobacterota > Desulfobacteria > Desulfobacterales > UBA5852 > JABZFP01. Next base: position 8,702 of record JASJED010000058.1, on the reverse strand, counting down.
CCAGATTCACAACATCGAACTCAAGCTCGGCAAGGGGGGCCAGATCGTGCGCAGTGCCGGGACGTATGCCCAGCTGATGGCCAAGGAAGATCCCTATGCCCTGGTCAAACTACCTTCCGGTGAAGTGCGCATGGTGCTGCTTAAATGCAAGGCCACCATCGGCCAGTTGGGCAACTTGATGCATGAGAACATTTCCCTGGGAAAAGCGGGGCGCAAACGTTGGCTGGGGCGCCGGCCCAAGGTGCGCGGGGTTGCCATGAATCCCATCGACCACCCCATGGGCGGTGGCGAGGGGCGCTCCTCCGGCGGCCGCCATCCCTGCAGCCCTTGGGGGATACCGAGCAAGGGGTACAAGACCCGCACGAACAAACGCACCGATCGCTATATCGTCAAACATCGGACCAAGAAGTAGCCGCTATTTAAAAGTTCCGGGGTTCACGCAGGAGACCCGGTTTAGCCGGAAAGCCATCAGGAGGCAGTATGCCACGTTCGCTAAAAAAGGGGCCTTTCATTGATACCAAACTCATGAGCAAGGTGGCGCTGGCCCAGGAGTCACGCAGCAATCGCGTGATCAAAACCTGGTCGCGGCGCTCCACGATCATACCGGAAATGGTGGGCCTGACACTGGCGGTGCACAACGGTAAAAAATTCATCCCGGTGTTCGTGACGGAAAACATGGTCGGGCACAAGCTGGGTGAATTCTCGCCGACCCGGACTTTCTATGGTCACGCCGGTGATCGTAAATCCAAACTTAAGAAGTAATTTCAAGCAAAAGGGATGACGGCAATGGAGGTTAAAGCGGTAGCCAAATACATGCGGATTTCTCCGAGCAAGGTTCGCAAGCTCTCCGGGGCGGTCAAGGGCAAGCCGGTCGAGCAGGGGATTGAAACGCTAAAATACATGCCGCAGAAAGCAGCCGGGCTGTTAGAAAAGATTGTCCGCTCCGCGGTGGCCAATGCGGATCAATACGACGATATCGATGTCGACGATTTGATCATCAGCAATGTGATCGTCGACGCAGGTCCGACCCTGAAGCGCTTTCGGGCCCGGGCACGCGGTCGCGGCACGCGTATTCTGAAGCGAACCAGCCATATTACGGTGATCTTGGCCGAGCAATCGGCCTAACGAAGGAGGTAGGATCTTGGGTCAGAAAGTTAACCCCATCGGGTTGCGGTTGGGCATCGTCAAAACATGGGAATCCCGCTGGTATGCCGACAAGAAATATGCCGACTATATCTTCGAGGATCATAAGATTCGGCAGTTCGTCAAAAAGAAGCTCTATCATGCCGGGGTCTCCCGTATCGAGATTGAACGCTCCTCCCGACGGGTGCGGCTGCGGATCTATACCTCGCGACCCGGGATCGTCATCGGCAAGAAGGGCTCGGAGATCTCGCAACTCAAAAATGCGATCGAAAAGCTGACCGCGCATGAGGTCATGATCGATATTCAGGAGGTCCGTAAGCCCGAAATCGAAGCCCAACTGGTGGCCGAAAACGTGGCCCTGCAGCTCGAGCGGCGCGTGGCTTTCCGGCGGGCCATGAAGCGGGCCGTGACGTCGGCCATGCGCTTCGGCGCCCAGGGCATCAAGATTGCGGCGGCCGGGCGTCTGGGCGGGGCTGAAATGGCCCGGGCCGAGTGGTACCGCGAGGGGCGGGTGCCATTGCACACCCTGCGCGCCGACATCGATTACGGTTTTGCCGAGGCCAAGACGACCTACGGCATCATTGGCATCAAGGTCTTCCTGTTCAAAGGCGAAATCTTGAAGAAAGACGCAATTGCCGCCAGCGGCAATTGACGATTAGGAGAGGGCGAACATGCTGAGTCCCAAAAAGGTTAAATTTCGAAAGCAGCAGAAAGGCCGCATGCGGGGTGTGGCCCGGCGGGGCGGAACCCTGGCCTTCGGGGAATACGGTCTGCAGGCCGTGGAATGCGGCAAGGTTAGCTCCAAACAAATCGAGGCGGCCCGTATCGCCATGACCCGGCATGTGAAGCGCGGCGGTAAGATGTGGATCCGTATTTTCCCGGATAAGCCCTTTACCAAAAAACCGGCCGAAGTCCGCATGGGCAAGGGCAAGGGATCGCCGGAAGGCTGGGTGGCGGTCATCAAGCCCGGGCGGATTCTCTACGAGATGGAAGGGGTTTCGCGTGAAATGGCCAAGGAAGCCCTCCGGCTGGCGTCGCACAAGCTGGCGGTCAAGACGCGGTTTGTGGAGAGGAGTGAGCTGTCATGAAGGTCAACGAGATCCGTGAGATGAATGCGCAGGAGCGCCGTCAGAAACTGGTCGAGCTCCAGGAAGCCCTGTTCAATCTGCGCTTCCAGCACGAATCGGGCCAGTTGGAAAATCCGAGCAAAATTAAGGCAACCAAGCGCGATATCGCCCGCATTCAGACGATCATGCGCGAAGCGGCGTTAAACCCTAATCCGACGAGTGAAGCTTAATGGCCATGAAAGATAGAGGTATGAAACGACAGGTGGTGGGGACGGTCATCAGCAATAAAATGAACAAGACCGTCGTGGTCAAAGTCGAACGGCTGGTCAAGCACGCCATGTACCACAAATACATTCGGCGCCGCGCCCAATTCGCCGCGCACGACGAGGCCAACAGCTGCCAGGTCGGCGACCGGGTTCTGATTACCGAATCGCGACCGCTCAGCAAAATGAAGAAATGGCGGGTCAGCAAGATTATCGCGAAAGCGGTCTAAGGCATACTAAGGATTACGGACAATGATTCAGGCAGAGACAAGACTTACTGTGGCAGATAACTCGGGGGCCAAGCAGCTTTACTGCATCAAAGTCCTCGGGGGGTCGCGCCGACGTTACGCCAGTGTCGGCGATATCGTGGTTGTGTCCGTCAAGGAAGCCATCCCCAACGCCAAGGTCAAAAAAGGCGATGTGATGAAAGCGGTTGTCGTGCGGACCAAAAAAGAGATCCGCCGCACGGACGGCTCCTATATTCGCTTTGACGACAATTCGGCCGTCCTGGTGAACACCAGCCGAGAGCCCATCGGAACGCGTATCTTCGGCCCGGTGGCACGTGAGCTGCGCTCCCGGGGGTTTATGAAGATCGTTTCGCTGGCCCCCGAGGTACTCTAATCGATTCCGCGTCTGTGGAGAGCGACACCCATGGTTAAAAATACATCGCATATACGAAAAGACGACAAGGTCAAGGTTATTGCCGGGAAAGACAAGGGCAAGATCGGTAAAGTCCTCCGCGTGCTTCCCAAGAAGAACCGTGTGTTGATCGAGAATATCAATATCGTCAAGCGCCATCAGCGCCCGAATGCCAAGAACCGGCAGGGCGGCATTGTCGAAAACGAGTCGCCGATTCATTGGGCCAATGTGATGCTGATGTGCAACAAGTGCATGAAGCCCGTGCGCATTGCCATGAAGCGTCTGGACGATGGCAAGAAAGTTCGCTTCTGCAGCAAGTGTGAGGAACTCATCGACAATTAGGATGGGCCCCGGAGGGATAAGATGTCAGAGCTGAAACAATTCTATGAAACGCAAGTCGCCCCCCAGCTGATGGAGACGTTAGGGCTCAAGAATCCGATGCAGGTCCCGCGCCTCGATAAAATCGTGCTGAACATGGGCCTGGGCGAGGCCATTCAGAATATCAAGATTCTCGACTCGGCCACCGAAGAATTAAAGGCGATTTCAGGCCAGAAACCGGTGATTACGCGAGCCAAGCGCTCCATTGCGGCTTTCAAGCTGCGCGAAGGCATGCCCATCGGATGCATGGTCACCCTGCGGCGCGCCAAAATGTACGACTTCTATTCCAAGCTGGTCAATATCGCCTTGCCGCGTGTGCGCGACTTTCGTGGCCTTTCGGGCAAGGCCTTCGACGGCCGCGGCAATTACTCGCTGGGAATCAAGGAGCAACTCATATTCCCGGAGATCGATTACGATAAGATCGACAAGATCAAGGGGTTGAACGTTACGATCGTAACGACGGCCACCAATGATACCGAGGGTAAGGAACTCCTGAAGTTGATGGGAATGCCTTTTCGCAATTAAGGCCGGTTGAGCCGCTGGCTCAGAGCGACACCGCACGGCCCACAAGGAGGATACGTTGGCAAAAACAGCGCTTAGAAACAAGGCCCAAACAAAACCCAAGTTCAAGGTGCGCGCCTACAATCGCTGCCCCATCTGCGGTCGGCCGCGAGCCTATATGCGCAAGTTCGGCATCTGCCGTATCTGCTTTCGCACCATGGCCTCGCAGGGCAAGCTTCCGGGGGTCACCAAATCCAGTTGGTGACCGGCCGCCGGATGAAGAACACGAGCTGACCCATTCGACAAAAGGTAGAGATTAAACGGAGATAAAAATGGCGATAAGCGATCCCATTGCGGATATGTTAACCCGAATCAGGAATGCCGTGAAGGCCAAGATGAACAGCGTTGATGTGCCGGCCTCTAAACTGAAAACCGAGCTGGCGCGCGTTATGAAAGATGAAGGTTACATCAAGAACTACAAGTTCATTCAAGACGGGAAACAGGGTGTCTTGCGCGTTTATCTGAAGTATGGTCCCGGTCAGAGTGCCACGATCTACGGGCTGGAGCGTGTCAGCAAACCCAGTCGGCGGATTTATGTCAAGAGCCGCGAAATCAAGCCGGTGTTTAACGGCATGGGGGTTGCCATCCTGTCCACGTCCAAGGGCATCATGACGGACAGGAGGGCCCGGCAGGAAAACGTCGGGGGCGAAGTCCTCTGCAATATCTGGTAAGCAAGGGAGTTACGATGTCTCGCGTTGGAAAAAAACCGATTGCAATTCCCGAGAAGGTCAATGTGTCCTTCAAAGACCGTTTGATTACGGTTAAGGGCAGCAAGGGCACCCTTTCCCGGACGATCCACGATGATGTGGATCTTAAATTAGAAGCTAATCAGATCCAGGTCGAGATCCGCGATCAAGACCGTAAAACCAGGGCCTTGCAAGGTTTGACCCGCAGTCTCGTGAACAACATGGTCACCGGGGTATCCAGCGGTTTCGAGCGCGTCCTGGAGATTAACGGGATCGGCTACCGGGCCGAGGTCAAGGGCCAGTCCCTGGTGTTGAACCTGGGTTTTTCCAATCCCGTCAATTTTGACCTTCCGGATGGCGTGTCGGCATCCGTCGATCGCAACACGATCATCAAATTGACGGCGATCGACAAGGAAAAGCTCGGTCAGACGGCGGCCTCGATTCGCAAATTGCGCCCACCGGAGCCCTACAAAGGCAAGGGCATCAAATACGCTGAAGAGCGCATCATCCGCAAAGCCGGGAAAACCGGCACCAAATAGTTGGCCACCGCAAAGGTTGCGGTTGAACCGCGGTTTAACATCCCGCGGTCGACCAACCGCTGGCGGGCCTTGAGGAATGAAGACATGAGTGCGACCAATCCGAAACAAGTGGCGCGTTTGAAACGCCAGAAACGTATTCGCAGGAGAACCCAGGGCACGACACAGCGTCCGCGGCTGTGTGTATTCCGCAGTGCCCGGCACATCTATGCCCAGATCATTGACGATAGCCGCGGTCAGACGCTGGCGTCCGCGTCCAGTATGGAGTCCGAGGTTCGCCAGCGTACGGATTTTGAAAACAAGGTTGCCCTGGCAACCCATATCGGCAATTTGATTGGGGAACGGGCTCAGGAAAAAGGCGTCAAACAGGTCGTATTCGACCGCAACGGATTTTTGTACCACGGGCGCGTCAAGGCCGTTTCGGAAGGTGCCCGCAAATCCGGACTTGACTTCTAGTCCCTCTTAACCGTTGTGAAGGAGGCAGTCCTTTGTTCAAGCATGATAGCGACGATAATCAATTAATCGACAAGGTGGTTCACATCAACCGCGTGGCCAAAGTCGTCAAGGGCGGGCGCCGGTTCAGCTTCAGTGCCATCGTGGTGGTTGGCGACGGCGAAGGCTCGGTCGGATTCGGTCTGGGCAAGGCCGGTGAAGTGCCGGAGGCGATCCGCAAAGGGGTCGAGAAAGCCAAAAAAAATATGATCCAGGTGCCGCTGGTCGAAGGCACCATTCCATATGAAGTCATCGGGCGGTTCGGCGCTGGACGGGTTTTGCTCAAGCCGGCTTCGCAGGGAACCGGCGTGATTGCCGGTGGGGCCGTGCGGGCGGTGCTTGAAGCGGTGGGGGTCCAGAATATCCTGACCAAGTGCCTCGGCTCGCACAACCCGCATAATGTGGTCAAGGCCACTCTGGCCGGACTGGGAATGCTGGAAAGCAAGCAGCAGATCGCCGCGCGACGCGGCATCAGCGTCGAAGAACTGGCGTAGGGGAATCGATTTATGGCATCCAAACTGAAAATCACGCTGGTAAAAAGTATGATCGGCAGGCCGGAAAAGCATCGCAAGGTGTTGCGGGGCATGGGCCTTACCAAAATGCATAAGACGGTTGAACTGGAAGATACGGGGGCCATCCGCGGCATGGTACACAAGGTATCCCATCTGGTGACGGCCGAGGAGATCGACTCATGAAGCTGCACGAACTTTCACCGGCGAGCGGTTCGCGTAAGACCCGCAAGCGACTGGGGCGCGGCGTTGCCACCGGGCAGGGTAAGACGGCCGGACGCGGCACCAAGGGCCAGGGCAGCCGTTCGGGTGGCGGTGTGCGGCCCGGTTATGAAGGCGGTCAGATGCCGATCCATCGGCGCCTGCCCAAGCGGGGCTTCACCAACATATTCAAAAAGCAGGTCGCCATCGTGAACGTCAAGGACCTTAATCGATTCGAAAGCGGCAGCCAGATCGATGATGTCGCCCTGATCAAGGAAGGGCTCGTCAAAGGCCGCTACGATGCCATCAAGCTGCTGGGCAACGGCGAGATTGATCGCCCGGTGCAGATCAAAGTCAACGCCGCCAGCAAGAGCGCCCAGGAAAAAATCACGGCCGCCGGCGGAACAGTCGAGGTTATCTAAATGGTAGGCAGCGGCTTCCAGAATATATTCAAAATTCCCGAGCTCAAAAAGCGGATCTTCTTCACGTTGGCCCTCCTGGTCGTCTACCGCATCGGGGTCAACGTGCCCGTGCCGGGAATCGACAGCAGCGCTTTGGCGGAGATCTTCAACCGCTTCAAAGGCGTGCTGGGCATCGTCGATCTGTTCTCCGGCGGTGCGCTGGAGCGCTTCTCGATTTTTGCGCTGGGGATCATGCCCTACATCAGTGCGTCCATTATTCTGCAACTGCTTACCGTGGTGGTGCCGCACCTTGAGCGGCTGTCCAAAGAAGGAGAGCAGGGGCGCAAGAAAATCACCCAGTACACCCGCTACGGCACCGTTGTACTGAGTATCATTCAGGGTTTCGGTATCAGCTACGGCCTGGTGCAGGGCAATGCCAATGCGATTCCGGCCGTGACCTTTATTCCCTTGACCGTGATTACCCTGACCGCCGGTACCGCTTTCATCATGTGGCTGGGCGAACAGATTACGGAGCGGGGCATCGGCAACGGTATTTCCCTGATCATTTTTGCCGGTATCGTCGTCGGTATGCCATCGGCTATCGGTGCGACCTTTGAGATGGTGCGGGCCGGTACCATGAACATTTTTGCGCTCTTGATTCTGGGCATTTTCATGGTGGTCGTGGTCGCTTTCATTATTTTTGTCGAACAGGGGCAGCGGCGCATCCCGGTGCAATACGCCAAACGGGTGGTCGGACGGCGCCTCTACGGCGGGCAGAGCACGCACCTGCCTCTCAAAATAAATCAATCGGGGGTTATTCCGCCGATTTTCGCCTCGTCGATCATCATGTTTCCGGCCACGGTGGCCAGCTTTATCGATGTGCCCATCATGCAGGGCATCGCCGATGCCCTCCGGCCGGGCAACGTCTGGTATGAGCTGCTTTTTATCGGGTTTATTTTCTTCTTCTGCTATTTTTATACCGCGGTCACATTTAACGTGGTGGACGTGGCCGATAACATGAAAAAGCAGGGGGGCTACATCCCCGGTATTCGTCCGGGCAAGCGCACGGCCGACTACATCGACAAGGTTTTGACACGTATTACCCTGGGGGGCGCCATCTACGTATCGGCGGTCTGTGTGCTGCCTTCCGTACTGATTACGCAGTTCGAAGTACCGTTCTACTTCGGCGGGACCGCGCTTCTGATCGTCGTCGGGGTGGCTATCGATACGATCGCGCAGATTGAATCGCACATGCTGGCCCGACATTACGAGGGATTTCTGAAAAAGACCGGTCCGAGCGTCCGCAGCCGCCGGTAGTGGACGCGGCACGGTAATCATTGACGCTCATCCGAGACAGCGAAACGGGGAAAATCCATGGCGAAAGAGGAAGCGATCAAGGTTGAGGGTACTGTTTTAGAAACCTTGCCCAATGCAATGTTCAAGGTCGAGCTGGAAAACGGGCATCAGGTGCTGGCGCACATTTCCGGTAAAATGCGGATGCATTTCATCAAAATTTTACCCGGGGATACGGTGACCGTCGAACTGTCGCCCTATGACCTGTCACGGGGACGCATCACCTACCGGTCGAAATAGCCTGCCGGTTTTTCAGCGACCGATGAGGAGTTTAAAATGAAAGTTAGGGCATCCGTAAAGAAGATGTGCAGTAAATGCAAAATTATCCGCCGCCGTGGTGTGGTTCGGGTGATTTGCGAAAACAAACGTCACAAACAACGTCAGGGATAGAGGAGGAACAGCTTTGGCACGTATCGCCGGTGTAGATTTACCGAAAAACAAGCGGGTGGAAATCGGCTTGACCTATATCTATG
>JASJED010000057.1 GCA_030065585.1 Desulfobacterales bacterium | reverse complement strand
CACATTCCACAGTGGGCGCAAATTTCCAGCCAGGTCTTCAACCGCGACTTCATGGTCTTCTGCATGGTGGCCCAGAGTTTCTGGCTGTCGACCTCCAGATAATTCATCTCCTCGTAATACTGCTTGCCGCTCTTGTCATTGAGCAGGGCCTGCAGTTGTTCTTCCGTATCGACCGTTTGCGTATTGCAGAGTTTTCCTTCCGGCATGGCTCAAATTCCTTTGGGAAAAAAAGGTTATGGCGTGACTACCAGGACAACCCCTTGCTCTTCATGCCGCCGCGCTTGATACCGTAGTCCATACCGATCTGAGCGCGGGACAGGAAGAAGCCGATGAAATGGGACAGCTTGGTCAGCGGAATCGCCACGATAAAAAGCTCACCGCTCAGAATGTGGGTAATCAGCCAGAAATTATAGTTGCCTACCTGATGACGCGCCAGCAGACCGGTCACAAACGGAGCCACGGCAATGGCGATCACCAGATAGTCATAGGGTTTGGTAATGATGCGCACCTCGGGCAGGGCGTTGCGGCGCAGGATGATAAACAGCGCCGCCACGAGTACCATGCAGGTCATGAAATCAGCGGCGCCATCGGACATGCTCCACAGACTGAAACCGAAACGTTCCTGGAGCAGAATATTATGCCCGTAAATGAAAAAAGGGGTAAACAGCAGCCCAATGTGGAAGGCGAAGAAGCAGATCGTGAAAAAGGGATAGAAACGCCAGCTATGGGTGCCGAAGGGGATCAGCCAGAAAAAGATCGAGCGCAGGGCGCCCTTGATGCCGTAGGCCATGTGCTCCTTGTAGGCGACCCGGTCGAGCTGCCAGTTCAACCCCCGAAAATACCAAACAGCCCGGTAGGTCATTCCGGCGAAGAAAATGATGAAGGTAAGCCATGCCAGCGGTCCGGTGACAAATGCGTACATGGGTGACTCCTTGCACGAAAGATGGTTCGTTGACGCCGGCGGCGCGGTGGCATCTAACGCCGGCCCCGCCGGTGAAATTTATTCGTCCCTATCGGTCAGAAAAAGCCAAAAGGCCGGAAAGGCGATCAGGGCCGCCACGATGACCAGATAAGTAATGGCCTTGGTAAAAAACATGAAATCCTGCAAAGTGAAGATGTTGCCGTCCATGGTCTATCCTCTTCAACGGATGTCAGTGGGCATCCTTGTAGTCCGGGTGTTCGTAGAGAATCGGCATCCGGGTCACGACGAACCGGAACACCAGAACGCCAATCGTGACGATGAACAACGAAATGGCGATTTCCATCCAGTGTGGGAAATAGCGCTCGCTGGAAGGCAGGTGGTAGTTGAAGGCCACCAACGAGATATTTAAGCGGTTGAGCACGATGCCCAGAACGGCTATAAGCGACGTGCGCCGGATCATTTTGATGTTCTTGTCGCGCGTGCCGACCGCATAGAGATAGCAGGGCAGCAGTACGAATCCGAGCATTTCCACCAGGAACCAGAGCCCCCAGCCGGTGGCCAGATGATGCCAGTTGTTGTCCACCGCAAGGCCCACGAGCTTGATGACGAAATAACCAAATAACAAGAAAGCCGCGGCTTTGCCAAAGCCCAGGACCACGCCGTCGGCTTCCTTCAGGTGGGCCTCGTCCATCTTGTCGTGAAAATACTTGTGGGACATCGTGCCCTCGAAAATGACCATCGACATTCCGGCAATGATGCTGGAAATGAAGAAGTAGACCGGCAGGTAGCTCGAATACCACAGCGGGTGCAGCTTGGAGGGCGCGATCAGATACAGGGCGCCCAGGGAAGACTGATGCAGGGTCGAGAGTACGACGCCGAAAATGGTCAGCACCAGGGTCAGCTTGACCACCAGATTGCGCGCCCGCTTGAAACCCAGCCATTCCAGAGGGGCCGTGGAGTATTCGACGAAGAGCACCGTGAGGTAAAGGGCCACGCAGGCGCCCACTTCAAAGAGCACCGAGGTGGTTCCCGGCTGAACGATGAACGGATAAGGCAGCCGCCAGGGGCGCCCCACATCGTAATGCAGGGCAAAGACCACCAGGGCGTAGCCCAGAAAGCCGGTCAGGATGGCGGGCCGCACGGCCGAGTGAAACCGTTTGAGACCAAAAATGTAGCAGGCGGCCGAGGTGACGTATCCCCCCGCGGCCAAGGCGACGCCGACCAGGAGATCGAAACCGATCCAGAGGCCCCACGGGTTGTAGTCTGACAGGTTGGTAACCGCCCCCAGTCCTCCGGTGAACCGGAGCACGGTGATGGCCCCACCGACCAGCAGAATCAACCCGGCGACCATATTGAAGGGTGTAAACAGGCTGCCGCCGGTTGTGGCTTTTGTATCGGACATCAGGAATCCTCCTCCGTTGGTTTCGATTCAGGATCATCTTGGGGCGGTTCCGCCGCTTCCTCTTCCTGAGCCTTGGCCGCTTCCTCTTCCTGGGCCTTGGCGGCTTCTTCTAGCGCTTTCTTGACCGCCATGTTGATGGCCGTCTCCTTCTCTTTTTCCTTCATGGCCAGGACCTTCTTAAGCTCGGCGGCGGCATCTTCCTTGCTGGCCGCCACGGCATCGGCAATCGCTTCGGACTGTTCTTCCCGGGCAATCTTGTCCTTGCGTTGGGAAACGGCATAGATCCCGGTCAGCAGCACGGGCCACAATCCGACCACGATGGGAACGGCGCCCAGCGCGCCGGCGGTCAGGGCCGGGGCCGGCGTGAGACCCAAATCTTCCCGCTTGCCCAGTTCACGGAAAGGCGTTCCGGCGATGTAGAGCCAGCTGGTGCCGCCCATTTCGTTCTCGCCATAGATTTGGTCGATGTAGCGGTCCGGCTGCCGGCGGATGCGCTCCCGGGCGATATTGAGCAGGTCTTCGCGTCGGCCGAAAGTGAGCGCTTCGGTGGGGCAGACTTCCACGCAACCGGGCAGCTTGCCTTCGAGCAGACGCGGATGGCACAGGGTGCATTTCATTACGCGCGGGGTCAGGGCCTTGTCGTATTCATAGGTGGGGATCTCGAACGGACAGGCAATCATGCAGTAGCGGCAGCCGACACAAACCGATTCATCGTAGATCACCGCGCCCTCTTTGGTTTTGGTGAAGGCATGGACGAAACAGGCCGAGGCACAGGCCGGCTCCAGGCAATGATTGCACTGGTTTTTGACGAAAATGGGTGCATTTCCCCCTGATTCGGTTTCAAACCGGTTGACGACGGTATAGGTCTTGGCGTCGGTCCGGCGTTTCCGGTCCAGGACCGTCAAATCCTTGAAGGACTGCTCCGGGGGCGGCAGCTGGTTGACGCTGTTGCAGGCCGCTTCACAGGACCGGCAGCCCACGCAACGCACGATGTCGTGCAGCACCCCCGGGCTGTCGGGATAGCCTTCAAAATGTTTGTTTGATGCCGCATGCGCGGATTTGCCCACCGTGGCGCCCAGGCCCGCCGCGCCCATCCAACCTAAAAATTTTCTCCGTGATATGGCCATAGTTATTCCTTAAGCGGTTGCACCGGGTTTAAATTATTTCTCCTTGTGGCATTCCGTGCAGCCAGCAAGCTTTTCGAGACCCATTTCCGCATGGCAGCCCATGCACTGGATATGATAGGCGCCCAGCAGCCCCGGGCTATGTGGCTGATTTTCCGTAAACGGCTTACCGTGACAGCTGGCGCACTGCGGTGGTTTCTTGGACGGGATGCTGTGGTGATGACATCCCTGACAGATCGTCCCTTTGTCCGGATGATAATAGGCTGCAATTTTATTGTCGCCGATGCCCTTGACCAGGGCCTTCACCATCTTGCGATGGGGCATTTCCACCGGCTGATATTCTTTCTGCAGCTTGTTGATGACCACCTTTTCGGGAATGTCCTCATCCGCATAGGTGCCCTGCACCGGAGTGCGCGCGGCCAGCATTGCGGCGGCCATGGCGTTTTCCTCGGGCGTGCCCTTGATGTCGGCGCCCGACGGCGCGCCCTCCATGTGGCAGGCCAGGCAGGAAGCCGTGTCCTGTTTGAGCCCCTTGGAGAGAAAAACATGGCAGCCGGCGCAGTTCTTGTCTTCCTGGGCCTGGGTGTGACAGCCGATGCAGCTGGCCTCTTCTCCGACCTGATGCATGGCTTGGCCGAGCTTGATGTAATTGCCCTCCTTGGCGCCGTTAACCGTGTGGCACTCGGCGCAAGACCCCAAGCTGGCATGATGACAGACACGGCACGAATTGTTGGCGGCTTCGTGGGCCTTGTGATTGAAGGGCACCGCCTTGGAGCGGAGGGCGCCCTCGGGTGTTAGGGCCGATTTGACCCCGGTCTTGACAAACAGTGTGTCGGGCCGATTGCCTTTCATGCGGGGCACATCTTCCACCACCGCGATCTCGAGTTGCTTGTCGGGATCGTGGCAGTTGCTGCAGGTCACGGGACCGGCCTCAGCCTTCGGGTTCTTGGCCTTGGTCTCCCGATGGCAGCTGATACAAGCGGCATGGGAGGCTTCCCGGTTGGAAATGCGGTTTTCCTCGGTCTGATCCTTATGGCAGTAGACGCAGGCGCCTTCCTTACCCTCCACATAGACCAGCTTTTTGGCTTTTTCATCGTACTCGTGGTGGCAAAGCTTGCATTCGTTGTTGAGCTTCTTGCTGTGGCGGTAGTGCAGGGATTTGTCCAGACCGATGTCCTGCCAGTTGGAGGCCGCGGTCGGCACTTTGGCATGACAGCCACCGCAGGTGACCGGACCGCTTTTTTCGCCACTGGACAAAATCTCGTTATGGCAGGCAATGCAGTTGTCGTGGTAGACCAGCATGGTGCTCTTGCGGTCCACATCCTTGAGGCGCATATATTTAGGCGACATCCGCCCCTTTTCGTCCTTCAAATGGCAGGCGGCGCAGTCTTTGCCCATTTTGGTGATGGCCTCGGTGTGCTGGTCGTGCCGATAGACAACCATGGGCCGCTCTGTTGGGCCGAATTGTTCGAGCGCAACAAGGGCGATCAGATCGGCCCGAAGCTCGGCCCCTGCCGCAGTGCTCCTCTCAACGGCCCAGACAACGGCGCCGGAAATCAGAACAGCGGCCAAAACAGCAACAATCCCGGTTCCTTTCAGAAGCCTCTTTCCCTTCTCCATATTCTGTTTCCTTATCAATGTTCCCTGATAATGTGTAAAAATGACATCAGGGTCTGGCGGCCGGTTCATGGGGCACCAAATCCTTGATGGTCGTCTCGTCGAATATCGTGAACACCGCCTCGTTCACCCGCGTCCACAGGGAGGCGAAGGCGCAATCTTTTGCAAAGGGACACTGCATTTTGGAGATGCAACTCTGGCATTCTTTGAGATCGGGGTCGCCCTGGAGAAAACGGATAACGCTGCCGACGGTGATGTCCTCCGGCTGGCGCAGGAGGAAATAACCGCCGTAGTAGCCGCGTTTGGCATCGACCAAACCGCTGCCTTTGAGTTGTCCAAGGATAACTTCCAGAAACCTCAAGGGAATCGCCTGCGCCTTGGCGATTTCGGAGACCTTGACCGGCCCCGTTCCGACCCGTCTGGCAAGCTCAACAATGGCGCGGAGGGCATATTGATTTCGCTGGGTGAGGAACATCCGCCTGCTTTCTTGACTTATTTGGTCGGGAAATTTCTCGACTCTTTTAGTCGAGAAAGTGAAAACTTGTCAACATAAAATTTTCCTTTCGCAAAATTTTATAAATTTATAGTATTTTCATATATTTATTTTTTGCAAATCGAAGTGCACAAAAAGGGCCGATGGTGGAATGAGGCCCAAATAATGGGAAAATACGGTATGATGGGAAAGGCGATCTCAGCCGCGTCACTGGCGTTGATCCATGGAATCCCCCGAACGGCAATCAAAAAAAAGAGAGGACCGAAGTCCCCTCTCTGACAACATGACAATTAAGATGATTAGCGTTTGGAGAATTGAAAACGGGCCCGCGCACCGCGCTGGCCGTATTTTTTACGCTCTTTGGCCCGGGCGTCGCGTTTGACGAAACCGGCCTTTTTGAGGGGACCGCGAAGATCGGGGTTGGCTTCGATCAGGGCACGGGTGATGCCGTGACGAATGGCGCCGGCCTGCCCCGAGATACCGCCTCCGACCACCCGTACGCGGATGTCATAGGTGGTGGTGGTATTGGTCAGCACCAGCGGTTGATACATATCCATCTTGGCCGTCTCCACCCTGAAATATTCGTCCACCGGTCGATCGTTGATCACAATATTGCCGCTGCCGGGTTTCAACCAGGTACGAGCCACCGCGGTCTTGCGTCTGCCCGTGGCGTAGAATGTGTTTTCCATGTTTGTCTAAGTCCCTGATAGCGCGTTTTGGTTAATTGCGTCGATTAAACCGCCACATTTTCAGGCTGCTGGGCCTCGTGGGGGTGTTCGCTGCCGCTATAGACCTTTAGCTTTTTGAACATCTTGCGGCCTAATCGGTTTTTGGGCAGCATGCCTTTGACCGCAAAGCGGACGAGGTCTTCGGGGCGTTTCTCCCACAGCCTGCGGGCGGTGATGGATTTCAATCCGCCAATGTAACCGCTGTGGCGATAATATGTTTTCTGTTCCCATTTGCGGCCGGTCAGGGTCACCTTGTCGGCGTTGACGACCACCACCCAGTCCCCGGTGTCGACATGCGGTGTAAAGGCCGGGTTGAATTTACCCCGCAAATGGCTGGCCACCTTGGTCGCCAGGCGCCCAAGGACAGCCCCTTCGGCGTCGATCACATACCATTTACCTTTATTGTCGGCGTCCTTCGCCATCACCGTGTACTTTTTCACTTTCAACACTCCTATCATTTATAGAAACAAAGACTGATAATGAATTTTATCAGGCCTGTCAATAAGAAATTTGATGTCACGCGATCATTCACGCCAACGGCGGTTGCCGCTCACTCCCGTTTGACTTGCGCATCCGATTTGCCTATAGCCTGATCAACCCTTGGCGAAAGGCCCGGTGCCCATGTGCGCTAGTCATATCGAAATCGAAGTCAAGTTCCATCTCACCGACCGTTTCGGGCTGCGCGCCCGGCTGATCGCGCAGGGCGCCACCTCGCAGGGGGAGACCTTTGAAACCAACCGTCGCTATGACGATCGCCGGGGTAGCCTACTGGCCGGCCAATGCCTGCTGCGCCTACGCCAAGACCAGCGGGCCCGCCTGACCTTCAAACGCCCTCGGCCGGAGGGCCAGGGGGAATACAAAGTTTATGACGAATTCGAGGTGATCGTGGAGGATTTCGAGCGCATGCACCGAATTCTGGGGGCCATCGGTTTCGAATGCGTGCAGGTTTATGAAAAAAGACGCGAGACTTTCCGGCTGCCAAACACCTTGATTTGTATCGATCAGCTACCCTTCGGTGATTTTGTTGAAATCGAAGGACCACCGGCGGCCATCCGTAGCGCGGCCGCTCAACTGCAGCTGCCCTGGGAGCGGCGCATCCTCACCAACTACCTGCACATTTTTGAGACCCTGCGGCAGACGCTTGATCTTCGTTTTCACGACCTGACCTTCGCCAACTTCAGGCTTGCGCCTGGCAATTGGGAAGAAATTATCCATCGATTTGAAGTTTCCGCCGCATCTTGATCCCTGCGAAGCGGGCGCGGCTTACAGATCGATCACGTCCTTGGCCGGTAACGAAATTTTCTTCTCATGGTAGGCGCCGGGACGTCCCAGGTGACTGACATCGGCATTGAGGATGCCGCCTTCCTGAACGACCAGGTTCTTGCAGATCACTTTGCCCCGGCAGTGTCCGTTCGGCAGCACCACCAGTTCTTCTTCCGCCTTGACTTCGCCTTCGAAGCGGCCGCCGACCGTCATGCGTTTAATCTGCATATCGGCATTGACCGTGCCTTCCTCGGCGATGGTCACGGTGTCACCCGCCACTTTACCGCTCAAACGCCCGCGGATCAGCAGTTCGCCAGAAAACTCCATGGTACCTTCCACGGCAAAACCGTCGTCGATAATCGATAAACTATTCTTCTTGACCACCCTGTGTCTCCTGTCCGCTTTTTGCCGGTATGGCCAATATGGGATTGGGCACCGGATTTTGCTCGGGATTTAGGTCGGGGTTCTGATCAGGACTCTGATCTCCTCCAGGCGCCGCCGGCGCGGCCGGTGATACCGCCGCAGCGGGCGCCGTCGGCTCGACCGGAGATACGGCGGCAGCGGGTGCCGCTGGTTCGGCCGGTGGCAGCGCCACGGCAGGTGCCGGTGGTTTTTCTTCCGGTATCCTCACCGCCACCGCGAAGGTTTCTTCCTGCAAAAGCTTTCCCTGCATATCGAAAACAAATACATCGGCCGCATCGAACTGCAGTCCCGGTTCGGCGACCTTGCGTTGCAGCTTGACCTGCATGAAACGGGTAATCGAAAACCGTCGCCCGCGATTGCCCCTGGGCCGGTTGTCGCGCAAGGGCACCGGCGGCAGGGTCAGTCGCGGGGTGGCCGTGTCATCCTTTTTCGAGAGGACCACCACGGTACGACCCTGGGCTTGGGTATTGCCGGTGTTGCGGATGACAAAGTTGGCGGATAGAGATTTCTCCGCTTCCCGGTAGGCCACCTTGAATTTATCCACGGCAACGCCGATCACCGGTTCAGGTTTGGGCGCCGGTTTCGGCTGCGGAGGCGCAGGCTTGGCCGTTTGAGCGTCTACCACCGGCGGGGTCGCTGCGACGGTATTGGATTTGGGAGCCGGGCGCGGGGCTTTTACTTTCGCGCTGGCATCCGGCGGCGTCACCCGCGGTGGGGTCGAAGAATTTCCCGGCGCATCACTGGGCGCCACCCGTGCCTCGGCCTTGACCGCCCTGGCCAGAAGAAGTTCTTGCTGGTGTTCGGCCTCCGCCACCTTGGCGCGCAGGGCATCAATTTGCTCGCGGAGTTCCGCCTGGATTAGAAGCCCGTCGGCATACATCCAGACCGCTCCGGCGGCGGCCAGCAGCGCCAGAACCACCAGGGCGATCCCGATGCCCAGTTTTTGGTGAAACTTGTGAATCGTGCGAATACGCCCGTGCCCGTCGACCATCAAAACGGTACGGTTGGTTTCGTTGGGAGATGTTTGCGGGTTTGCTTTCATCTTTCACATCGTACTACTGATTTGGAGTACGGTCGATCTTTTTCTACCGATCAAGCCCCACGCCGCCCCAAAGGACCCTGTCTGGTGGCGAAGGCGCTCCCCGGAAGTCTTGGGCTTCCCGCGCTTCTATCTGGCGGGCAGGCTACCCACGCTGAACCGTCACCGGCCAGCCGGGTCCAACCTCAAACCGATCACAAGCGCGGCCTTGATTGATGGCAATCTCGAGTGTTTCACGACTGCCGATGATGGCCAGAACCGCACCCGGCAGGACCTCTTCATAGGCATCGTGGAGGTGGGTTGTCAATTGTTGCCCGATATCGACCTGCAATCTCAGTTGAAGCGTGCCCCGCAACAGATCGGCCAAAAGCGCGCCACTGATATTGGTTATCAGATTACCGAAGCGATCGGCAGCCACGATACGTCCCGTGATGCGGCCATCGGCCCCGATTTGCGGCACCCAATCAGCCAGGCGTTCAATCCCCTCGGGGGCGGTTTTCTCACCCAGTTGGTCTGGATTGCCGCCTTGGGCCAAAAAGGCGGCCACGGGCGCAAAGACATCGCGACCGTGGAATGTGCGGCTCACGCGCGGCGCAAACAGGGCGCGGTTGTCAACCTGTCGGATCCTGTTCAGCCCTGTGCTTTGGGCGACCATCGTCAAAAGACCGTTATCGGGGCACAGAAAACGATGGTTCTCGGCCTCCGCATACAGGATCCGGCGCTTGCCGCCCACACCGGGATCCACCACCAGAACATGCAGGGTCTGGGTGGGGAAATAGCGAAAGGCCGCCGCGATCATGAACGCGCCCTGGGCCACATCCTGCGGCGCGATCCGGTGGCAGAGATCCACGATGCGCACCTCCGGGGCCGCCGCCAGAATAACGCCTTTCATAACCCCCACGTATTCGTCCTGCGCGCCGAAGTCCGTCATCAGGCTGATGACCGCCATTCCTCCTCCAAAGGGCGCCGGCAACGGCCGCCGCCGTTACGGACGACTAAAACAAACCCGGTTGCGGGCTGGTGATGCCCAGATGCCGGTAAGCGGCTTCCGATGTCCGACGCCCCGAGGATGTGCGCATCAGAAAGCCCGTCTTCAGCAGATAGGGTTCCACCAGGTCGACCAGAGTATCCGTTTCTTCCTGCAGGGTCGCTGCCAGGGCTTCGATGCCCACGGGCCCCCCCTTGTAGAACGAAATGATCGTATTGAGATAGCGCCGATCGAGTTTGGTCAACCCCTGATCGTCCACACCCTCCAGGCGGAGGGCCGCATCGACGGTTGCCGTCGTAATGCGTCCGTCGGCGCGCACCTGGCTGTAATCGCGCACGCGCTTCAGCAGCCGGTTGGCAATTCGCGGCGTTCCGCGGCAGCGGCGGGCCAGTTCGGCAGCGGCCGCATCGTCGATGGGTACGTTAAGCAGCATGGCCGACCGGCGGGTGATTTTGACCAGATCTTCCAGTTCGTAGAAATCGAGGCTGCGAATAAGGCCGAAGCGATCGCGCAGGGGCGCCGAGAGCAATCCTACCCGTGTCGTCGCACCCACCAGGCAAAAGTGCCGCAGGCGATAGCGATGGCTGCGGGCGTGCACCCCCTTATCGAAGACAAAATCGATCGCGTAATCTTCCATGGCGGGGTAGAGCAGTTCCTCCACCGTCTTGGGGGTGCGATGAATCTCGTCGATGAACAGGATGTCGCCCTCTTTGAGATGGGTCAGGACCCCGATCAAATCCCCGCCTTTTTCAAGGGCCGGCCCCGAGGTAACGGTTAACTGGCCCCCGGTTTCATTGGCGATGATATGGGCCAGGGTCGTTTTGCCCAGTCCCGGCGGGCCGTGAAACAGGACGTGATCGATCGGCTCCTGACGCAGGCGTGCAGCTTCGATGGCAATCCGCAGGGTTTCGACGGTTTGCTCCTGGCCCACATAATCGGCGATGGTCTCCGGCCGCAGTGATAAGATTTCCGTCTCGCGGTCCTGCGGCGTCTCCTGGGGCGTCAGAACCCCCTTGCGATCGGAGGAATAGGTTAAGATGTCATCACTCATGCGAATTGTTCACCCCGGTAAATTTCATCGAAAAGATCTTCGGGGCCCGTAATGTCAGGGTTGCGCTTCAGGGCCTCCGTGACCATCCGTTGGGCATCGGTGGATTTATGCCCCAGTTGGCGGGTCAGAACATCCAGCACCAGACGCACGAAATCTTCGGCGGGCGCCGGCGGCGGCGCTTCTCCTTTGCGGATCAGCGCAAATTTATCCATCTTGCCGGCAAGGGTGGCGATGACTTTTTGGGCCGTACGCTTGCCAATGCCCTTGAGCTGTTGCAGGGCCTTGCCATCGTTATTTTCAATGGCCCGGGCGATGTCGCGCACCGGTGTGTCCAAGGCTTTGACCGCTTTCAAGGGGCCGATATCTTCAACGCTAATGAAACGCTGGAAAAATTCTTTTTCGACCTCCAGGTTGAAGCCGATCAAAGTCGGCTTGGGCTGACGTTCGGTCTGATGGTAGTAGATATGAAAGGCCACTTCATCCCCCGCGTGCTTGTCGTTGAGGGTCTCCATAACCACCGCCGGCAGCAGGACTTCATAACCGATCTGATTGGCCAGAACCAGAACGCGATCTTCGTCTTTCTTGATCAGGGTGCCTTGGATATATGCAATCACGCGCTGCGTTCCCCACGTCTTGAAGCTTTGTCAGGCCTGCCGGAAAAGACCGATCAGCGCCAGACCGAGAGCGTCCGAAGCATGATCGGGACGAATCGGTTGATCATGCCGCAAATTGTGACGCACGGCTTTTTCAAGCTGACGCTTGCTGGCGTTCCCATTGCCCGTCAACACTTGTTTGGCCTCTCTCACCGGTATTTCCTGAATCGTCACGCCGACATGGCACCCGGCCAGCAGGATGACACCGGTCACTTTCCCCAGGGTGATGCCGGATTGCGGATATTTATCGAGCGAGAAGACATCTTCGACAATCATCTGGTCAGGGGCTTCGCGCTGCAGAATGGTATGCAGCTTGGTGTAGATGCGCTCTAGCCGGTGCGCTAGAGGATCGCTTTGCGGGGTCGTAATACTGCCGAAGGCATAGCCCTCGACTTTCATCCCGTGTCCCCACACGATCCCCACACCGGTAGCCGCCAGACCAGGATCAATGCCGATGACTTTCATGACCGGAGTTTGGAAATCGTTCTACTGCTTCAATTTCTGTTCGGCGGCCTTGGCTTCGGTCGATTTCGGAAACCGATCGACCAATTCCTTGAAGATCAGGCGGGCATTGTCCTTGTCACCCAATGCGGTGAAGGCCATTCCCTGCTTCAGCAAGGCCGCGGGCACCTTGTTACCTTGGGGATAAAGCTCGATGACTTTCTGATATTCCAGGATGGCCTTTTCGTACCAGCTTTGCCGGAAGTAAGTTTCACCGATCCAAAATTGGGCATTGTCGGCCTGGTCCGATTTGGGGAATTTCTTCAGCAGGCTTTCAAAAGCCGCCCGTGCGCCGGCATAGTCTTCCTTATCGAAAGCCTGTTTACCCTGGGTGTAGAGGGCCAGATCCTCCGAAGTTATTTGGGACTTGGGAATCCCGGCCGCCGACACCGTGCGACCGGCCTGGGCACCGGGGACATCGAGGTATCTTTCAACCTTGGCCAAACGTTGTTCCTGGGTGCTGAGACGGTCGCGCAGATCGGAAGCCGCCTTTTGGGATTGAAAATCGGTTTCCTCCACACGGCCTTTGAGCTCCTGCAGGTCTTCACGCAGGCGGCGCACTTCAGCCCGGATGGTTGCGCTCTGATCCCGAAGGTTCTTTTCTTTCTGGTTGCTGGTTTGGCCATAGTCGTCAATATGCTCTTCCATGGCCGCATATTTCTCTTGGAGATCGTTATACCGGCGTTCCAGTGTATTCGTACGACTGTCGAGGGTTACGATGTCCTGTTGGCTGGCGCAGCCGACCAACATCACCGCCAAAGCGCAAACGGTTCCGAAATTTTTTTTCATGATGCTGTCCTGATCTGAAGCGCCGCAAAACGTGGCCGTGATCTCGGCGGCCATCTTAATCACGGTTTCGCAATGGGCCCCCCTAAAAAAATCTGCCCGCCGGGCGATGGCGGGCAGATCGTCGTTTCCTAGTGTTCTTCCATCCGCCAGCGCCGGTTGGCCGCCACAACAGCGGACCGTCCGGGCACGGACTGCTTGGATTTATTGAATCCTAAACTGGGCGCGCCGATTCTTGGCCCAGGCTTCTTCGCTGCTGCGCGGGTCGAGCGGTCTTTCTTCTCCATAGCTGGTCGTCCGCAGGCGTGAAGATGATACCCCCGTGTCGACCAGGAAAGCACGCGCGCTTTCGGCCCGGCGTTCGCCCAGCGCCATGTTGTACTCAGGGGTGCCACGTTCATCGCAGTGGCCCTCGACGACCACGGAGACACCCGGGTTGTCGTTCAGCCAGGCGGCTTTGCGTTTCAGGACATCCTGGCCCCGCGGTGATAGGACCGCACTGTCAAAAGCAAAATGCACATTTTCGTTTAGAAATTGATTGCGCGCCATTTCCTTCGCCCGGTCCGCCGCAGAGGTATCGGGGGCCATGGGGGCCTTGGGCGCTTCGGGCGGGGTGGTTGTCGTGGTCTCGGTCTGCTGTCCCCCGGTCTGGGTCGCGCATGAAACCATCGTCATCAGACCGGGCACCACCAGCACCAGTGCCAGGATTATCCACAATTTTCTCTGCATTTCTCCTCCTTTCAACAACCGAAGCAAGTTATTAGAATCCTGTGTTGGGCGACCATTGGGGATTGGTTTGCTCTCCTGGAAGCTTCAGCAGTATACGCTGATCAGTTCCAAAAGCTGTCATGACATAAATACGCGAACGTCCCTCCCGGGTGGTGCTGAAAACAATCATACTGCCATCCGGAGACCAGGATGGCGATTCGTTGTTTCCGGCATCGCGCGTCAATTGCGTAGGCGGGCGGCCGTCGAAACCGACAACGAAGATGTCGTTGCGCCCGCCTTCCATTCCGGAATAGGCGATTTTGTCGCCTTTCGGCGACCAGCTGGGCTGCGTATTGTAGCGCCCCTGGTATGTAAGTCGGTCGACCCGTCCGCTTTCCAGATCTTTCACATATACCTGCGGGTTGCCAGACCGGTTGGAGACAAATGCAATTCTTTTGCCATCCGGAGACCAGGTCGGGGACACATCACTACCCCAACTTTTGGTCAACCTTTTAATAATTTTCCCTTTTCCCGTCAACAAATAAATTTCCTGATCGCCCGTAAATGAAAGGGTCGCCGCCAGTTGCATCGCATCGAGCGATCCGTTGGTACCGGCTTGCGGCCTCCAGGCCGGGGTGATGTTCAAACCCTTGTTGGCAATCTCATATCCGCGTTGCTGACGGCGATGTTTGATGTAGAGATTGGGTTTGTCCTTGGGGTAGGCGGTGTAGGCGATCCATTTGCTGTCCGCCGACCAGGCCGGCGACAGGGTAATATTGTTGGTCCGCGTAAACCGTGACGGATTGCGCCCGTCGAATTCAGCGATAAAAATCTCTTTGTTGCCGGTCCCATTGGACACCAGCGCAATTTCACTGTTGAAATAACCGCGGTCGCCGGTGAGGAAAAAAATGACTTCGCTGCAGAATTTTCGAACGATTTTGCGCAAATCCGCCTTACGCCCCCGGTAGCGTTTACCGAGGACCGAATCCCCCTTGACCGTGTCGAACAGGCGCAGTTCCATCTCCACGGCCTCACCTGTCTGCGAAACCCCGCCCGTAACAAGCAGTTCGGCACCGATGATGGTCCAGTTGCGAAAATTGATACTGCGCTTCGTCAAACCGGATGTCTTGGGATCATCCAGATAGGCCGCGGGATCAATTAGTTTGAAATAACTTGTAAATTCAAGCGTTTCTACCATCAAATCCCTGGTCTGACCTGTTGTTTGCGCCGCGGCATCACCGGGTTCCAGGGGTTTGAAATCGGGGATGGCCAGGGGGATTTTTTTGAGAAACGGATGGATATCGATAAATTCATCCACCGCATCAGCCGCGGGTGGCCGCAGCACCACCGCCAGTAGCACCATCACGGCGGCCAACACGGCCTTTCGATACGTCATGCCCATACGGATCTACCTTTCAGATCATCGCTTCGTCACCCTGACCACGAATCCGGTCTCCCGGCAGCGCAGCCAGGGCGGCACTGTTCATCCTATTGGACCCCCGAAGGCGTACACCGCAACCCGACTTCGATATAGGGTCGTGTGATGCCCTCGGGATGCGGCTTGACCGGGTTCGACTTCAGGACCGCCCGGTAAGCGGCCTCGTCCAGTTGTTTATTCCCGGAGCTTTCATAAATTTCGACATCGGTAATTTCGCCGCTGGGCAGCACGCGAAAAGTAATCAGGGTCGCAATGCCCTGCGCACTGCGCGCCAGTTGCTGCGGAAAGGCGAAATTCTGCCCGACACTCAATCCAACGTCGTACTGGTAGTTGCGGATGCGATCCATGACCCCACCACCGGTGCCCGTGCCTTGCGCTCCGGCGGCGGCGCGCGCCTGTTCCTGCCCCGCCACGGTCTTTTTCATGGCTTCGATGGCGCTGCTCACCGTTTCGGCCCGCCGGGGCTTCTTCTCTTTGGGCGCCGGGCGTGTAACTTTCACCGCCGTCGTCTTTTTGGGAATCGTTTTTTTCTTCAACGATTTGACGACTTTGGGTTTCTTTTGGGGCGGCGCAATCGAAACCTGTTCCTTTTTCACCTCGGGCGGCGGCGGCGGCGGAACCGGTTCGGGCTTGGCGCTCGGGGGCTCGGGTTTCGGTGGCGGGGTGGGGGCCGGTGCCTTGGCGGCCGGTTGCGGTGTGCCCGGTGCCGGCAGCGAAACCAGGTCCACATTGATGGCCCGGGGACCGGCACGAAAGGGCCGCTCAAAGGCAGACGGCACCACATAGAACATCCCCAGCAGGAGGAAATGGCACAGCGCGGAAACCCCGAGCATGAAAATGAAGCTTCGGGTCTCATCTTCCACCCCGGAGTGCGGGGTGGGCAGGTTCGCCAGACGCCTTTTCATTTTCGACCCTATCCGGAACGTTTATCGTTTTCGTTGACGGGCAGGGTGACCATCCCCAATTTTTCGACGCCGGCCGCCCGAATGTCGGACATGATCTGCACGACCACACCATAGGGGATCATTTTGTCCGCTTTGAGATAAACCGTATTGTCGCGGCGTGCTTCGATGACCTTCTGGAGCTTCTGTTGGAAAACGGCGCGATCCGCTTGGAAATCACCGATAAACACTTGGCCGTCCTTGTCGATACTGACGATCAGGGGCTCGGTTTTGCTTTCGATTGGAGCGGCCGTGGTTTCGGGCAGATCGACACTCAGGCCTTCCATCATCATGGGGGCCGTCACCATGAAAATAATCAGCAGCACCAGCATGACGTCGACAAACGGGGTCACATTGATGTCCGACATGAAACCGTCGCTGGAACTTCCGGTCCTCATTTTTAGCCTCCCGCGCTCCGCAGGATATCGCGTTCTACAATATTGAGAAAATCGGCCGAAAAACTATGCAGTTCCGTCTCCAGGGTCCGGATCTTGTTCATATAGTAGTTGAATGCAATGACGGCGGGAATGGCCGCCGCCAGGCCAACGGCCGTGGCCACCAGGGCCTCGGATATGCCGGGGGCGACGACGGCCAGGCTGGCCGACCCCATCTGGCCGATGCCGTGAAAAGAGTTCATGATGCCCCAGACGGTGCCGAAAAGTCCGATAAAAGGCGCCGTATTCCCGGTCGTAGCCAGAAAGGGGACCATCTTGGTCATCCGCGTCATTTCGGTGTTGATGGCCCGACGCAGGGCACGTTTGATGTTGTCGATGCCGGCCACACGGCTGATCAGGGAGGGGCTATCCTCACCGTTGGACGCCCCTGGGGTTGTCTTGCTCAATTTGCGCAGTTCCATGTAGCCCACCCGGAAGATACGGGCAATGGGACTGCCCTGCAATTGTTTGGATTTGCCGAAAGCATCCGTCAAATCGCGGCTCTTCCAGAAAAAGTCGATAAACATGGAGGATTCCCGATAAGCCCTGCGCATATAACGGTATTTGATCAGAATAATCGCCCAGGAAGAAATCGAGAACACCACCAGCAGCAGCAGCGTCAGCTGGACCACCGGCCCGGCATTCAATATCATGCGGATGACATCCGTAGTGGGGGAACCCATCTTATACTCCGTTACACCTGCGCCCGATCCAGTGGATCGACGCACTGTATCTTGTTGGCCCGAAGGAAACGTGGCGCCGGCCACAATGGCCCGGCTGCGGCGAAATCCAGAAAACGCTACTGAAATTAGGGGTAGGTGTCAACCTGTTTGCCGGTTTCCCTGCCGCGGCATAAACGGCCAGCCGGCATCGTCAAAAACGATTTCCGGCGGCCAAGCCCGGAGGCCCACACCCCGGGCGGTCGGTAAAAGAAAAACGCTTTCGTGCCCGCCACGAAAGCGCTGCTGCGTACGCTCACAGCGGCACGGACCTTAAATCACTGTCCATAAGATAACCATCCAGGTGTCGCTGCCCACCGGTATCGACGCCTTGGATTGTCGCCTTTTGACCGCTGCCTACTTAGTGCAGATTAGGTGGTCGCGCCGAAATTGTCAAGCAACCTGCTGTGACCATTGAAATTTTTTGCGACAGCGACTAAAAGGGCGCATCCGCATCAAAGCCGAAGGAGATCTTACCCCATGGAAGCGATTGCCAATTTACTGTTCGAAGCCCGCAGCCTGCGCACCCTCCCCCGGTCCGGGTATCAGTTTCTAGGCGCAGGCCGTGAATCCGTTGCCGAACATACGTTCAGCATCACCTTTATCGCCTATGTCCTCTCTCGTTTGGTTCCCGAGGCCGACAGTCAGAAAATGATGACCATGTGTCTGGTGCACGATCTGCCCGAAGCCCGCCTCGGCGACCTTAATTATGTCCAGAAACTCTATGTCGCGGCCAACGAGACCGCGGCAATCGAGGATCTCACCGCCCCCCTGCCGTTTGGGGAGGAAATAAAAACGCTGATCGACGAATTCAACCAGGGCCAAAGTCTGGAATCGCAACTGGCGCGGGATGCCGACCAGATCGCCTTTATACTGGAGCTCAAGGACCTCTCCGACCTGGGTTACGTACCACCGGGCACATGGATTCCCAATATCCGTCGTCGCTTGCACACCGATATCGGCAAGCGGCTGGTCGAAGCAATTCTGTCAACCGAACGCGATACCTGGTGGCGACAGAAATTTATTGACAGAAGCAAGCATAACCCATAAAAAATATCTCTTCTTTATTTCCGGCCAGCATGCGGTGAGGCGGCGCGCTGAGTTCCTCACCCGGTGCGCCGCGGCACGACAATGCGATTGCAAGCGGCAGACACCGGTCAGGAGGCGCTGTGATGAGCGC
Organism: Desulfobacterales bacterium; assembly: GCA_030065585.1. GTDB lineage: Bacteria > Desulfobacterota > Desulfobacteria > Desulfobacterales > UBA5852 > JABZFP01. The sequence goes on along the minus strand of JASJED010000057.1, from coordinate 7,607 downwards.
GTTCGGTAATGGTGAACCGCAAGTATGGCGTGTGCCGTTTTGGGCGGCGGCGCGCGCATCGAACCGCACGCGGGAGGCCGCGTGGTGTGGCCCCTGCCCCTGATCCCCCAACCCAACTGCATGGAGAGAATGAGAACCATGGCATGGCTGACACAAACCCTGGGCAGCTCCATTGGCAAGAAAGTGTTGATGGCCGTTAGCGGTCTGAGTTTCATTGGCTTTTTAGCCGGTCACCTGGCCGGCAATCTGACGATTTACGGGGGGGCGGACGCCTTCAACGGCTATGCCGAGCAGCTGCATGCCCTGGGCCCGTTTTTGGCGGTGGCCGAGTTCGGGCTTTTGGGGCTGTTTGCGATCCATGTGCTCGTGGGGCTGGTGTTGTTCTGGCAGAACTTTCAGGCCCGCCCGGTGCGCTACGCGGTCAACAAGAGCCCCGGGGGCAAGACCATCGGCTCGGCCACGATGCCCTATACGGGGGTGTTGATTTTGCTCTTCATTATTTTTCACCTGAGCAATTTCAGCCGCTTCTTTGTGGACCAAAGCGCCACGACGATCTACCAGATCGTCTCCAACGCCTTTGCCAACCCGGTTTACGTGGGCCTTTACGTGCTGGCCATGCTGGTGGTGGCGCTGCATGTGAGCCACGGGTTCTGGAGTTTGTTTCAGACCTTGGGTTTAAACCACTCCAAGTACATGCCGGCGATCACGGTGCTGGGGGTGGTGTTGAGTGTGGTCTTTGCGCTGGGGTTCGGTTTTTTGCCCGTCTATATCGCATTCATGGCTTAGCGGCGGTGGCCCGACCTTTTTCGAATGTCCAACAACGGTGTTGTCGTTTGTTTGTGAACGCGATGCGGCAACCCCTTCTTTCAAGGAGATACGTCAATGCAGCTTGATTCCAAGATCCCCGCGGGTGCGCTCGAGGATAAATGGGACAAATACCGTTTCAAGGCCAAGCTGGTCAATCCGGCCAACAAGCGCAAGTACAACCTGATCGTGGTGGGCACGGGGCTTGCGGGCGGGGCCGCGGCGGCCACGTTAGCCGAGCTGGGCTATCATGTGAAGGCCTTCTGCATCCAGGACAGCCCGCGGCGGGCGCACAGCATCGCCGCGCAGGGGGGGATCAACGCGGCCAAGAACTACCCCAACGACGGGGACAGCATCTGGCGCTTGTTCTACGACACGGTCAAGGGGGGTGATTTTCGGGCGCGCGAGGCCAATGTGTATCGTCTGGCCCAGGTGAGCAACAACATCATCGACCAGTGCGCGGCCCAGGGGGTTCCCTTTGCCCGGGAGTACGGAGGCATGCTTTCCAACCGCAGTTTTGGCGGCGCGCAGGTCTCGCGCACCTTTTACGCCCGGGGCCAGACAGGCCAGCAGCTTCTGCTGGGCGCCTACAGCGCGCTCTCGCGCCAGGTGGGCGCAGGCACCGTCGAGATGTTCGCGCGCCGCGAGCTGGTGGACATCGTGATTGTGGACGGGCGCACCCGCGGCATTATCGTGCGCAACCTGGTCACCGGCGAGATGGAGCGCTATGCGGCGGATGCCGTGCTTCTGGCCACGGGGGGCTACGGCACGGTGTTCTATCTGTCGACCAATGCGGATTCGTGCAACGTGGGCGCGGCGTTCAAGGCCTACAAGCGCGGGGCCCTGTTTGCCAATCCGTGTTTTACCCAGATTCACCCGACCTGCATTCCGCAGGGCGGCGACTACCAGGCCAAGCTGACGCTGATGAGCGAGAGTTTGCGCAACGACGGTCGCATCTGGGTGCCCAAGGACCCGGCGGACACGCGCGCGCCCCGGGACATTCCCGAGGATGCGCGCAGCTATTATCTGGAGGAGAAGTATCCGAGCTTCGGCAACCTGGTGCCGCGCGACGTGGCCAGCCGCAATGCCAAGGAGCAGTGCGATGCAGGCCTTGGGGTGGGGCCCACGGGCTATGCGGTTTACCTGGATTTTGCCGACGCGATCAAGCGCGACGGGCGCGATGTGATCGCCCGCAAGTACGGCAACCTGTTTGACATGTACCAGAACATCACCGACGACGATCCGTATGAGACGCCGATGATGATCTACCCGGCCTCGCACTACACCATGGGGGGGCTGTGGGTGGACTATGAGCTGCAGACCACGATTCCGGGGCTGTTTGCCCTGGGCGAGGCGAACTTTTCCGATCACGGGGCCAACCGCCTGGGGGCCAGTGCGCTGATGCAGGGGCTGGCCGATGGGTATTTCGTGATTCCCTATACGATCGGGCCGTTTTTGGCCGACCACGGGGTCTCGCCGGTGGGGGTCGATCATCCGGCCTTTGAGACGTGTGCGCGGGAGGCGGCCGAGCGCGATCGCAAGCTTCTGGCCATCGAGGGACGCCGCACGGTGCGCGATCTTCACCGGGCGCTGGGCAAGGTGATGGTGGACGAGGTGGGCATGGCCCGAAACGCTGGGGGTCTCAACAAGGCCATCGGGGCGATTCAGGAACTCAGGGAAGAGTTCTGGCAGAACGTGAAGGTGGGCGGCGAGGCCGACAACTTCAATCTGGCGCTGCAGAAGGCGGGGCGTCTGGCGGACTATCTGGAGTTTGCCGAGGTGATGGCGCTCGATGCGCTCACGCGCGATGAGTCCTGCGGGTGTCATCTGCGCGAGGAGCACCAGACCGCGGAGCACGAGGCTAAGCGCAATGACGAGGATTTCTGCCACGTGGCCTTGTGGGAATACGCCGGCTTTGGCAACGCGCCCGGGTTTCACAAGGAGCCGCTGGTTTTCGAGAACGTCGAACTATCGCAAAGGAGCTACAAGTAGAGATGGGATCCGATACGATAAATATCACGCTCAAGGTCTGGCGTCAGAAGAATGCCGCGGACAAGGGTCGTTTTGAGACCATCGCGGTCAATGATGTGGACAGCCACATGTCGTTTCTGGAGATGCTCGACACGGCCAACGAGAAGCTGATTTTGGCGGGCAAGGACCCGATCGCTTTTGACAACGACTGCCGGGAGGGCATCTGCGGCACCTGCGGGTGTGTGGTGGACGGCATCCCGCATGGGCCCAACAAGGCCATGACGCTCTGCCAGCTGCACATGCGCAAGTTTGCCGACGGGGACGTGATCGCCGTGGAGCCCTGGCGCGCGCGGGCGTTTAAGGTCCTAAAGGACCTGATGGTCGACAGAGGCCCGCTGGACAAGATCATTCAGGCCGGCGGCTATGTGTCGGTGAACACGGGCTCGGCCCCGGATGCCAATGCGATCCCCATCCCCATGGAGGTGGCCGAGAAGGCCATGGACGCCGCCGCCTGCATCGGCTGCGGGGCCTGTGTGGCCACCTGCCCCAACGCCTCGGCCATGCTGTTTGTGAGTGCCAAGGTCTCCCAGCTGGCGCTCTTGCCCCAGGGCAAGCCCGAGGCGGCCCAGCGCGCACTTTCCATGGTGGCCACCATGGACGCGCTTGGCTTCGGCAACTGCACCAATCACAAAGCCTGCGAGGCCGTCTGCCCCAAGGAGGTCTCGATTGTCAACATCGCCAGGCTCAACCGCGAATTCATCAAGGCCGGCGTGACCTCCGAGGCCGAGGTGGATCTGCCCCTGGCACTCGTGCCGGCAGCGGAGAAGAGTGCTAAGCCCAGGGCCGCTTCACCAGAAGCGCCCAAACCGGCGAAACCCGTGGCCCAGTCCACCTCCGGGGGCATGGTTCTGACAGGATCGATCTATATTCTGACGTTTCTTTTCGTGCTGGGATTTATTTGGCAGTCTCTAGCTTCATTTCTGTAAAAAGGCGTCTCAGAAATGTCTTTTGCTCCCAGCGCGGTGTTGGGCGATCGGATTGAATCCTCGAAATACCGGCGTATTCCTCCGGTTCAATTCTCACGGCCGCCTGGCGCTGAAACCAAAATCCTATTTCTGAAACGCCTTCTGAGGCCGTCTCAGAAATGTCTTTTGCCCTCAGCGCGGTGTTGGGCGATCGAATTGAATCCTCGAAATACCGGCGTATTCCTCCGGTTCAATTCTCACGGCCGCCTGGCGCTGAAACCAAAATCCTATTTCGGAGATGCTTTTTATGTGCGGCGGCCCTTTCCATCATCGAGATCGTAGGCGGCCAGGAGACGCTCGATGCGCATCAGGGCCAGCCGGCAAACCAGACTATAGCCGGCGGCCCACCAAGGAACGCTGAAGGACAACCGGCATCGGCGCGCTCCTTGGGGCTCGACCCTGTGACCGGTGGCGGCAATGCCGCCCACCCGCCAGTCCCAGAATACCCCCGGTTCAAAACGCTCCACCTCGAAAGGCAGCCAGATGCCGAGCGGCGTCCGGACCCGCCCCGTCGATCCGGCACGAATGAATCTTTCCGGGCATTCGACCGCGCTGACGGTGGGTCCCCAGCGGGGCCAGGTGTGGGTATCCGTCATCAACCGCCATACGGAAGTGGCTGGGTGGTTTAGAACTTTTGCAATAATCAGGCTTGATCGCATCCTTATTCGAATGGCTTTCTTTCCGGTTGGCAAATCTTATAGAAGCAAAAAAAAATGAATCCCTCCGTGCGCTTTGTCAATCTTTGCGCTTCGCTTTTGATAACCGTTGCGGGGCCATGGCCGAATCAGCGTCTGACAGACATGTACGCCGTTGCAGTCGCTCAAGAAAGACGCATTAACCCGTATTCACCCTTCCTCACATGGTGGTAACGTAGGGTCGATAGAAGATGACTTTCATGTCTGAGAATGCTATAGGCCTGCTGACTCGCGTCACGGCCGGATGTCCGTGGCGATCCAAATGATACCTAAAGGCCGGCTTGGTTTTGGCGTATGAGAAGAACCGGTTCGAAAAACGCAGAAATGAATGTGATGATCTGCGTGAAAGCCCGGCGCAGCCGGGCATCTCAGTTAAAACAGCCGGACCGCCCGATTTGCAAGCGTTAGATGCCCCGGGCGGCCCCGGACGAGAGGTAGTTTTCATGATTACAGAAGGTTATGTCAATTGGATGACGGAACTTTCCGCTTACGGGGTGGATGCCGCCCAGCGTGCGGTGCTCTTTACGGATATCATCCGCAAACGCGGCAACGTCTATCTGGACCACCTACGCGCGGGGCAGCCGCCGGTGCTGGTGTTCGAGTATGAAACGATCATGGACGGTCGCACCCTGGAACGCCCGGCCAACTACGCCCTGGTGCGCATCATCGATCGTCGGCACGGGAGCGCGCCTCGAAAGGGCCAGCCGCCTAGCGGCCAATCCGAAGGCGGTGCGGAGCGGCGCCACCGGACCCGCATCGCGGTCGAAGCGCCCAAGGCCACCAGCCGTCCGATCGTTATCTTCGATCCGCGCGCCGGTCACGGTCCTGGGATTGGAGGCTCCAAAAGGGATTCCCAGATCGGCATGGCGCTGGATGCCGGCCACCCGGTCTACTTTCTGATCTTTTTCACCGAACCCGCGCGCAACCAGACCCTGGCCGATGTCTGCAGCGCCCAGATCAAATTCCTGGAAAAAGTCCGCGAGCTCCATCCCCAGGCCCCCCGGCCGGCGATTATCGGCAACTGCCAGGGCGGCTGGGCCGCGGCGCTGGTCGGGGCGGAAAGACCGGATTTGGTCGGGCCGATGGTGTTCAACGGCTCACCGCTCTCCTACTGGGGCGGTGTAGAGGGAATCAACCCCATGCGTTATTTGGGAGGACTGCTGGGCGGAGCCTGGGTCAGTTCCTTTTTGAGCGACCTGGGCCACGGTTATTTCGACGGGGCCAACATTGTGGCCAATTTTGAGAACCTCAACCCGGCCAACACCCTGTGGTCCAAGCTTTACAACGTCTATGCCAAGGTCGATAGCGAAGAAAAACGCTTTCTCGATTTCGAAAAATGGTGGGGCGGCTTCTTTTTGATGACCGATCGTGAGATCCACAAGATTGTCGAGGGGCTTTTCGTCGGCAACAAGCTCGAACGGGGCGAATTCGAACTCGAAACAGGGCGCCAGGTCAACCTGAAGAACAACGACAATCCCGTGGTCGTCTTCGCCTCTTTTGCGGACAACATAACCCCACCCCAGCAGGCCTTCAACTGGATCGTCAAGATCTACGGCACGGTCGAAGAGATCAAACGCCGTGGTCAGGTGATCGTCTATATCGGTCATTCGGAGATCGGCCATCTCGGCATTTTCGTGTCCGCCAAAATCGCCCGCAAGGAGCACAAAGAGATCATCGCCAGTTTCGATATGCTCAACTACCTGCCCCCCGGGCTCTATGAAATGCAGATCGAGGAAGATTCGGATTCGTCCGGTGAGTATTCCGTGCGCTATGTGGAGAAAACCATGGACGATATTATGGCCCTCGACGACGGTCTCGAGGACGAAAAAGCCTTTCTGGCCGTGCGGCAAATCTCCGAGGCCGCGGATCTCTTCTACCGGCATTTCGTGTCGCCCTGGATGCGGATGGCCAATAACCACTGGTTTGCCGAGGCGATGCGCCAGTTGCATCCCCTGCGCGCCCAGCGCTATATGCTATCCGATCTGAATCCCTGGCTGATGCCTTTCAAATACTGGGCCGAATACATCAAGCGCGATAACCACCGCCGGCCGGTCGCCGCCGATAACCGCTATCATTCTTGGGAAAAGTCCATGTCCACCATGACCGTCGACTGGCTGAACCGCCTCCGGGATGCTCGTGATGCCGCCTGCGAGTTGATGTTCCAGACAGTGTACGAAAGCCCCGGGATGCAGATGCTTTCGGACTACGCTGGGTCGGTCGCCCCCCGGGACGACCGATTGCTTGAAGACAAACGACGCCGCGATGCCGGGCGCTGGCGCAAACACATGGCCACCGGCGAGTTTGCGGACGCCATGGTGCGTATCTTCCTGGCGATCGGGTTTGCCGACAAGGTGGTCCAGCCCGAGGGCTATCGGGTCATCAATCGTCTTTTTGCCGAAAGTCCACGGATGCAGGATCTGGAGCCGGAAGACCTGCGGCAGATCGTCCGCGAGCAATCCCGGATCGTGCAGACCGATGCGGACCAGGCCATCACCACCCTGTCTCTCCTGTTGGCCCGTAAGCAAGACCGCCGGGACGCTCTGGCCATGCTTGCCCAAGCGGCCCAGGCCATCGACAGGAAGCTTGAGCCCCAGGAGCAGGCGGTTCGGGAGCGGATCACCGCGGTGCTGCAGCGTTAGCGCAGAGCGGACCGATCGCCGCCGCCTTTCCTAAATACCAACTGATGGGCACACTGCGATGTGGTGGCCGTCGCTCTAAAGATCAGGCGGCATCGGCGACACGCTCGATATAACCTGACAACTGGTCATTCATGTTTCGATCAAGATAGGGAAAACTGAGCACCGTATAATGATATATATCGACAAAGAACGTATATCTCAGTCAACAAGATAGACAATGCTATGAAAACGTTTGACATTTTTAAGGGATCCCAAATGGTGACGTGGAAAATAGGGATGCGTGTCATTCTACTGGCGGGGCTGCTTGGGGATCCTGCCGCGGCGGCATCTCCCGACCGGTTGATCGCTCAACTCAAATCCGGCGGCCATGTTCTGATGATCCGCCATGCCTACGCCCCGGGAACCGGGGATCCCGAACATTTCCGGATCGGCGACTGTGCCACCCAGCGCAACCTGAACGATCAGGGACGCGC
>JASJED010000056.1 GCA_030065585.1 Desulfobacterales bacterium | reverse complement strand
GTGTCTTTGCGCCAACGCTGGTCATCGCTTTGGGGGTATTGGAGGTTGTAGTGCAATCCCCGGCTCTCTTTGCGGTGGCGGGCGCTGCGGATGATCAGTTCGGCCACCACGGCCAGGTTGCGCAATTCGATCAAATCGGGGGTCACCCTGAAGTTCCAGTAATAGTCATGGATTTCCTGCCGGATCAGCTGCATGCGCCGCCAGGCCCGCTCCAGGCGCTTGTCGGAGCGCACGATACCTACGTAGCTCCACATGAAACGTCGGATTTCATCCCAGTTTTGGCTGACCATGATGTTTTCGTCACTGTCGGTGGTGCCGACCTCGTCCCAGGCGGGCGGAGGCGGGCAGGCCGGGGCCGCCATGGTCTTAAATTCGGTCGCGGCCTGTTCGGCGGCGCGTTGGGCATAGACCAGGGCTTCCAGAAGGGAGTTGCTGGCCAGGCGGTTGGCGCCGTGCAGACCGGTGCAGGCCGTCTCCCCCACAGCGTAAAGATGGCGGATATCGGTCCGGCCGTGGGTATCGGTGACCACGCCGCCGCAGATGTAGTGGGCGGCCGGCACCACCGGGATGGGCTCCCGGGTCATGTCGATACCGAAACGCTGGCAATTGGCGTAGAGATTCGGAAAGCGCGTGCGCACAAAATCCGCATCGCGGTGGCTGATGTCCAAAAAGACGGCATCGTCCCCGCTGCGCTTAAGCTCGGTGTCGATGGCGCGGGCCACCACGTCGCGACAGGCCAGGTCTTTGGCCGGGTCGTAGTCTTCCATGAACGCGCGGCCCCGGGCATCGCGCAGGATGCCGCCCTCGCCGCGGACGGCTTCCGAAATCAGGAAATTCTTGGCCTCGGGATGGTAAAGGCAGGTGGGGTGAAACTGAACGAATTCCAGGTTGGCCACGGTGGCCCCGGCGCGGTAGGCCATGGCAATGCCATCGCCGGTGGCAATGTCGGGATTGCTGGTATAAAGGTAGACTTTACCGGCTCCGCCCGTGGCCAGCAGCACGATCCGGGCACCGAAGGTTTTAACCTGGTTGGCGGTCCGATCCAGAACATAGGCGCCGCAGCAATGCTCTTCGTGGGTGGTGGTCACCAGCCCGCGTTTCATGCGGGTGGAGAAAGTGAGCAGGTCGATGGCGATGTGGTTTTCATAGAAGGTGATATTGGGGTGGGCCCGCGCATTCTCCAGGAGGGCCCGCTCGACTTCCCGGCCGGTCATGTCCGCCGTATGCACGATGCGGTTACGGGAGTGGCCGCCCTCGCGCCCCAGGTCGAAGCGATCCGTTTGGGGGCCGCATCGGCTGAAGTTCACGCCATAGTCGATTAGCTCGCGGATCCGCTCCGGCCCCTCCCGCACGACCAGATCGACCACCTCCGCATGGCAGAGACCGGCACCGGATGCCAGCGTGTCCTGAACATGGAGATCAAACGAATCGCCTTCCCCCAGAACGGCGGCGATGCCGCCCTGGGCCAGATTGGTGTTGCTCTCCATGGCCTCCTTTTTGGTGACCAGGGCAACACGCCCGACCCGGGCCACCCGCAACGCGAAATTGAGGCCGGCAACCCCGCTGCCGATGATCAGAAAGTCGGTTTGAACGTCCATGGTACGCGAGACCCGGATACAATGGCGGCACCGCCACCTCCCGATCATGGTTCCATGATGCTGCCGAGCGGTGGCGCGCTGTAGGCGGGGGCTTTAGACCATATACATGGATTTACGCTTCTGACGTTTCATTATCAGCCCCAAAAGGATCCCGATGAACAGGATGGCCGCCCCGCTGAAAAAAAAGATAAGGTATTTGCGCATCTGGAAACTCTTGGCATCCGCATCCTTTTTAAGCTCGCCGAAATCGCGATTCAGGGTTTCCATGGCGCTGGTTTTGGTGCTCAAGCTCGTCGAGATTTGTTCGTTCTCGGATTTTAAGGTGCGGTTTTCTTCTTCCAGGCGGGCCGCCTTGGTTTCGAGTTCGGCATGCTGTCGTTGGAGTTCGGCCAGGAGTACATTGCTGGGTTGCTGGATGGTGAGATAACGTTTGCGCATCCAGCCCTCTTTACCGTTGGCCAGACGGACATGCATCCATTCTTCGCCTTCTTCGATGACTTGCTGAATTCGTTCGCCCGTGGCCACGAAGGCCAGAATTTTACGTTCCGTCCCGGGGCCGGAGCGCAGGGTCGCCTTGATTTCGACGTTGACATACCAGGTTAGGGCCATGGCGTCGGTGGCCAGAAAGATGCCCGCCGCAACGACGGCCAGTAGAATGCCGGCAAGATTCACGGTGTGTAACGGTTTGGGCAAAAGGTATTTGCAAATCAACATGGTGGTCGTTTCTCCTTGTATGCATCACGGCGGCGCCTGCGGCCCCCGGCAAACCAACAATGGGGATGGTACTGATTTTACATCGCTATATTGATTAGAAATTTTATCCGATGTCAATAAGAACTTTAATATTTGCAGTGCCTGTGTTAGCTTATGATTTAATCTATGGGAGATATTTTCAGGCGGTAGAACCCAAACGACATTCGCCATGATAGCGTATGACCTAACATGCTGCAACGGACACACCTTTGAAGGCTGGTTCGAAGATGCCCGGACCTTTCAGACCCAGAAGCAAAAGGGCCTCGTGACCTGCCCCGTTTGCAGCGCGGCTGAGATCACCCGCCTGCCCTCGACCTTTGCCATCAAGAACAAACCCGCCCTGAGCCGTCGACCCCTTGCGGCGGCCAAGACAAGCCTCGAAACCCTGGGGCGGCAGATCCAGGAATACGTCGAAACCAATTTCGATGATGTCGGTCCTGATTTTGCCAAAGAAGCCCTGAAAATTCATTACGGCGCCGAAAAGCCGCGCAACATCCGGGGGGTCAGCACCGAACAGGAAGAAAAGACCCTCCGCGAAGAAGGCGTGGATTTCGTCAAGCTGCCCGTTCCCGTGAGTGCCAAAGACAAGCCCTGACGGCCTCGTAAAAAGTCCGATATCGGCGTTACGGTATTTCGCGTAGCCCTCGTCAGTCAGCGTACAATCCGTACGCTTCATTGCTCGGGCTTTGCATGCCGTATCTCGCATTTTTTCCGAGACCGTCCGAAACATAACTTTTTCCGAGACCGTCAATCCTAAATGTTGGGTTAATCACGGTCTAGCGGAAGCCCCTATGGCGGCCTTCCCGACTTCGTGCGCGGCCCCGCTTTATCCGCCGATCAGGCGTTGCGGCAGGAACGACAGCCGCTGCCGGGGGCGGTTGTTTTCAACGGCCACGGCCACAGCCCGTTTACTCCCCACGATAACCACCACTTCCCGTCCCCGCGTGATGGCGGTATACAGCAGGTTGCGCTGCAGAAGGGCGTAATGCTGGGTCAAGAGGGGAATAACCACCGCGGGATATTCGGAACCCTGAGACTTGTGTACGGATATGGCGTAGGCCAGGGTCAGTTCGTCACGTTCGTTGAATTCATAGTCCACCCGACGGTTTTCGTAGGACACGCTCAGGCATTCCCGTTGGTTATCGACGGCCGCCACCCGGCCGATATCGCCATTGAAGACACCCTTCACATAATTGTTGCGCAAATGCATCACCTTGTCGCCCGGTTGCAGCGGAAAACCGGGCGAACCCGTCCGCGGATTCAACTGACGCTGCAGAGCCTGATTGAGATTGATGGTGCCAACTTCGCCCTTGTGCATGGGGGTCAGCACCTGGATATCGCGGATGGGGTCGAAGCCGAACGCGCGCGGCAGCCGGTGGGCACATAGATCGACGACGGTCTTCACGACGACCGCCGGGTCTTGTTCTTCGATGAAGTCGAAAGCCGACAGGCTCCCGATTGGGGATTGCCCGAGAGCCGGCATCCGGCCCTGCCGGACGCGGTGGGCATTGAGAACGATCGGGCTCTCCCCCTGCTGACGGAAAATCTGGCTCAGATGGTAGACCGTCGTGTTGCCGGCAGCAATGACATCCTTCAAGAAGTTGCCGGGCCCCACCGGGGCCAGTTGAAATATATCCCCCACCCAAAGCAGGACGGCCGACAGGGGTACGGCCCGCAGAAAGCTATCGGCCAAAAGGATATCGATCATGGAGGCCTCATCGACGATGAACACGTCGGCGTCGATGGGATCGTCCTGGTTTTTTTCAAAGCCCCCCTCGAGGGGGTTGTAGCCCAGCAGCTTATGCAGGGTGGCGGCCGGCTGGCGCGTCACCTCGCTGAGGCGCCGGGCCGCACGGCCGGTGGGCGCCGCCAGGCAGACCCGCCGTCCGATGGCCTGGAATACCGAGCAGAGCGAGCGGATCAGGGTGGTCTTGCCCGTCCCGGGACCCCCGGTGATCACAGCCACCCGATGGTTGAGTACCCCCTGGATGACATCGAGCTGGTCGTCGGATAGCTTAATGGCCAGGCGCCGGGTGACCGTCTCGGTGATGTCTTCGGTTCGGCAGGGCATGGTCGGCGGCGCCACCATCTGCCGGGCCGCGAGACGGGCGGCGATACCGGTTTCGGCCGCATAAAGGCGTGGCAGATAGATGTGCCGTGAAGCCGCGGCGGGATCCGGATCGTCACAGATGATGTCGCCGCTACGCGCCAGGTTTTTGATAACGGCGCCCATGTCGGCGGGGTCGATATTGAAGCGGGCCTGCGCTTCCTCCAGCAGGTGGGCTTCGGGCAGGCAGACGTGACCTTCGGCTACGGCCCGGGTGAGCAGGTGCTGCAGGCAGGCGCGGATGCGGTCGGGATCGTCGGCCGGCCGGCCTTGGCGCTGGGCGATGGCGTCGGCAACCAGAAAACCTTGTCCCGGCAAATCGTCCACCACGCGAAACGGCGTTTCGGCAAGGATCGCCAGGGCCTCGTCGCCATAAACTTTCAGGAGCGGGCCACAGAGGGATGGGTTGAGGTCGTTGGCCTGCAGAAAGGCCATCAAATCACGGGCCGTATGATGCGTCCGCCAAGCATGGGCAATGCGCGCGGCGGTGTCGGGTCCGATCCGACGTACGTTCGTGAGCCGCTGGGGGTCGTTTTCGATGACCCTCAGCAGGTCGGCGCCGAAATGGTCGACCAGCCGTTCGACGGTTTTGACGCCGATGCCGGGGATCACCCCGGAGGCCAGGTAGCGGCGGATGCCCTCCACACTGTTGGGCAGCAGGGTCTCATAACGTTCGACCTTGAACTGCGGGCCGTAACGCGGGTGTTTTTCCCAGTGGCCTGTGACGCGCAGGTTTTCACCCCGGCCGCAATGGGGCAGATAGCCCAGAATGCTGATCCGATTGTGCGTATCGTCGAGCCGCAGCCGGGCAATCGTAAAATGATTCTGGGGATTGTAATACGTAATGTGTTCGACGGTCCCGGTTACCGTAACATCGGTGTCGGCAGCACTCATGGCGGCGCACCCTGCGGGCCGAGAATGGTTTGCACGGCGGCCGCCAGGTCGGCGACGATCCAATCCGGCCGAATCCCCAGACGGGCCAGTTCCGGCCGGGCGTCTTGTGGGCCGGAGCGCACCAGGATGGTGCCGCCGCAGCCGGCACCGTGCCCGCAGGCGATGTCGCTGGCCCGATCCCCGATCATGATGGTCTGTTTCAGGTCCAGCCCATAGCGCGTCTGGGCCTCGATAAGCATGCCGGGCTGCGGCTTGCGGCAGCCGCAGCCGTCGTCGGGATGGTGGGGGCAGTGCAGAATCGCCTGGATGCGGCCCCCGTTGTGTCTTACGATGCGGTTCAGGCGCCGGTGCATGTCGGTCAGGGTTTCCGGCCTTATCAGGCCGCGGGCCACGGCGGACTGATTGGTGACGACGATGACGGGGATATCGGCGGCCGTCAGGGCGGTGATGGCCGCGAGACTGCCGGGCAGGAACCTGAATTGGGACCAGGCGGTTACGTAGTCGGGTGAGTCCCGGTTGATGACGCCGTCGCGGTCGAGAAACACAGCCTGGGGCCGACGCGGCGAGCCGTCCTTATTCCGCCACGATGAAGACATCATAGCCCTGCCGCATCAGTGTGCGTTCGTACCTCTCGGCTTCGTCCAGACGGTTAGCCCGCCCCACCCGCACGCGGTGAAACATGCCGTCCCCACGGTCGAAAGAGGCGATGTGGACGTTGGCGTAGCGTTTTTCGAGCCGGCGCGCCAACCGTTCGGCATTGGCACGATCTTGAAAGGCGCCCACCTGGAAAGTGAAGTTGCCGCGGGTCAAATCGACGGCTTCGAATTGCCCCGCGCCGCCGGTCGGCGACGTTTTGCGCACCGGCGCGGCCAGCGCCACGATCTCGACTGGGGCCGTTCCCGGGCCGACAACGCCTAATTTTTTCGCGGCGCCGTAAGACAAATCGATGATGCGCCCCTTGGCAAAAGGGCCGCGATCGTTGATACGGATATCCAGTTGGCGGCCGTTCTCCAGGTTGGTGACCCGTACCATGGTGCCGAAGGGCAAGGTTTTGTGGGCGGCGGAAATCCCGTACATATTGTAGGTTTCACCGTTGGAGGTCCGGCGCCCGTGAAATTTGCGTCCGTACCAGGAGGCGGTACCGCGCTGTTTAAAGCCATGGGCGTCCGGGATAGGCTGGTACCAGACGCCGTAGACGCGATAGGGCTTGGGATAGCCGGGGGTGCCGGGCGGTGGGGTATCGGGGCGACCGGAAGTCGGTGAAGTCGTGCTGCGGCATGCGCATAGTGCTATCCAGGTTAAGAACAGGATCGCGATCAGGCGGGTGCGCTGGCCGGCGGGCCGTTGTCTGACGAGGCGGTTGGTGGCGCCAACGCGTGACATGGTTCGTTATCCGGCCCCCAGAGCGATTTTGAGGACATCTCCCATTTTGGAAACCGGGTGGAAGGCGATGGCCTGGCGCACTTTTTCGGGCACGTCGACGAGATCCTTCTCGTTGGCCGCCGGCAGGATGATGGTTTTGATGCCGGCCCGATGGGCCCCCAGCATTTTCTCCTTGATGCCGCCCACTGGCAGCACCTGGCCGCGCAGGGTGATTTCGCCCGTCATGGCCAAGTCTTTCTTGATCCGCCGGCGGGTGAGCAATGAGACCAGCGCCGTCAGCATGGTCACCCCGGCCGAGGGGCCATCCTTGGGAATGGCGCCGGCCGGCACATGGATGTGAATATCGTGCTGGCTGAAGTAGTCTTCGTCGATCTTGAGCTCGCGGGCATGCGAACGGATGAAGCTGAGCGCCGCCGCCGCGGATTCCTTCATCACATCACCGAGCTGACCGGTCAGGGTGAGGCCCTTCTGACCCTTCATGGCGGTGGCCTCGATAAACAGCAATTCCCCGCCCGTCGGGGTCCAGGCCAGGCCCATGGCCACACCGGGGGTCGCCGTGCGGGCCTTGCGTTCACTGGTCAGTTTGACGGGGCCCAGGTATTCGGCCACGTCATCTAGGCCGACCTTGACCATATCGGCATCGCCCTGGGCGATCTGCGCCGCCGCCGCGCGGCAGATCGAGGCCAGTTCCCTTTCCAGATTACGCAGGCCGGCTTCGCGGGTGTAGCCGGCAATGATCCGCTTGACCGCCCCGGCGGAGATCTTGATCTGACGGGCCTTGAGACCATGGG
This sequence comes from Desulfobacterales bacterium, assembly GCA_030065585.1. Classification (GTDB taxonomy): domain Bacteria; phylum Desulfobacterota; class Desulfobacteria; order Desulfobacterales; family UBA5852; genus JABZFP01. Next base: position 18,505 of record JASJED010000056.1, on the reverse strand, counting down.
CTTCGCGCTGGCGCGGGATCAGGTAGCGTTTGGCGATCTTGACTTTCTCTTCCTCGGTGTAGCCCACCATTTCCAGGATTTCCATGCGGTCGCGCAACGGCGGTGGGATGGTGTCGAGCACATTGGCCGTGGTGATGAACATGACCCGGGAGAGATCGAAGGGCACGTCCAGATAGTGATCGGAAAAGGAGAAGTTTTGCTCCGGGTCGAGCACTTCCAGCAGGGCCGAAGAGGGGTCGCCCCGAAAATCGCTGCCGACCTTATCGATTTCATCCAGCATCAATATCGGGTTATTGGACCCGCAGCGCCGCAACGACTGAATGATGCGCCCTGGCAGGGCGCCGACGTAGGTGCGGCGGTGCCCGCGGATTTCGGCCTCGTCCCGCACGCCGCCCACCGACAGGCGCCAGAAGTTGCGTCCCATGGCGCGGGCCACCGATCGTCCCAGGGATGTTTTACCGGTTCCCGGGGGGCCGTAGAAACACAAAATCGGTCCCTTGGTTTCCGGTTTCAATTTACGGACCGCCAGATGTTCGATGATGCGCTTCTTGGCTTTCTCCAGGCCGTAGTGGTCGGCGTCCAGAATGCGTTGCGCGGCCTTGATGTCCAGGTTGTCCTCGGTGCTCGTATGCCAGGGCAGGGAGGTGACCCAGTCGAGATAGGTCGTGGCCACCGAGTACTCCGCCGAGGAGGGATGCATGCGGCCCAGTCGCTCGAGTTCGCGTTCGGCCTCTTTGCGCGCTTCTTCGGGCAGGTCGATCTCCGCGATCTTGGTGCGGTATTCCTCCAGTTCCACGTTGGTGTCGTCGGTTTCGCCCAACTCTTCACGGATCGCTTTCAATTGCTGGCGCAGGTAGTATTCGCGCTGGCTTTTCTCCATATCCCCCTTGACCTGGGACTGGATCTTGTTGCCCAACTCCAGAATCTCGAGCTGTCGGCTGACCATACCCGTCACGTGCCGCAGCCGTTTTTTGATGTCGTCGATTTCCAGCACCACCTGTTTTTCCACGGCCGTCACATTGATGGTGGAGGCCACCATATTGGCCAAGACGCCTGGCTCCTGAATCGTCTTGGACATGGCCCCGACCTCGGACGGCAGTCCTGGCGACAACTCGACCACGCGGGTGAACATGTTGACCAGATTGGTCATCAAGGCTTCGATTTCCTTGCCTTTGGCCTCGGCTTCCTGGATATAGGCCACCCGCGCTACGAGGTAGGGCTTTTCCTGCTCGAAATCCAAGACCTTGAAGCGACTGATGCCCTGGACCACCATCTGGGTCTGGTTGTCCTGTTTGGCCATTCGCATTATCATGGCGCTGGTGCCGATCTGAAATAGATCCTTATGGGGATCGATGCCGTTCTGGTCTTCTTTTTCGGTTTGGGCTTCCGCTGCGTTTTCAGGCTTGTCCTTGCCATTTTCGGGCCCGCGGGCCACCAGCAGACCCACGATGCGGTTCTTCTGCATGGCTTCGTCCACCAGCCTAACGGAATCGCCCTGCATGACCACCAGCGGCAGCACCATCTTGGGATAAAGCGCCGTTTCATGCAGGGGCAGAATCGGTAGACGCTCGGGAAGTTTTTGATCGTTGACTTCCACAGGCGGTTTTTGATCAGTCATCGTTGCCTCCAAGGCGATCCGGGGATTATACAGTTGCGCGTGTACGGTCGATGGTCATGGGGTTTTGAGCGGCGCGGTCAATCGTCCGAGATGGGAATCCGCCGCGGCTGTGCCGCTTCGGACTTGGCCAGCCGCAACTGAAGCAGCCCATTGGCATAGGTGGCCGAAACGACTTCCGGATCGATGGGCGCCGGCAGGTTAAGCGTGCGTTCGAAGTTGCCGTACTGAATTTCGGCCAGCCGGAAAGAGGCTTGGTCCACATGCGGCCGCGGGATGCGCCGGCCGCGAATGCGGATGACGCGGTGGTTGATCTCGACATCCAGATCTTCTTTTTCGACACCGGCGATCTCCGCCGTGATGAAGACTTCCTGGGCGGTTTCGAAAACGTCGATTTGAGGGTTCCAGGCGCGTTCACACTCGGCAAACATGGGATTGACGGAGCGGAAGATGCTATCCAGGGTTTTCTCAAAACTCGACCCCAGCCGGCCCGTATCGCCGCCAAAACGTATCTTGATGTATTCCATGGTCGGCTCCCGGTTGATAAGGCGGATTTTTTATTATAGATCGGTCTTTTCGTTGTACCCGGCGACGCTACCATTTCAACTTTGGTTTGTAAAGCCGAGATCTGCGCCGAACAGGCCGGCACCCAAAGGTATGGCGACCGTACGATGACCGCGCCTCACATACGCTCTGCACCGCTTTATCTACGCACCCAGTACTTCCTGTATTTCGGGGTTCTGGGGATCTATCTGCCGTATTTCAACCTGTACTGCTACCATCTGGGTTTCTCGGGTGCGCAGATCGGTCTGCTGTCGGGGCTGCGGTCGGCCGTGCTGGTCGTTTTCCCCTTTCTCTGGGGTATGCTGGCCGATCGATTCGCCCGGCGCAAATCAATTTATCTGGTTTGCAACCTCATGGCCGTGCTGGTTTGGTCGGCTTTTATGCTGACCCGTGAATTCACCCCGATGCTCATCATAACAGGACTCTACGGTATATTTTATGCCCCCCTGATTTCTTTTCTGGAAGCCTATTCGATGGATATTCTGGGCGAAGACAAGAAAGCCTACGGCCGGGTAAGGCTGTGGGGTTCGATCAGCTTTATTCTGGTGGTCACCTTGTTGGGCCCTGCGATCGACCGTTTGGGGATTGGCATCATCATCCCCTTGATTCTGGCGGGGGGGGCTTGCCAGACGGCCGGGGCGCTCAAGCTGCCCTCGATGCCGGCGGCCCCCAAGGCCGCGCTAACTCCGGCGCCGCGTATGGAATGGCGTCGGGCGGCCGTATTTCTGTTCTGCGGCTTTCTGATGCTCGTCAGTCACGGCACCTACTATGGATTTTTTTCGATTCATCTGGAGCGCATCGGGCTGCCGTCGACTTTTATCGGAATTGCCTGGGCGGTGGCGGTGATGGCCGAAATCGGCGTCATGTTCTACTCCAGCCGACTTTTCGATCGTCTCAGCCTCGAGAAGGTGTTATTTTTTTCCTTCCTGACGGCCGCGTTGCGCTGGAGCCTGCTATTTGGGTTTGCTTCCCCGGCGGTGATCATCGTCTCCCAGGTGCTGCATGCCGCCACCTACGGGACGTTCCACATGGCCAGTATCATCTATATGGATCGCCTCACACCGCCGGAGGCCAAAACCTTCGGCCAGGCGGCCAACAACGCCATCACCTACGGTCTGGGATTGATGGTGGGATTTCTGGTAAACGGCGCCCTTTTTGAAATTCTGGCCACGCGCTATCTATTCTTGACCAGCGCCCTGGTGGCCCTGGCCGCGGCGTGTCTTTTCCTGCTGGGCCAGATACGGCTGGATCGCAAACCGAACGCGCCCTGAGGGTGCCGTGCGCTCCAGGTCATGTCAGCCCACGGCGTCAATGGTGTTGAGATCGCACTCGGGGGGCTTGAGGGTTTGCCAAACGCGCAATGAATTGACGGCTGGTCGGGCGCCGTGGCCGATCTACTCCGCCAGCACGCCGGCGTCCTCCAGATGAATTTCCAATTTGGCCAGCATGACATCCGATATCCCCAGTAAATCGGCTTCGCGGGTGGCTGAAAGCACCATCGACTCATCCCGGTGCAGCCCGAGGCCCACCTTGTTGCAGGTCTGGTTGGCCAGACGCACGACGGCCAGGAGGTAATTCTCGCTATCGAAGTCGTCCGCGTGGTGATCCCGTACGATCTGACAGTATTGCTCCGGTAGGTTCCAGTTTTTCATGAGAACGTAACCGTGTTTGCAGTGCAACTTGTCGATCACTTCGTCGATCACAGCCCCTGAGGGCATCTGTTCGATCTGCCGCGATTTCTTCAAGCGTTCGATGACAGTGATGATAAACAACTTGCCCACGTCGTGAAGCAGGCCGGCGAAAAAGGCCTCGTTGGGCTGGATGTCAAGGGAGCCCTTGGCGGCCAGCCATTTGGCGCCGATACCGCAGGCCACCGAGTGCCGCCAGAGTGCGTTCATCAGCTTGTGGGCTTTGGGATCGGTGGCCTTGAACTGTTGGCGATGCGACACCAGGGTGACGATGTTGGCGACTTCCTTCAAGCCCAGGCGAACGATGGCGTTGCGAACCGTGGTGATCTCGGAGAGCCCCTTGTAGAAGGAGGAATTAGCGACCTTGAGCACCTGGCTGGTGAGCGTCTGATCGCAGACGATGAGGTTTTCGATCACCCGCTGATCGGGCTCCTGCTTGGTAAGCTCCTGCTGAACCTGAAGCGCGGTGCGGTCAAAGACCGGCAGGCGGATATCCTTGGTGGCCAGGTATTCGAAAATGGCGACGATGGATTGTCCTTCGGCTTTGGACATCGTTAGACTCCCAGGGCCCGACGCAGCTCACCCAGAGGGCGCGGCGGGTGGAGCCGCGGCAGACAGCGCAGCACTTCCTCCAGTGTCGTCACCCCATCGGCGGCCTTGACGATGCCATCTTCAAGCAGGGTTACGAGCCCGCTGGATTCAATGCAGATATTACGGATTTCAAAACTGGTACGCTGCTCCAGAACGGCATTGCGCACCAATTCGTCCAGCACCAGCAGCTCGAAAACGCCGATGCGCCCCTTGTAGCCGGTGTACCCGCAGTCGGCGCAGCCCGAACCATGCATGAAACGTTCGCCGGCCACCGAAGCCGGGCTGTAGCCCAATCGCTGCAGGTCGCCGGGATTGGGAGCGGCCGGGGCGGCGCAGGATGGGCAGACTTTGCGCAGCAGCCGCTGGGCCAGCACACTGATTACGGTGGAGGACACCAGAAAAGCTTCGATATTCATGTTGAGCAGGCGCACCAGCCCGCCGATACTGTCTTCGGTGTGAAAAGTGGTCAGGACCTTGTGCCCGGTCAGGGCGGCCTGAACGGCGATTTCGGCCGAGAAGTTATCCCGAATTTCGCCGATCACGATCACATCCGGGTCCTGGCGCACGATGTGGCGCAAGGTCTCTTCGAACGTCAGGTTGATCTTGGGATTGATGGAACATTGCGAAATGCCGTCGATCATGTATTCCACAGGCTCTTCGGCCGTGGCGATGCTGATGCGCGGGTCGTTGATGCGGTTGATGCTACTGTAGACCGTGGTGGTTTTGCCGGAACCCGTGGGGCCCGTGATCAGGACCACGCCGCTGGGCTGGTCCAGGGCATCGGCGATGAAGCGCGACAGCATTTTAGGCGCCATGCCCGCGTCTTCCAGGCTGATCAGTTCATTCTTGCGGTTCAAGAGCCGCAGAACGATCTTTTCGCCATGCACTGTGACGTAAAAGGACGCCCGCAGGTCCAGCTTGATGCCGGCGCGCTCGAAGAGCATGCGCCCTCCCTGGTGGCGGCGCTTTTCGGTGATGTCCACATCACACATGACCTTGATGCGACTTGTGAGCTGCGGGATGAGCTTGCGCGGCAGATCTTTGTACTTGACCAGGATGCCGTCCTGCCGAAAGCGCACCCGCAGACGGTCTTTCAGGGGTTCGAGATGGATGTCACTGGCATTGACCTCCACGGCCGCCGTGAAGATGCCATCCACGATGCCCACCACCGAGTCCTTTTTGAGGGGAACCTGGTCACCCGCGGCACTGCTTTGTCGGGCCTGGTCAATGGCGGCCCGAATGGCCACCGGATTGGCGATCGCCGGTCGGATGTTTCTGTTGAAGGCCTGCTTGGCGGCGGCAAGGGCCTCCTTGTCCTGCGGGTCGGCGAAGGCCACCAGAACATCATCGTCCTCGCGGCGGATGGGGATTGCCGTGTGCAGATCACACCAGCGCTCCGAAACCTGAGTGAACAGATCCAGGTCGAGCGGCTCTAATTCCGGGTCGACCAGAGGATAACCCAACTGGATTGAGAGCACTTCCAGAAACTTTTTCTGGCTGATGAAATGATGGGCCACCAGAATTTCGCCTAACTTGCGGTGCTCTTTGTCCTCGCTCTGGATCTTAAATGAATTTTCTAGGGCCTGTTCGCTGATGTAGCCCAACTCCACCAGCAGGCTCCCGATTTGCATCGAAAGGCGATTCTCGCGGATGGCCTGCTTGATTTCTTCATCGCTGATCAGTTCGAGTTCTTTGAGGACATCCAGCAGACCGCGGGACGTTTCGAGTTTGGCCTGAACCCGCTCGGCATAGACGACCTGCTTTTCTTTGAGGTAGCCGGCCCGAACGAGCATATCGACGATTTCGCTGTAGCGGGGGCCGGATACTGGTGGACGGTTCTGCGGTGCCGGAGAATCGGCATCGGTCGGCATCGTTGTGGAGGAGGCCTCCATGGTTTCCCTTTCTGCGGCTGTCGGTTTAAGCAATCGTGGGTTGATCACCGGAAAAACTGAAACGGCCAAGCGCAATACGCGGCAAGTGCCGCTCAGACTATATTTCGGCGGGAACGTTCGAAAGCTTTAATCACCATCGGGGTACGGGGGTTCAACGTTGTGATGAGCGGCACAAGGATTGGCGGGCCATCGTTGATGGTCAGCCATAATAGGGGCCTTCGAGGGGCAAAAAAAATGACGCCCGGAGCGTTATGGTTTCCGGGCGTCACCCCCATTGAGCACGGTCAATGGGACGGGAGATGTCTGAGGATCTGTTTACTGGCGGGGATCGAAATTCTCGCCAGCTTGGTATGCACATCGTTCAATGGATGACGGCAAGGTCTATGGTTTGAATTTCCACCGGCCGACGCGGGCCAGGCCCACGAGGCCGATGCCCATCAGCATGATGGTGCCGGGTTCGGGAACCGGGGCAACACCGCTGGCCGTAACCGTGGCCTGAACGGTTGCCGTGTTGCCGAAACCAAACCCATTGATATCGCTAAAAATGATACTGAATGATTCGACCCCATCAACCGGTGTTGCCAGGTCGACATCATCGGGCTGGTGGGTCCAGTGGAGTTCACCGCCTGAGAATAAACCCAGGAAGGTGAACCACGACCCCTCGCCTCCGCCGGTCCCGGATGTTCCCGCGGGTAAGTCAAATGCCAATGTGGCCGAGATCTCGGCACTTCCACCGCCTAGCCAACCGCCTTCCGTGAGATCGACCGTGATATCAAGGAAATCGAAGGTGTGACTCTGTCCGGCAGTCAGGTTGAATGAGACATTATCGAGGCCCTCGCTGAGGGTTGCATCGGGTTCGTCCGCGTCTCCCCACATACTAGAAGTGGAGATGGTCACCGATGATCCGGGACCATCGCTGACATCAAAGAGAAGCGCCGAGGCGGGGGAAGCCATAGCAGCAGCCATAAAAAACGTCGCGGTAAACAGCAAGAATTTTTTCATGTTTTCTTCTTTCAGCGTTAGCAGCAGCGGCATGCGTCGGTTTCGGTTTTAGAGGCTTGAATTACCAGCGCGCTGGTAATTTCACTGATTCTGGTCGATATTTCGGGTTAGATGCTGAGCAATGGGCAACTTATTATTCTTGGCCCGCGTCGGGTTTATTGTGAATCTTATTTCTTATAAGCAATAAATGATCCAAATCCATCCAAACAGATAAATTGAAAAGAATTATATTATAAGAATCCTGAATAATTATAATTAAGTTTATTGCCTGTTTTCCGTGTGACATGTGAAATCAACTTGAGAAACGAATTATTTGTATAATTTTTTTCTTTATATGAAAATTTTTATATATAAATGCGGTCATCAGTAAAATGCGATCACGTATGGAAGCGCATCAGGCATGGCAACAAGATCAGCTTCGGCAATCAGTTGAAACGCAGCGGGAAGCCGTGCTCAGAAGCTTTGGTTGACGATCGTTGATATTTGCAAGGTTGGGTCGAAAATAAATCGAGAATGCAATCGGAGAGGTTGGGTGAGTGGTGGCCAGTTAAAAGATGAGTCGCCCGGGGTAAGAAAAAGTTCTCACGTTGATTTGGTCTTCATCGAACGTGAGCTACCCAATACCCAACCCCCCGGAACGCAGAGGCTGTCGGCCTCTCGTCCGCGGGGGGGTGAAGTCTATGGGGTGCCGATCGTCGGGCGCCTATTTTTTCAGGGCGTATTTATCGGCAATCACGTTATAGTAGGCGTTTTCCGATACCGATCCCCAGACGCCCACCTGGGCCTTGAATTTTTTGAAGGCCTCGTGGACCTTGCGGCTCATGGGATCTTTGTCGGCCTCCTCTTCAAGCGTCTCCTTGGCGAGCGTGCGCAGATCCGCCAGCAAGGCTTCCGGGAAGCGCACCAGGTTGACGTTGTGCTCGGAGATCAATTTCTGCAGGGCGGCGCCGTTGCCGGCCTCGAATTCGGAAAGGCTCCAAATGTTGGTTTCGGCGGCTACGGCATCGATCGTATGCTGCAGTTCGACCGGCAGAGATTCGTAGGCTTTTTTGTTGAACATGACTTCCAGGCAGGTGCCCGGCTCGTGCCAACCCGGATAATAATAGTTCTTGGCCGCTTTGTAGAAGCCCATCCGCAGGTCGTGCATCGGGCCGACCCACTCGGTGGCGTCAATCACGCCGCGTTCCAGCGAGGTGAAGATTTCACCGCCCGGAAGCAGCACCACGGTGCCGCCGGCCTTGCTGATGACCTTGCCGCCCAAGCCAGGGATGCGCATTTTGAGGCCCTTGTAGTCGTCGATGGTGTTCATGTCCTTGCGAAACCAGCCGCCCATTTGAACGCCGGTGTTGCCCTGGGGGCGAGGGATCACGTTGAACGGCGCGTAGACCTCCTCCCAAAGCTCCAGGCCGCCGCCGCTGTAGAACCAGGCATTGATGCCCTGGGGGTTGAAACCGAAGGGCACCGCGGCAAACCACTGGGCGGCGGGGACTTTACCAGCCCAGTAATAGGATGCGCCGCTGCCGCATTCCACCGTGCCTTCCGAAACGGCGTCGAAAACCCCCAGGGGAGGCACCAGTTCGCCCCCGGCAAAGACTTGGATTTTGAGTTGTCCGCCGGTGGCCTCCTCGACGCGTTTGGCAAAACGTTCGGCACCGGTCTGCAAAACCGGCAGATTGGGCGGCCAGGTGGTGACCATCTTCCATTCATAGGTTTGCTTGGCCTGTACCGCCGGGGCCTGGGGCTCGGGGGCCTTGGCTTCTTCCTGTTTTTGCTCGGCACAGGCGGCCAGGCCAGCGGTCGTGGCCAGGGCGCCGGCTGCGGTCAATCCGGCCTTTTTGAGAAAATCGCGTCTTTCCATACCTTCCATCTCCTTTGCTGCGGGTTAAGGGGTCGGATACGATCCGTCGACACAACATTCAAGCGGTTGAGGCGACCTCCTCCGAACGCGCGGTCGGAATCCTTTCCGCAGCGTGCGTGAGTTCGCACCATCATACCAAACATATTATCAAAAGGCTGCCATCCCGCTATCGATTCGCCACCAAATTCTAAAAAACGACTTTGGGCAGCCAGGTGACCAGAACGGGAAAAAGCACCACGATCAACAATCCGATCAACTGGAAAATGACAAATGGAATGATACCGCGGTAAATGTGACCCGTTTGGATCTCCGGGGGGGTGACCGCCTTGAGATAAAACAGCGAAAACCCAAACGGCGGCGTCATGAAAGAGGTCTGCAGATTGACAGCGATCAGGATGCAGAACCAGGCCGGATCAAATCCGAATTCGATCATGATGGGGGCCAGCACCGGTACGTGGATAAAGGTGATTTCAATGAAATCCAGGAAAAAGCCGATGATGAAGATGATCCCCATCACGATGGCCAGGACGGTCCACTGCCCGTGGTTGGCGGCGATGCCACCGAGAAAATGCCGGACCAGTTCATCGCCCCCCATGCCGCGAAAGACCAGCCCAAAAGAGGCCGCCCCCACCAAGATGATGAACACCATGCAGGTGAGCTGCATGGTAGAGTGCATCACTTCCCGCAGGATCTGCAGACTGAACTTCTTGTTGATGATCGTCAGCAGGGTCGCGCCCACGGCGCCGACGCCCGCGGCCTCGGTGGGCGAGGCCACGCCGGCAAAGATGGACCCCAACACCGCCACCATGAGAAACAGGGGGGGAAACAGCGCGCGGGAGAACCTCTGGAACATGATCTTGGGCGTGATCTGGGCCAGTTCCTCGGCCGGGATGGCCGGCGCCCAGTCGGGTTTGATCGCGGAAATCAGCAGAATGTAGAGAATGTAAAGCCCCACCAGGACCAGACCCGGCAGGACCGCTCCCATGAAGAGATCGCCCACGGGGACGCCGACGATATCACCGATCAACACCAGCACGATACTGGGGGGGATGATCTGGCCCAGGGTTCCGGAAGCCGATACCGTACCGGTCGCCAGTTCTTTCTGGTAACCGCGTTTGAGCATGGTGGGCACGGCCAAAAGGCCCATGGTCACGACGGTGGCCCCCACGATGCCGGTGGAGGCCCCCAGAAGCGCTCCCACGACGACAACGGAAATGGCCAGGCCGCCGCGCATCCGGCCGAAGGCCAGGCCCATGGTGTCCAGCAACTCTTCCGCCAGACCGGAGCGTTCCAGCATAACGCCCATGAACACAAAGAGGGGTACGGCCAGGAGAGTGACGTTGGTCATGACCCCCCAGATCCTCAGGGGCAGAAGGTTGAAGAAATCCCACCCGAATCCGATCAGGCCGAAAACCAGGGCTGTACCCATCAGGGTGAAGGTCACGGGAAAGCCAACCATTAAAAGGATCGTCAAGGCCAGAAACATCCAACCGGGCAGGTATTCCATCAGCGGCCCTCCTCGGTCTTGATCTCGCGGCCCATAATGGTCATAAGGCTCTTGATGCCCAGCGAAATGCCCTGAAGCAGGACCAGCGTAAAGCCGGCCGGGATGCAGGCCTTGAGGACAAAGCGGAATGGAATCCCTCCCGGGTCGGGGGAGCCCTCCATCACCGCCCAGGCGTTGTAGACGAAATTGAGGGAGGTGGCGATAATCATATAACAGCCGGGGATCAGAAAGAAGATCACCCCGATGAAGTTGATCCAGGCCTGGGTCTTGGCGCCGGCGCGTTGATAAAAGATGTCGACCCGAACATGGCCGTCTTTCAAAAGGGTATTTCCGGCCCCCATCAAAAAGATGAAAGCAAACAGATGCCATTCCAGCTCCTGGGTGAAGACAAAGCTGACCTGAAACGCGTAGCGCATGACGACATCGACAAATACGACCCCCACCACCACGGCCGTCGCCCAGGCCACAAAATTGCCCACCCAGGTGTTCAGGGCGTCAATCCATCGGCAAATCTTCTCGAGAATTCCCATCTGTCAGCGCCATCTAAAAAATTCAGAAAAATAGGCCATCGTGTCCGTCTCAATGGCCGGTGCCGGGATCATGTGGCCTAAGCGACCGCATTCGCGGCAAACAGAATGATTTTTAACAAATACCGTATATTGGGGATTAAATATTATGTCAATAGATGAATGCCGTTCATTTTCCTTTGGGTTTTCAATTATCCGGCCGCCCGAAGTCGACGCCATCCAACCGTGAGAATTGATTGGCGGGACCCAAGGCGGCCAACGGAGAACGATCGCTCGGATCATAGGCAAGGGCAATTAGGCAACTGACCGATCAGCTGATAACTAACGGTGCGGATGCACCTCAGCGCCGATCCACTGAAGAAAATCCGGGTTGCCGCCGTCGATCGCGAAGGTGACGATGCAAGGGCAGTCGTAACTGTGAAGGGCCTTGACCATGGTGATCAGTTCCGCGACACGGTCACGGGTGGTTTTGGCGATCATGACGACTTCGCGGTCCTTTTGCAGTGCGTCCTCCCAGACATAGAGACTATGCATGCCGTCCATGATGTTGACGCAGGCCGCCAGCTTTTCGCGAACGAGCGCTTCACCGATACGCTGGGCTTCTTCCAGGCTCCCGGCGGTCATGTAAACGAATTGGAGGGCCATATATTATTTCCTCAGATGATCCGGATGACACCAACCTTGGCGGGTGATTGATTGCAGGGGTAGATTAAACAAAACCAATTGATTTGTAAAGTGAATCCCAATGGCTTCCGCATCCCTGCGATTGTGCCGGGCAGACCGGATGGGGGATTGCCTGAAAGCCGGTGGTCTCACGCTCGCGAGATTCTTCCCCGGTGGTATTCTGCCGCGCTTTCTGTTAACAAAATAACATTACCGGCGGCCCCGGGGGTCAATTATCAGACAATGAGGGCCAGATGGGATTGAGAAAACTTCGCCGCAAGCTCCACCAGCAGCGGATTGCGGCCCAAAAGCGTTTCCGGCGGCAGAAAAATGCCAACCGGCTGGCGGCCCCGGGGGTTCACAGTTTCATCCTTGTGCTCGACAATCTCAAGCCGGCCTTCAATGTCGGCAAGATATTCCGCAGCGCGGATGCTTTCGGGGCCCGCGAAATCCATTTGGTGGGGATCGATTTTTTTGATCCGGCGCCCTCGATGGGCTCCTTCAAGTGGGTACCGGCCCGCTTTCACGAAAACTTCGCTAGCGTACACCATGCGTTAAGGCTTCGTGGTTACACTCTCTTTTCCCTGGAGCCCCGAAACGACCGGCCACTTCATGCCCACCGTCTGCCGCCGCGCAGCGCCTTTATTTTCGGCCATGAGGAATACGGCCTCAGCTTCGATCGGCAGGACTACCCCGATATCCAGCCGTTGTGCATACCCCAGTTCGGGCAGGTCGAGAGCCTGAACGTCAGCAACGCAGCCACCGTGGTCATGTGGGAGTTTCTGCGGCAGCATCACCTGCCCTCGCCATCGGGGGCCGCGCCCTGATTCTCGTCTTCAGGGGGCGATGATGTTTTCCACGCTTTCCAGGTTGATGTCCAGCGGACGGATGCGCAGGGTCGGTGATTCGCCGTCTTGGATCTCGACGGCGAAGGCATCGAAGACCCCTCCCAGGAACATGTCGACCCGGCGGGTGCGTTCGATAAATATCCCGGTACGGTCGTAAAGGATTTCGCCTTGGGCGTGTGGGACAATCGCCAGGGCGAAGAGGTCTTTTTGCCCTCTTTTAACCGTGAAGCGGTCACCAACCTTAAGATCGGTATCCACCAGTTGGCTGGCCGGGATCAGAATGCCGCGGCGCTGAGGGTCGTTCAACGCCAGGCGCTGGGCATCGCCTTTCTTGAGGGTCATGATGTTCTCCCCGCGGATGGTGTTATCAGTCTGTGCCGACGGCGATTGAGACCGATCAAGCGCCTAAATGCAAGGGGCATGGCTGCCGATCGGTCGCCTGCGGATGTGCGTCCGTCCCCTTTTTATGATCGCCTGAAGCGATTTACCCCGTTTTAGTTGATCTTATGGTCCTTGGGCCTGAAGGGAATGATTTCCGACTGGCGGGGCGCTTGTTCAAGGGCCGTCGGTTCGGTCCGCGCGGCATCCGTGTCGGGTTTCAGCACGCTGTGGATAATCCGCGAGAGACGGTCGATACTGAAAGGTTTTTGAATCACCCCGTCGCAACCACGTTTGAGGATGCGGGCCGCCTCGCCGTCGATACTGTAGCCGGTGGCTAAAATAGCTTTGACATTGGGCTGGATATCCCGGATGTGGTCATAGACTTCACCACCCCCCAGATCGGGCATGATCATGTCCAAGATGACCAGGTCGATTTTGCCAAGGTTTTCGCGGAACACCCGTATGGCGTCGCGGCCGCTGCAGGCTTCCAGGACTTGGAAACCCAGCTTTTTAAGCATGCGGCCGCTGATATCCAGAACGGAAGGCTCGTCGTCGACAACCAGGATACAACCGCTGCCCTGAATGACGGTCTGATCCTTGTAGCCGATTTCTTCGATTTTGCGCGACGAGGCCGGCAGGTAGATGAAAAAAGTAGAGCCGTATCCGCGCTGGGAGTCCACGTCGATATAGCCGCCGTGGCCCTTGATAATGCCGTAGGCGGAAGCCAGACCCAGACCGGTACCCCGTCCCAGTTCCTTGGTCGTGAAAAAGGGCTCGAAGATTCGCCCGCGGATCTTCTGTTCCATCCCCACACCGGTATCGGCCACCATGGTCAGAACGTACTCGCCGGCTTTGATTTTATAGTTGCGGCGCCGGATTTGTTCATGATTGACATTCATGGTCTTGACAAACAACTCGCCGCCATCGGGCATGGCGTCGGCCGCATTTTTGAAAATGTTCATCAATACGTGGTTGAGTTGGCCGCGGTCGCCGGCAATGGTGTGCAGATCGGCCCCGCGGTTGGCGGCGATGGTGATATTCGGATGGGTTTTGCGGAAGGTGGCCACCGTTCGGGTAACAAGTTCATTGAGGTCCAGGCCCCGGATGCGGTATTTGCCCTTGCGCGCATAGCCCAGCAATTGTGAAGTCAGCTGGGAGCCGTTTTCGACGTGCTCCTGAATTTTGCGAAATTCCTCCAGGCGCGGATCGCCCTCCTCGGTATCCAGCAGCAGGAGTGACACGTTGCCCTGGATGGCCATCAACAGGTTGTTGAAATTGTGCGCTATGGCTCCGGCCAGCGTACCGACGGCCTCCATCTTGCGCGCATGCTGAAACTCGGCCTCCAGTTTTTTCTGGTCATCGATGTCACGGATGAAGTTAAGGGTGGCCGGCCGTCCCTCCCAGGTGATCTTGACGGCGTTGACTTCCACCCAGAATTTTTCACCGTTCTTGCGCAGGAGCCTGAAATTGTAAGTGGACGGGACGACCTCCCCCTTGAGCCGGCGAAAGTGCCGTTCCAGGATCATGTTTTGATCTTCGGGCGCGACGTATTCGAAAAAGGCGTGTTTTTCCAAATTGACGCCCATTTTCTCTCCCATGCGTTTGGCCCGGGGGTTGGGAAACTTCAACTGGCCGTCCTGGATGATAAAGATGGCGTCGTTGGCCGTTTCGATCAGTTTGCGGTATTTTTCCTCCGATTCCCTCAATGCTTCCCGGGCACGTTTGAACTTATCGATGTCTTTGGTGATGGCCAGGACGTAAGGCTGGCGGTTGAGGATGATGAGATTGGCGGACACCAGGCCGGTACGAATCTCACCATTTTTTAGACGAAATTGTGCTTCCAGATTACGCATCGAGCCACTGGTGTCGATTTCTTCCATCAGTTGTTCGAGAGCGCCGGCGTCGACCCAGATGCCGATTTCTTTGGTGGTCTTGCCGATGACCTCCTCACGGTCATAACCGGTGAGCATGCAGAACCCTTCGTTGACCATGGTATAGACACCGTCGCGCAGACGGTTGAGTGTCACGGCATCGGGGCTGATGGCAAAAGCCGTCTGAAAAAGGGCGTTGCTTAGTTTGAGGGCGCCCTCCGCCTGTTTGCGGCGATCGATATTGCGGGAAACACAGATACAACCCGTCAAACGTTTTTGGTCGTCGAGCATCCCCGAAATCTGGGTTTCGAACCAGAACCCTGTGCCGTTTTTGTGGCGGTGCTCCAGATCCAGCATCGTGGGGTTGATTCCCAGACGTAGCAGTTGCAGGGCCCGTTTGAACGGTTCACGACTCGACGGTGTCAGCGTGGCCGTAAAATTGCGGGTGCTGATTTCTTCATGATGGAAACCGAGGTGTTTATGCACCGAGGGCGTCACATAGGTGGGCTTGAGGCGTTCGTCCAGCATCCAGACGACATCCGGCAGGTTCTCGGCCATCGTGTGGTACGCGGCCAGGCGCTTGTGGTCGACGGCGTCCTTCCGTCGCAATGCCTCGTTTTCGGCCTCCAGCGATTGGATGCGTTTTTCAAGGTCTTGATATGTGGGGTTGTCTGTCAAACGAACGTTCTTTTCTAGTCGATGCACCGGCCTGTGTCGTGCGGTGGCTTGGCCGTCAAATCGATCGATGGGCCTGGCTTTCAACGCGCCCGGCCGGGGTGATCCGAATAAAATCGAGTTTGCGCTGGAGTTCCCGGATGGTGGCGGCGCCGCCGTAGGTCAGCCCCGAGCGCAGCCCGCCAACGATATCGGCCAAAATCAGCTCTTCGTCTTCGCGATAAGGCACATCCAGACTGATGCCCTCGGCGGTCTTCCATTCCGTCATCCCTCCGTGAAAATCATCCTGCGCCTCGCTGCTGGCCATGCCGCGATAAAGCTTCACCTTGTTTTCGTTACCCTGTGAATCCCGGCGCACGATAACTTCGCCCGGTGTGGGGCGGGTGCCGGCCAGCATACTGCCGATCATGACGAAATCGGCCCCGAACGCCAGGGCCTTGACCATATCGCCAGGGGTGCGGATGCCGCCGTCGGCCACCACCGAACGGTCGACCCGGGCGCAGTTTTTAATGGCCGTCAGATTGGGGACACCGAATCCGGTCTTAATCCGCGTGGTGCACACCGACCCGCCGCCGATGCCGACCTTCACGATGTCGGCACTGAGCGAGGCCAGGTAATCGGCGCCGGCATACGTCGCGACATTGCCGGCCATGATGCAGGCTTGCCGACCCAACATGTCGCGAATCTTTTTGAGGGTTTTACCCACATAGCGGGCGTGGGCGTGGGCCACGTCGATGCAGAACAGATCGGCCCCGGCATCACGCAGGGCTTCGGCGCGCTCGAGATCCTGGGGCGAACAGCCGATCGAGACAAAGGCCCGCGCTTGGCAGGCTTTGAAAATGCGGACGTTGGCATCGATCGTCATGAAACGGTGGATGACGCCGATGCCGCCCTTGGCGCCGATGAAATCGGCCATGGCGTCTTCGGTGACGCTGTCCATATTGGCCGTCATCAAGGGCAGGTCGAGTCGCAGTTTTCCGCTCTTGTCCGTTATGGCGACATCCACCACCTTCCGGGATTCCCAGTGGTTATAAGATGGCACCAGGAGAACGTCGTCGTAGGTTATGGCATCATTCATCGCGTGGGTCCTCCGGCGAATAGCCGAACAGGCGTGGCGGCCGCATACCGCCTCCTCGAGGTGATTACAGGGCGTGCTTGAATGAGAACGCCATTCATTTTAAACCCTTCGGCTGAGGGGATGCAAGGATTGTTTTTGGCGACCTTTCCCAGGGCTCCACGAATTCTCTCAGATGGCCCGGTCGCTTGTGGACGTCAAACCCCTTAGGGTGTTAGGCTTGCTCGCGCGGCATGACGCCGTATGCCATGGTGCGACCAGCAGCCTTGTCAGAGGAGAGGCACGACGCGTGAAACCGATCGTAAACGTGGCCGTTCGCACGCTGGTGGATTTCACCCTCCAATCCGGGGACCTGGAGCTGGCTTTCAAGGGCTCCCAGCGATCTCTCGAAGGATTGCGGGCCCACCAGAAAATCCAGCGGGCACGCCCCGCGGGCTATCTACCGGAAGTGCCCGTCCGTCATACCCTGGAAAATGACCTGCTGATCCTGGAGATTAGCGGGCGCATCGACGGGGTCTTCGAAGCTGGAGCGGTTACGGTCATTGACGAGATCAAATCCACCCGCCGGGATCTAGCATCGCTCAAGGACCGTCCAAACCCTGTGCACTGGGGTCAGGCCAAGGTCTATGCCTGGATGTATGCCGCCCACCACCAACAATCCGTCATTGACACCCAGTTGACCTATTATCACCTGGAGACGGGGCGGACCCTTGAAATTCGTGAGCGATTCGATTTCGAGACCCTGGCCGCCTTGGGTGAAGCCCTGGCCGCCGAGTTTATGGCCTGGGCCCAAGGCCTGGAAAAATGGCGGCGGCGGCGCAACCGTTCCATCCGCGATCTATCCTTTCCCTTCGCGGCCTATCGTACCGGCCAGCGCCAGATGGCCGTGAGTGTTTATCGTGCCATCCACGAAGGGCATCCGGCCTTGATTCAGGCACCGACCGGGATCGGCAAAACGTTGGGGGCGATTTTCCCGGCCATCAAGGCCCTGGGCGCGGGCTTGACCTCCGGGATTTTCTATCTCACCGCGCGCACCACCGGGCAGCGGGCGGCCGAAAAGGCCCTGGCCCTGCTGCGCGATGCCGATCTGGCCTTCAAGAGCTTGACCTTAACCGCCAAGGACAAGCTCTGCCCGCATCCCGCCTCGGCCTGCCGGCCGGATGAATGCCCCCGGGCCCGGGGCCACTACGATCGGCTCAAAGGAGCCCGGCAATGCGCCTTCGATGAGATGGCCCTGGACCGTGAGACGCTGACACGGCTGGCCGAAGACCACCGGGTGTGTCCTTTCGAGTTCAGTTTGGACATGGCCCTGTGGACCGACATGCTGATCGCCGACTACAATTACGCTTTCGACCCCCGGGTCTACCTGCGGCGGTTCTTCGACGAGGATGCCGCTGATTACACGTTTCTAATCGACGAAGCCCACAATCTGGTGGACCGTGCCCGCGCGATGTTTTCGGCCGCGATCGACAAGCAGCGCGTTCTGGACCTGCGGCGCGAACTGCGGGAAGCGCATCCTCCCCTTTTCCGCGCGTTGGGCCGGATCAACACCTGGCTGGCACGAACCCGCCGGGACTGTTTGGCGGCGGGTGGGGCCATGGCGACCCGGGAACTCCCCGAGGAGTTGCTGCCACGGCTGACGCTTTTTCTCTCCCTGGCCGAGAAATGGCTTGTTAAGAATATCGTCAGCGCCTGGCGGGAGGATTTGATCCAGCTGTATTTCGACGTTTTCACCTTCCTGCGGGTGG
>JASJED010000263.1 GCA_030065585.1 Desulfobacterales bacterium | reverse complement strand
CAGGACGCCAGTCCCGAAGACGCGGCGGCCGTCGTCAAAAAGGTTCTCGCGGCGATCAACGTGCCGTTGATCGTGTGGGGAACCGCCAATCCCCAGAAAGACGAAGACGTCCTTAAAAAAATTGCCGAAGAAACCCAGGGCGAACAGCTGATTCTGGGTCCCGTCGAAGACAAGAACCACAAGGGGATCGGGGCCGCCGCTATGGGGTTCGGCCATACCCTCATTTCATCCTCACCGATTGACGTCAACCTCGCCAAACAGGTCAATATCCTGCTTGAAAATCTCGGCATGCCTATGGAGCGGGTCATCATCGATCCCACCACCGGTGGTCTGGGCTATGGGCTGGAGTACACTTACTCGGTTATGGAGCGCCTGCGCATGGCCGCCCTCAACCAGGGTGACGACAAACTGCAGATGCCGATCATCAACAATGTCGGCAACGAGGTCTGGAAGTGCAAGGAGGCCAAGCAGGATGCCGATGAAGCCCCCACCCTGGGCGATCCTGAAAAACGCGGGATCATGATGGAAGCTGTTGCCGCGGTCAGCTATCTGGCCTCGGGGGCGGACGTTCTCGTCATGCGTCACCCGGAGTCCATCCGTCTGACCAAGGAATATATCGATCTGGTCTACAGCGGTGGATCGGCCAGCGACGTGGCCGCCGTCACCAAGCGCCTGGACGATGTCGACATCGACCTGGCGGCCTTGGCGCCCGAACCGGATCTGAAGATCGAAGAGGAAAAGAAAGCCGCTCCGGCCCCGGCCAAGAAGGCGGCGCCCGCCAAGGCGGCCCCGGCGGCCAAGCCGGCCCCGGCCAAGCCAGCCCCGGCCCCTGCGGCGGAAGCAGCCCCGGCCCCCGCGCCGGAGCCGGAAGCGCCTAAGGTCGATGCGGCCGCGGAGGCGGCGGCCAAAGCCAAGGCCGAAGCCGAAGCCAAGGTCAAGGCGGAGGCCGATGCCCAGGCCCAGGCGGAAGCGGCGGCCAAGGCCAAAGCCGAAGCCGAAGCCAAAGCCAAGGCCGAGGCGGAAGCCAAAGCCAAAGCGGATGCCGAAACCAAGGCCAAGGCCGCTGCTGCGGCCAAAGCCAAAATGGACGCCGAGATCGAAGAGATGCGTGCCCTGCGTGCCAAGCAGCGTGAAAAACTGGCGGCCGAGCGCGCCGTGGCCGAGAAGGAAATGTCGCTTACGCCTGATGAGAATCAAGTCAGTATGGTGCAAAAGCTCATCGACAACGCCAACCGGATCCACAAACGCTGATCACAACGACGTCTGAAACGGGACCAGACCTGTAAATTCGTTAATGATTGAGGAGGTATCACGCATGGCAGAAGTTAAGAAAACAAAGAAACCGGTCAAGAAAGCCAAAACGGCCGATCCCAAGGCGTCCAGTATCGATTTCGCCACTCAAGAGATGCTGGCCCGGGCCCAGAAACTCGGTGTCGAGACGGTCTTCGACCGGGCGGTCACCATGAAACCCTGCAATATCGGCAACCAAGGGACCTGCTGCAAGAACTGCGGCATGGGGCCCTGCCGTCTGCCCTTGCCCAAGGATTACGAAGAAGCCAGTGATGAGCGCAAAGGCCTTTGCGGCGCCACGGCCAACACGATTGCGGCCCGCAACTTCCTGCGGATGATTGCCGCCGGCTGTGCGGCCCACTCCGATCACGGCCGCAGCGTGGCCGAAGTCTTCATGTCCGCCGCGCGCAAGGAGACGGACGCCTATAAAATCAAGGACGAGCGCAAACTGCGCGAACTGGCCCCTCACCTGGGTGTCGCGACCACCGTGGAAGTCGACGGCGAGATCCTGGACCGCGACAAGGACGAGATCGCCCTGGAAGTGGCCGAAAAAGCGCTGGCCGAGTGGGGCAAGGCCGAGGGCGAACTGTCTTTCCTGAAACGGGCCCCCGGGCCGCGCTACGACATCTGGACCAAACAGGGTGTCAAACCCCGCAACATCGATCGTGAAATCGTCGATATCATGCACCGCACCCATATGGGCGTGGATCAGGACTACAAGAACCTGATGAAGCAGGGCGCCCGGGCGGCGCTGGCCGACGGCTGGGGCGGCTCGATGCTGGCCACCGAACTGCAGGACATCCTGTTCGGCACGCCCTATCCGCTGGTCTCCGAGGCCAACCTGGGCGTTATGAAGGAAGACATGGTCAATATTATTATCCACGGCCATGAGCCGGTGCTCTCCGAGGTGATCGTGGAGGTGGCCCAGACCAAGGAGATGATCGACTATGCCAAGGAGAAGGGCGCCAAGGGCATTCAGCTCTCCGGCATCTGCTGCACGGCCAACGAGATCCTGCAGCGCCACGGCGTGCCGTTTGCCGGCACCTTCCTGCAGCAGGAACTGGCCATCACCACCGGCGCCTGCGACGCCATGGTGGTGGACGTGCAGTGTGTCTTCCAGAGCCTGGCCAATGTGGCCAAGTGCTTCCACACCAAGCTGATCACCACCCATCCGATGGCCCGCATGGAGCAGGAAAACGTGGTGCACGTCGAATTCGACGAGCATTACGCCCTGGAGGATGCCAAGAAGATCGTCCGCATGGCCATCGACAACTTCCAGAACCGCGGCACCGACGTCATGATTCCCAAGCAGAAAGCGCCGCTGGTGGCCGGTTTCAGCGTGGAATCGGTGGAATACCACCTGGGCGGTACCTTCCGCGGCAGCTACTACACCCTGAACGACAACATCATCAACGGCCGTATCCGCGGTGTGGCCGGCGTGGTGGGCTGCAACAACGCGCGGGCCAAACACAACGAGGCCCACATCGCCGTGGTCAAGGAGTTGATCAAAAACGACGTCATCGTCCTGACCACTGGCTGCAACGCCATCGCCTGTGCCATGGAGGGGCTCCTGACCCCCGAGTCGGCCAAGGTCTTCTGCGGGCCGGGACTTTCGGAAGTCTGCGAGACGGTCGGCATTCCGCCGGTGCTCTCCCTGGGCTCCTGCGTGGACAACAGCCGGATCCTGCTGGCGGCCACCGAAGTGGTCAAGGCCGGCGGGCTGGGCAACGACCTGAGCGATCTGCCGGCGGCCGGCAGCGCGCCCGAGTGGATGAGCGAGAAGGCCATCAGCATCGGTCAGTATTTCGTTTCCTCCGGGGTCTACACCGTGTTCGGCACGGTTTTCCCGGCTGCGGGTGCGCCGGTCTTCCAGCGCCATCTTTTCGAAGACATGGAGCAGATGTACGGCGGCAAGTGGGATTTCGAGAACGATCCCATCAAACATGCCCACAAGATGATCGCGCACATCGACGCCAAGCGCAAAGCGCTGGGCATCGACAAGGCCCGTGAACGGGTGCTCATGGATATGGCCGATCGCCAGGCCATCGAAGCTTAAAACCTTTTTGCGTTAACGCTTTTATCCTCAACGAAGGAGGAACGTATGTCCAAGTTAGTCGCATTTGCCGCCATTCAGGGGGGCTACAACATTGTTTCCAAAGTCGAAGGTGACTACAAGAAGGCCCTGGAAACGTTCAACGCGGACACCCCGGTGGGTTTCCCCAACACGGCTTATTACCTGCCGGTGATCTACTCCCTGCTGGGCATGAAGGTCGAAACGCTGGAAGATATTCAGAAGCCGCTGGATTTCTGCCGCAAAATTCTGCCTCCGCATGTGAAATCGCGCAATCATCTGCCCTACCTCGGCCCCCTTCTGGACGCCGGTATGGCATCACTCCTGGCTTTCGAGATCAAGGAAGCCCTGCGCTACTTAAACGAACCGGATTTCTACCATGTATCCGAAGAATGCGATCCGGAAAACGGCAAGCTCTGGCTGGGTGCGGCCGAAGACACCGTCTTCCGTAAACGCGGCGTCGAGTTCGTGGACGGCTCGGCCCCCGGGTTTGCGGCCATCGTCGGGGCCTGCCCCTCGCCGGAAATCGCCAAGGAAATCATCGAGGAGTACCAGAAACGCAGCATCTACGTCTTCCTGGCCGCCGGCCACAACGGCACCAGCGTGGCCGAACAGCTGGTGGAAGCCGGGGTGCAGGTGGGCTGGAACACCAAGATCGTGCCTTTCGGCCCGGACATCTCCTCGGCCATCTTCGCGCTGGGCTTTGCCAACCGCGCGGCCATGGCCTTCGGCGGGGTCCAGCCCGGCGACTACCGGAAGATGCTGCTTTACAACAAGGACCGCATCTTTGCCTTCGTGAACGCCTTCGGCGACGTGGGCACCGAATGGGGTGCGGCCGCGGCCGGCTGCGTCAACTGGGGCTTCCCGACCCTGGCCGATACGGATATTCCGGAAATCCTGCCCACCGGCGTCTGCACCTACGAGCATGTCATCGCCAACGTGCCGCATGACGAAATCGTGCAGAAGTCGGTGGAGACCCGCGGTCTCAAGGTCACCGTTTCGGACATCGAGATTCCCTGCAACTTCGGTCCGGCCTACGAGGGCGAGCGCGTGCGCGGCGCCGATCTGTTCACCCAGATGGGCGGCGGCAAGACCCAGGCCACCGAGCTGGTGAAGATGGCCGAGATGAACGACATCGAAGACGGCAAGGTCGACGTCGTCGGCCCCGACATCGGCGATGTCAAGGAAGGCGACACCCTGCCGCTGGGAATCTACGTCCAGGTGGCCGGCCGCGAGATGCAGCCCGATTTCGAACCCATCCTGGAACGCCAGATCCACCACCTGGTGAACTACATCCAGGGCGTCATGCACATGGGCCAGCGCGACATCGCCTGGATCCGGGTGAGCAAGGCCGCCGTGGATAAGGGCTTTACCATCAAGGACATCGGGGTCGTGCTGCACGCCAAGTTCCACCAGGACTTCGGCGCCATCCTCGACAAGGTCCAGGTGACGCTCTACACCAAGAAAGAAGACGTGGATCCGCTGACCGAGCGGGCCCGGGGCGAGTACAGGACCCGCGACGAGCGCGTCGACAAGATGACCGACGAAGACGTGGAGATCTTCTACTCCTGCACCCTGTGCCAGTCGTTCGCCCCCAGCCACGTTTGTGCGGTGAGCCCCGAGCGTACGGGCCTCTGCGGGGCCTACAACTGGATGGACTGCCGGGCCTCCTATCAGATCAACCCCACCGGCCCCAACCAGCCCATCGAGAAGGGCGAGGTCCTGGATCCCAAGCTGGGGATGTTCAAAGGCGTCAACGAATTCGTCGCCAAGGCCTCCCGCGGCGCCATTACCCAGTATAACTTCTACTCCATGGTGAACGAGCCCATGACCACCTGCGGCTGCTGCGAGTGCATCGCGGCCATGCTGCCCTCCTGCAACGGCGTCATGACGGTCAACCGTGAGTACACCGGTGAGACCCCCTGCGGGATGAAGTTCACCACGCTCGCCGGTGTGATGGGCGGCGGGGCCTCCTCGCCGGGCTTCGTGGGTCACTCCAAGTACAACATCACCCAGCGCAAGTTCATCATGGGTGACGGTGGCCTCCTGCGGATGGTGTGGATGCCCAAGGTCCTCAAGGACGAAATCCGGGAGCGCCTGATCGCCCGCGGTGAAGAACTGGGCCATCCGGACCTGGTCGACAAGATCGCCGACGAGACGGTGGGGCTGACCGAAGAAGAGATCCTGCCCTTCCTGGAAGAAAAGGGCCATCCGGCGCTGTCCATGCCGCCGCTGATCGGCGGCTGATCCGGTTAAGCGGTGTGCGGGGCGCTGCTCAATTCGCGCCCCGCACGGGCACAAATGAACACGCAATGGTTCGAATCGCACCCGTGCGATCGTATGCATACCGAAGGAGAAAATTATGGCATTAACCGGTATTCAGATTTTCAAACTGCTGCCGAAGACCAACTGCAAGGAGTGCGGCGTTCCCACCTG
>JASJED010000055.1 GCA_030065585.1 Desulfobacterales bacterium | reverse complement strand
CACCGAAAGGGGATAATTCAATCGGGGAGCCGCATTTTCGACCTCGACGCGCACGAACCGCTCAGTGTCGCGGGGGCCCCGGGTTCCGTCGGGAAGTTTTTTCACGGTATCTCCGTGCCGCCATGATGGGCGGACGCGAAAGCCTCGCTTTAGAGAACGCCGGCCGTCAACCGCCTGCGCGTTTGACGGTCCATCCGTCGTCTTGGAGCAGGCGCATGAGCTTATCGCGGTGGTCACCCTGGATTTCGATGACCCCGTTTTTAACACTGCCGCCCGAGCCGCATTGCTGCTTGAGTTTTCGGGCCAGCATTTTGAGGGCGCCCTGATCGAGGCCTATTCCGGTGATAGTCGTAACGCCCCGGCCCTTGCGGCCTCTGGTTTCCCGGCCCAGGCGCACCACGCCGTCGCCGGTGGGCGCCTGGGTCGGGCGGCGGCAGCGGCAGACATTTAATGGTTGGCGGCAATCCGGACACATCCGTCCGAACGCGGTGGAATAGACCAGGCCGCCGTCTCGTTTTTTGGCGGGGGACATCGCTTAACGGGTCACTTTCCGCAACACTTTTTGTATTTCTGGCCGCTGCCGCAGGGGCAGGGGGCATTGCGCCCGGTCTTTGCGCCCACGATACGGGTTTCAACCGGATTCTGCAGGCGTTCCAGATCGCCGATATCTTCGGGGTGGTCCGGATCGACCTCGATCGTGCCGTGCCAGTCGTTTTTGGCGAGAAGGGCCGACACCTCCTGCGAACGTTTTTCGGTTTGCACCCTGATCACGGCGGGACGCTTAGCCGTTCCCAGCCGGAGGGGCTTTTGGCCGTCGAATTGATTCTTCATCCGTGCTCCTGCGTTTTTTTTTTGGGAAGTCCCCGTTGCCTTCAGCGGTGATGGATAGCATCTCCAATGGTTGGCCGCCAAATTCAGCGCTGGGCTGCGTTGTTGCGCTGCCGACCGCCGTGGTTTCGGAGGATAAAGGTCCCTCCTTCAGGATCCGTCCTCGTCTTGACGTCCGATGGATTGGATGGTCGCGTCGTGACGCAGCAAGAAACGGGAGCGATCTTTGCGTTGAAAGGGCGTCGGTCCGCCCCTCACGATACCGAGATCGCGTAACGGTGCGGAGAGCGCCAGGGCCTGGCCGAATCTTATACAATTCACACGGTGCTTTTTCAATGCGGATGGTTCGGGGCTGCTGAGGGAACGGCGCCGCCGCAAGATGAGCTCGCCAAGCGGTGTGTGGTGTTAATTGAGTTCTTCAATCGGGTGCGCATGCAGGCGATCTCCGGCGTCAAGCCAATCTCGGGTGGCGATTGGATGGGCCTGACTGCCTGTGAATATCATCCTTGCCTATCCGCGCGGGGGGCTGACCAGTGCTTCGCCCACCAGGACTTCCCGACCGTCCTGATTCGTGCACACCGTTTTGAGGCGCGCCCGCTTCTTGTCCATGTTCAGTTCGACGACCTCAGCCGTGGCGGTAATCGTGTCGCCGATGGCCACCGGCGCCAGGAAGTTCAGACTCTGGGAGATGTAGATGGTCCCCGGACCGGGAAGTTGGTTGCCAAGCACAGTGGAGATAAAGCCGGCGGCGAGCATGCCGTGGGCGATGCGTGTTTTGAAGGCCGTTTGTTCCGCATAGGCCTGGTTGATATGGGCCGGGTTGAAGTCGCCGCTGATGCCGGCGAACAGGTAGACATCGGACTCCGCGACGGTTTTGCTGAAACTAGCTTGCTGGCCGACTTCCAGTTGATCGATGGTATATCCCAGCATGGCTTTCTCCTCTGTGTTCCGGCAAGCGTTTATAAAATTCACCGGGAGGCCGTGTGCTTGGCTAGGCAGCCTCCCGGTGTAACGTCAACAAGCGCTCGGTGTCGGCACGATGGATTTAGAACCAACTGCGGTGGCTCCAGACATCGGCTTCCAACTCTTCATTGTCGGCCTGCAGTTTGAGGAACATGGAGGCGTTCTGTATGGCCAGACCGCCCTGGTGGGCCAGGGCCTGTACCAGTATGATCATATCTTCGTGATACTGGCGTTTCACGGGGCTGTAAAGTCTCAGGGTGCCGATGATTTCATCTCGGGCTTTGATCGGCGTGACGATCATCGAGGCAATGCCTTCAGCGGCCACCTCGTCCTTGTAGCGGACCCGCTTGTCCGTGGCGATGTCTTCGATGATCACGGTTTCGCCCTTGAGGGCCGCCTTTGAAATGTCGGTACCGGTGTGGCGTCCCACATCGCGAAATTCCTCGCTGAGCCCATGGCTGGCCACCAGCTTCAAGCTGCCGGAGTCCTCATCGAGGAGGCGGATGGCGGCGCCTTTCAGCCCCAGGTTATCGCTCACCTTGGCGGTCATGACGTGGAGCACCTCCTTGATGTCCAGGGACGAGTTGATGGCCGAGGCCAGGTCCAGAAACATGAGGGCGTTGCTTTGAATGCGCTCTAGGAGACGGGTTTTCTCGATGGCCACCCCGCCCTGGTCGGCCAGGGCGTCCAGAAATTCAACCTCAGCGGGGGAGAATTTCCGCTGTTTGGCCGTGTAAAGCGATAGAATGCCGATAAGCCGATCGGTGACACGCACCGGTACGGTGAGGATGCTGGCGATACCTTCCTTGGCTTTGGCTTCCCGGTTTTCAAGCCGTGGGTCCTTGGTGGCGTCCTCGAAGGCCAGGTGGCCGTCCTTGAGCAGGGCCTTGACGAGTTTCTGGGCCTTGAGGGGGTTGGCATGCATGTAGTCTTTGGATAGCCCGTGCTGGGCCTTGGGAATGAAGAGGTCGTTGCGTTCATCGGCCAGGTAGATGCAGGCGCCCTTGCCATCCAGGGCGTCCGTGGCGCTGCGCACCACGAGACCAAGGAGTTCCTCCTCGGTGGCCGCGGTACCAAAAGCCTGGCTGATTGTGTAGAAAGTTTTAAAATAGTCGCTGTTTTTGGTCATGGTTTCTCCTTACTTCGCATTCAGATCTGGTTTAGCCTTTCAACGCCGTGCCCCGGACGGCTATGCTGGTGATGATTGCTTGGCAGCGGCAGGTTTCCGCGCTGCTCGCTTGGGCGCCCGCTTTTTGGCCGGACTCTTGGGCCGCTTGCGCTGGACATCGCGCTCTGCCAGCCAGGCCGCGATCTTGGGGGCGAAATCACGCTGGCATTTGCTGCTGACATAGATGCCGATGTGGCCGGTGCGCAGGCAGAGATCCTCGGTATCCTCGCTGCCCACGGCCTGGGTCAGCTTTTCGCAGGCTTCCGGGGGCACGAGGTGATCGAATAAGCCATAGATATTGAGCAGCGGCATGGTGACCTTTTTCAAGTTCACCGGCTGGCCGCCCACTTTCATCTTGCTCTGGATGAGCAGATTCTGCTGATAGCAGTCGCGGATAAATTTGGAGAAAACGGCACCGGGCAGGTCCGGGCTGTCGAAGATCCACTTTTCCATACGGATAAAGTTTTCCACGAATTTTTTGTTGTCCATGTTCTGGATGAAGCCGACGTATTTGTCGAGCATCAAGCGGGCGGGATTGAGCAGCAGGAAACCGAGGTTCATCGCATGGGCCGGCAGGTTGCCATAAACATCCACCAGCGCATCGGGATCGACAAACTGCATCCACTGATGCAGAAGGCCCTTGTCCGTGTCGAAATTGGTGGGCGTGACGGTGGTGACCAGATTCTTGATCTTTTCAGGGTGCTGGGCGCTGTAGATGACGCTGAAGGTCCCCCCCATGCAGATGCCCATCAGATGGATTTGGGGCACATTGTGCCGCTCCCGGATGAAATCGACCACATTGTCCATATAGCCGTTGATGTGGTCGTCGAATCCCAGAAAGGCGTCTTTGCGCGTGGGATAGCCCCAGTCGATCATATAAACTTCCAGACCGTGATCCAGGAAGGTCTGGACGACACTGCGGCCGGGTTGAAGATCCAGCATGGTCTCCCGGTTGATGAGGGCGTAGACGACGAGCAGGGGGGTCTGGTATTTGGGCTGGCCCTCGGGACGATAGTATTTCAGTTTGACGCGGTCTTCCTGGTAGACGACTTCGTAGGGGGTGGGGGCGATTTCCGTGTCTAAATCTTCCAGCAGGACCTCGGAGCCTTTGCGGGCCTTGGCGTGGGCCTGCTCGGAGGCCTCCGCCATCTTGGACATGATCAGGTCGACGGGAATGTTGTATTTGGTCATGGCGATCTTAACCTCTCTGGAAACGGGTTAGGGCCTGTGGGCAAGCGTCATTTAGGGTTTTTCTCCAAGGCGCGCAGGCGCCGCTTGAGGCGATGGATTTCCTGGTAGAGGGAATCGATTTCGGACCGGGTCGGAATCGGTAAACCGTTGATCATGTCTTCGATGACGGCGTTGCGCGTGCTCTTAAATTCGGTCAAGCTGTTGAGGGTCTTGCCTAGGATGTCGGTGTATTCAGGTGTCTGAAAGAGCGTCATATAGTGGCCCTCCAGCACCTTGATCCACATGTCGTAGTAGGCCCGACCGTCTTCGGGCAGTTCCCCCTTGTCCGCCAATTCGGCCACCTGTTCCTGCAGCACCACAAAGGACCGGCTCACCGGTACCGCCAGGATGCGCAGAAACTCGTTCAAGGTGACCTGAAAACGGTTGTAGGCATCGACGGAATCGCTGACACGTTCCTGATATTCACGGACCAGTCCCAGCTTGGGGATCTTGAGATAACGTTGAATCTCCTTTTCGTAGATGCCTGTCCAGGTCTCGAAAAAATTCTCGTCCAGATGGGCGAAGGTATCCGCATCGACATAATCACCCATTCGACTGGCGCGATCCAGGATTTTCTGCTGGGTTTCCATGAACCCGTTCAAACTGCTCTGGGCCAACTGGGCGAGCACTTCGGGCATGGCGCCGACCCCTTTGAAAAAGGCGTCCAGAGAACCGGGTTCGGACAGGGCGCCGGAAAAGGTCTGCCAGTTCTGCAAGGCCGCCGCGACGGAATCACGCACGCGTTTCGTGGCGCCCTGCTCGGCATCGGCGTTTTCACCAGTCTTTTCGTCGGCGGCGCGGCCGCCGTCCGGAAACCAGAGGCGCATCACGCCGCCCCACATTTCGCTCATCGATTCTGTCCACTGCATGAACGCATCCTTACCGCTCGTGTCCTGTGATTGTTTTTCGTTCATCTTTAACCTCGTCGGCAATCGGTCGTGGCGGGTCTAACCGGGTTGCAGGTTCTGTTGCCATTGAAATGACGGCTCAGTGACAGGGGCTATCAGGTTTGGTTCTCGTCCGGCGTCTTCGACGGCGGGACGATCTTCTGCATCAATTCGTCGAATGCCTTACTCTGGTCGGCAATTAGGTTCTGAAAGCGTGCGACCATGGTCATATGACCCATATCCTCATCATCCATGAGGGCCTCGAGTCGTTTGATCAGGCGCGCCTGCTCGGAGAGCTGGTCTTTCAGGCGTTCGTTCTCCT
Source organism: Desulfobacterales bacterium (assembly GCA_030065585.1). GTDB lineage: Bacteria > Desulfobacterota > Desulfobacteria > Desulfobacterales > UBA5852 > JABZFP01. The sequence continues at coordinate 20,757 of JASJED010000055.1, read as the reverse complement.
CGCGCAGTTGATCGTAATGATCCAATGGGACCCAGCCCCAGAGGGGCGCGTACGCTTCCAGCGCTTTCCGGAAATCCTCCGTGGCCTCCTGCCAGGGCGCCGCCGCTTCGGGCTTTGATCCGGAAGACAATCCGTAGCAACGGCGAAAAAGATCGGCAAGTTCACCGGAAGATGGAAAGCCGGTCTGCATCCACCGGGAGAGTTCCTCGACTTGGCGCTGCCCTTTGGCGGCCTGAAGCAGAAACTCGCCCCAAAATTTGAGGAAGGAGCCGTCCATGTCCTAAAGTCTCCGCACTATTGGAAAACGGGTTTGCGGTTGCGCCACGCTCGTATGACGATGGCTGTCTTCGAGCCGCATTTTATTTCGGGTTACTAAGAACGACCCCTATGCGCTGGGGCCGGGTTGGTCCCCAAGCCGATTTGGCATGCGGGTCTGAATATGGCAGAGGATGCAAAGCCCCAACGTCGCGAGATCTTGCCGCATTCCGATGAAGTGATCATTGCAGCGTCGGTCTTAAAAAATAATTTGCACGACATGTTCAACGCATAACCGCTTAATCTGCGATGAACCCCGCAGTGCAGAGGGTAATGCTTAAATATAGGTCAGAATTGCGGGTTGGCAAAAACAGTGCGCCGATTCTCATCAACTTCCAAAGATTTGTAAGACGCAAGCTGAGGGACTCGGCGCACCGCCAATAGGACGCGGGATGCAAGTCGGCGTTAGTCGCCCTTGCTGAAGAAGCCTTCGACTTTGGCGTAATTATCGTCCACGATTTTCTTAAAATCCTGGCAGCCCTTTTTGTAGGAGTCCATCCAATCCTGAAGGGCTTTGCGGCCTTCGGCCGGCATCCAGCTGGCTTGCCCCAGAAAGGCTTCGAGCATCTTCTCGTTTTGCTCGTAGACCATGGTCATGGCTTTGAAGCTGTTGTCGAAAGCGGTCTTGTTGAATTCGACCATCTGCTTGGCAATTAGTTTGTTGTCCATCATTGTCGTATCCTCCTTAGGTTGGTTGTTTAAAGCGTTGTTTGTCGAGGGGCATTTCGATGCCCTCGGGCATGCAAGGCATCATTTGACCGAAACCGATCGGTCATGGGTCGAATGATTGCGTCAAAGCGGCAGCGCGCCGCCTTGGGTCAAGCCATTTTTTTGCGGTGCACAATTTACGGGAGCGATAGTAATTGCTTGTAAAACCTATGTCAATAGAAAAAATATGCTAATCGCGTCTTGAATTTATCGCTTAGCAACATGGCGGCGGGCCACCCAGGCGGTCGCTGACAGGTTTGATTTTACGACCTGCAATGGGCCGATCATGCGCTTATCATAGTCAAGGGCGCATATCGATTTGAACTAAATTTAGGGTAAACGGCTTGCATTTAGGGCCTGGCGCTCAGGGGACCGGCTTTGCGGCACGCTGCCGTAACGATGGATACGCGGAACGCCGCTCGTCAACCTGTTAGGAATCCATTACCGTTTAATATAAGCGCGGCGACGGATGATGCGATTTCCTCGCCGTGCTAGACCACGTTTCCCACGATGAAGCGCTCAACGCATTCACGGGATTTACCTTCGGGAATCTTGCAATAATGACGATAACAAGGTTCACACAACTGCGCGTTTTCATCCGTGCAATGCAGCCGGCATTCCTGGATCAGGTCACCGCACAGATCACAGATTTGATGGGGTCCATCCACACGGGTCTCCGGTGTATCATGGCTGCGGGTCATGATTTGCGTGCCGGCGACAAAGCCCTGATCCCGGTGAGCCGCAAGGGAGCGAATCCAACGGACGCTGGTCACATAGGTGCGGTAGCCCTCGGGGCCTGACTGACCGGGGGTATAATTCTCCATGACCACGTAAATGTCTGTCTCCGGCTCCACCTTTTGATCGACTTCCAAACACAGACCGTCCTTGCTGTAATTGAGCGTCCGCGCGTCGATGAATTGTTCGGATTGCGCCGTCCGATATTTGACCGGCACCTGCAAGGCTTGCCTGGGGTGTGCGCGCTGAACAAATGCTGCCATGATGGACCTCTTTGAATTCTGCCGGCGGGCCGACAAGTTTGGGGGTTGACGTTGTCCTTTCGGGGGCCAGAAACGGCCAACCACGTCATAACGCTTACGGCTCACGTTGGGAAAAACGTAACGCAGCCCCTGCTTGGCTGCTTTCCAGTTAATGGCAAAATAATGCTCATGGGCGTGTTAAAAGCATGTTAAGCGCCCAAAGAAAGTCTTCGTCGCGCCATTTCGCGATAGGCCCTCAGATTTAGCGCATGCTTCATGACGCGGCCTGGAATACGGGCACGGGCACTTCGTTGGAGGCGTTGAGGTGGACCATTCGGTATCTAAGCCGGACCACCGAAAATCAAGGCATGACTGCATTCGCCGTTACATTGATTACCAGCGGATTTTATCGTCAATGAGTGGAAGAAACTCAGGTCAGATGGAAAAGTCTAACTATATCAATCACTATATGAAAGGCAACTAAATTGTCAAGGTGCTGGGTGAAAGCGCCGCAGTAACCTTATTCCCAACATGGCATTCTGCAATCGATGGGCCACCGATCGCTGGCCGTCGATCGACGTATGGCGGAAGATAACCGCCGGTATCCACCGGCGGCGGCCTTTTACTTTTTGGTCGACGGGGCCTTTTTAGATTTAGAGACGCGCGAATTTTTCCTCGGCGTGGATGAACCCTTTGGGGATGAACCCTTGGCCACCGCCTTTGAACCGGCGGCTTTTTTTTGGGGTTTACGTCGGGTCTTGGCAGGTTTGGTCGCCTGGGGCTGATCGATGGCTTCCTGCAAATCCAGTTGAAAGCGGACCGGTCCGCGGGTGTTTTCGTCCGGGTAGCGCAGATGCAAGGCATACGCTGACGCGGGATGCGACCATGAAGTGGCAATGGCCACATGGCCTTTGGGGAATCCGCTGACTTCGGCGTCCACATGGTCGAGGGGGGCCAGGGCCGTCTCCGGCTCCACCAGATCGTCCTGCTTGCCGTAGCAGATCAGCCAAGGTATCTTTTTCTCCTGCAGGCGTTTGAGATTCAAGCGCCGCCCGAAAAGCTTCAAGGGCAGGTTGCCGTGCTTGCTGATGGGCGTATTGTAGGCCTCGAAACTCATGCGTGTGATTTCCAGCGGCAGGTCGTAGCGATCATGGGTCAGCCAGTAGTTCAGCGCCGCCGCTGTTTTACTGATCGCTTCGGTATCGCCGTTGCTGCGCGCGACCAGCATCATATCGCGCCACATGGCCAACAGCGGTGTTTCGGTTTCAATGCTTTTGAGCTTGTAAATCCACCCCATCAAATTGCCGTCGGCCACCTTGTGGCCGTTGGGCAGCAATTTCGTGCCGTAGGCCAGGTCATTGAAAGCCGGCGGCAGCGCCTTGAGAAAGTTGCACAATCCCTGACTGCGCGTCCCGTCCATCGGCGTTACACAGGTAATAAAGGCATCGACCAGCCCGTCGAGTTCTCCGCTCAGCAAATTGCCCAAAGCGGCGTACCCGCCCTGGCAATAACCATTGAGGGTGAGCGGCAGACCGTGGCGCGCCTTGATGATTTCGCAGAATTGACGGGTATCCTGGGTATCGTCTTCGGGGCGCATGCACTGGATGGCTTCGGAAGTGCGGATGTCTTTGAGCACGCGGATATAGGTCGGGATGCCCTGGTTGGCAAACGCGTGGGCATAGCTGCGGTTTTCATGGGGCAGAAAGGCAAGGATGTTGGCGCCCAGTACAAAAGGCGGAATGATCAAAATCGGTTTGCCGTTGCTGCGCACCTCGACTTTGGGATCACTGGGCAGAACTTGATAGAGAATGAAGCGGTCCGTTTCGTCAATGCGGCTTGATGCCGGTTGGCGCTCGAAATGAAAGCCAAATTCATCGGCAATGTTTTCGATCGCGGCGGGGTAGGTATAGGCGACATTTTGGATCATACTCTGGATGCGCTTGGCAAACCGGACCAGGCTCTGGGAATCGCCGCTGGCCAGGGCCGGAAGGTGGGATTGAACCTCCGTCGTCATAAAATGGTCAATCGCCAGTAGGTCACCCTTGATTGCCCGGCCCGCCAAATCCAAGTTCATGGCGCCGAGTTGCAAATAGGTCATGAAATTTTCCGCCGGCGTGCGGAACCAGAATCGACGGCTTTCGATTTGATTGAAGTAGCTGGTCGCAAGCGTTAACGGAATGCTGTAGGCGCTGCTGTAGCGTGTCAGCGCGGCCGCCGATGTCTGAATGGCATTGAACATTCCCGCCGCTGCGGTAGCATATTCGCATAAATCGGATTGATTATAAGCCGTCATGGCACTTTAATCCCTTCGTTGTATTTAGGGCTGATTCAGGGTAATCTGCGCACCTGCATAGCCGTCAAGGCTTCACTTGACGAACCTTAATATATATTCAAATTATATATGCAAAACGCCCAAACACAAGCTTGGGCGTTTTGTTGCGACTTTAACATGTCTGCTGGTCACGCACATTTTCAACCTGGAATAAAGCTTTAGTTATCCTGGTTTTTGCGGCCGTCAATTTTTACGTTGGTATTAGCACCTATTTTGTTAAAGTGCAATCCCATTCTGAGGCGCCTAAAGGGGCGTCGACTGGCGGTCGACGCCCCCTATGATTTCGGCCTTGTGCGCAAAGCGGCCAATCGCATTAGGATGCTAATTGGCGGCTTTTTTGACCTTGGCAGCCGGTTTGGGGGCCAATGCCTTTTCTATGGTGATGAAACTATCGTCAACATAGCTCTTGAAGCGATCCCGCTCGTCCTGAATAGCACCAACCATTTTCTGGATGGCATTGCGTCCGTCTTCGGGGATCCAGGTGGCCTGATCGAGCACCTTGTCCATGGTCGAAACGGCCTGATCCTGAACCAAGGTCATCGCTTTGTACCAGTTTTCAAAGGTCATCTTCTGAAAGTTGATCGCCTGTTTGGAAATTTTGTTGGCTTGCATTTGGTTTCTTTCCTCCATACAGTGTTGAGTAAGTTAATTGTGGCAATGCAACATTGCCCCAAAACGATTTGAACCCTAATCTAACAGCATAATAGCAATTGTCAAGAAAAAAATTTGTGCGTTGCAGCATTTTTTTAGGCTTTGACTGCGTTCATTGTCAGGCCATGCTTATTGATTCAATATAATCAGTGTGTTAATCTCATCTGCGATACGATGGTATCGCTGCCGGATGAGCTGCCGGCTTGATGCGTAACACAAATTTGCCGGGGGCAGATTGCTTGGGGGACCCGTCGGTTTCCCTGGCGACCTGGGGCCGTATGGACCGCGTTGCCGCCCCGAATGCGCTGGTGACCATGAGGCGCTTAACTTCGCGCGGCGGGGTGCATCAGTTTGAAGGGAGATACAGGAGGACCCATGACCGCCGTGGTGATCTATAAAAAATATGCCAACCGCCGGATCTATGACACCCATTCCAGCCGTTACGTTACCCTCGAGGAACTTGCCGATGTCATTCGCCAGGGTCGCGAGGTCCAGATTATCGACGCCAAAACCAAGGACGACGTGACCGCTTTCGTTTTAACGCAGATCGTGCTCGAGCAGGCCAAGCGTAAGAACGCCCTTCTGCCGTCGCCGGTTTTACATCTGATCATCCGTTATGGCGACAATGTGTTGCTGGATTTTTTCGAAACCTACCTGCAGCAGATCGTTCACAACTATATCCAATACAAAAGATCCGTCGACGATCAGTTCCAGCGCTGGCTGGATCTGGGCATGGGGCTTTCGACCCGGAATCCCGGCGAGGGGACCGAACTAAATCCCTTTGCCGCCCTCTTCGGCCGATCGTTGCCTACCGACAGCGAAGATGATCGCTGACCGTCGCTGTCGGTGGCGTTAATTCTGGCGAGCCTTATTGTGCATTCGCGAAATCACATGCCGGCCGATGCAGCGCCCATGGTTTGCGCGTCCGTGACCACCTAATCAAATGAAGCGATGCGCCATCTCACCGGTGGGCCGGCAGACATGCGGGCGCCCCCCACAGAACCGCTATTTCCTTTGACTGCCGACCGATTATCGATTAACAATAATATGCATCGGGGTTAATTACCGTTTGGCGGCCATCAGGCGCATCCCGGATTAGGTGACAACCGTAGACGTTTAGCGAAATCGATTGACGGATCGACCTCCCATTTTCAGTCATGTCAACACGTCCACCCCTCTTCCCAGTCTCCCCCACAATCTTTTAAAAATAATTGAAATAACTAAAAAAACCAAATCAACACCGCGGCAATTAGCTCAGATTGTCCAATTGGATCCGGCTTTTTGCATCCGTATCTTCCGGCTTAGGGCCACCGAAACCTGCGTGCCCCTGAATCCACGCGACCTTGAAGCGATTCTCGCCCCAATCGATTTAGCCACCATTCGTCATATGGCCGTGTGTACCGCCATGCTGCAGGCCGCCCATCCTGAGGAGGAACGATATCAGCACCGGTTCAACCACTTTTGGCAGCATGCCCACCTTTGTGCCGCGCTCTCCCGTGAAATTGCGCTGGGGATGGCCTATGCTTACCCGCAGGAAGCCTTTCTAGCCGGGTTGCTTCATGATATCGGCAAACTGCTGCTGTGGGCCAACTTCCCTAAAACCTATGGTTTTTATTTTGATCGCGGGGTTCATCCATCCCATATTCGGAAAATGGAAAAGCGTCATCTCGGTGCGCCCTACTGCGAGGTTGGGGCCCACTTCCTGGACGAATTGAATCTGCCATCGTTTTTTACCGATGCGGTGCGCTTTCAGCAGCGACCCATCGCGGAGATCGCCAACAGCCTGCCGCTGGTGCGCATCGTTTATGCGGCGGAGGCGATGGCGCGGCGCGGTGGAAGGCCCGGCAAACTGGAAGCGCTGGCCGCACTTCTATCCCCCCAACTGAGTGCCGCCGAACTTACGGCCATACACCGGCGGGCCACACAGCAATTTAAATCAATCTGCCAGTTACTGGGCCTGATGCCGTCCGACTTTACCCATCATCATGTCTTCAATCGTCTTGAAAAATTTTACCCCGTACGCACGATGCTCAGTGAGGTTGAAGAGATGTCCTTGGTTCCCGGTCTTTTGAACCGTCTTAGCAAAGCCCGCGATCCTGAGGTGGCCTACCGCTTCTTTCTGCTCGGCCTCCACATTCTCTTCGATATTCATCAAGCGCTATATTTCCAATGTGATAACGAGCGGCAGCGTCTGGTTGTCCGCGCCGCCAACAGCGGGCTATATCGATCAAGCGCGGAGGGCTTGGCAATCCCCCTGCGTGAAGGTAGCAATCTGCCTTCCTTCGCCCTGATCAACAACCGCATCCTCGATTCCTTTGGCTATTTCACCGAACGCCGTCTTTCGATCGCGGATCACCAGCTTATTGTCGCGTTGGGCCGTGACGGTATGATTTGCATCCCCCTGCAGCGTAGCGGACGTTATCTTGGCCTCATTGCCGGTGGTCTTCGCGAAGTCCAAATCCCCCGCCTGGCCGCCCATATCGACCGTCTGCAGGAGTTCGCGGACCACGCCGCCATATTCTTGGACGGTCATCTGTTAGCCCCGGCGGTGGCAAGCCCCCTCAAAGGCCATTCGGTCTTAAGAGAATCCGTTCGTAAAGTCATTCACGAAGTCAACAATCCGCTGGGCATCATTAAAAATTATCTAGGCACCCTCGGTGGCGAGGTTACGGCCGGCCAACCGAACCACGCGGCGCTAAACCTTATCCAGGATGAAATCGATCGCATCGCCCGCCTGATCGAGCGCCTGGGACAAGAGGCCGGCCGCTCACCGACCCTGCAGGTTATCGCATCCGTTGATCTCAACCGCATTCTGATTGATCTGCATCGCCTGCTGGATCCTTCGGTATTTAAACCGGCGGGCGTCAAAATCCATTACAATCTGGCCTCCGATCTGCCGCTTGTTCGCGGCGATGCCAATGCGCTGATTCAGGTCTTTTTGAATTTATTCAAAAATGCGGTCGAAGCCATGCCGCAAGGGGGCCGCATCCGCGTTCAAACGGCTTTTCGCCGCATGGCCGGTGAAGGCCGCCGGCAGCAGATCATCGTCACCATCCATGATACCGGGCCTGGTTTGGCCCGTACCGTTCAAAAACATATTTTCAAACCGGGGGTCAGCACAAAAAACCTGGCCAGCGGGGGTTTGGGGCTCGCGGTTGTCAAGGATATCATTGAGCAGCACGCCGGGACGGTTTTTTTTCAGAGTCAACGGGGCCAGGGGACAACCGTCATCATGCTCTTGCCGAGCGAGGATACCGGCAGCCACCGCCTATCTGGAGGTCAACATGGATGAACGCCCGGCGATCTACATCGTGGATGATGAGTATCGCATGTGTCAAAGCCTCAAGTCGCTTTTAAACCAGCGCGGTTTTGAGGCTGAGTTCACGACTTCGGGAACCCAGGCGTTGGAAGGCTTTGCCAATCAACCCTACGATATGTTCCTCCTGGACATAGGCATTCCGGACCTAGATGGCTTCCAATTGATGGACGCCATTCTAAATCGGATGCCCGATGCGGCCATTGTCATGATGACCGGCGATGCAACCGTCGACACGGCTGTACGGGCGCTCAAACGCGGTGCCTACGACTATTTGAAAAAACCGTTCAACCCGGATGAATTGGAAAAAACCGTTCACAACGCCCTGGACCGCCGACGGCTTAAGAGAGAAAACCAACGCATTGAGCAACGGTTGCGCCTTTCGGAATATCGTTACCGCTTTATGGTTCAAAAATCTCCCGATCTCATCTACACCCTGGATGCCAGAGGCCACTTCACTTTTGTCAACCAAGCCGCGGAAACCGTTTTCGGGTATCGCATCGCCGATTTGATCGGCCAGCCCTATCAGTTTCTGCTGTTCGAAGAGGACCGCGAAAAGGTTCGCTGGCATATTCATGAACGTCGCACCGGCAAGCGATCCACGGCGGGATATGAAACGCGGTTCAGGTCGGGGCCCCGCAAATTTCCCCGGGACAGCGGTACCGATATGATCCCGGTTGAATTGAATGCCACCGGTATTTACTCCCGGGCCCGTTCGAAGCCATCCTATATCGGGACCTATGGTGTTGTCCGTGACATCAGTTATCGAAAAATGCTCGAAGCCCAACTGCTGCATGCACGCAAGATGGAAGCGATCGGCAATTTATCCGGCGGCATCGCTCACGACTTCAATAATTTGCTCATGGGGATTCAAGGCAACGTATCACTGATGCTTGCGGATTTATCCGAGGGGCATCCCCACCTCGATCGACTGGAGCAGATCGAAGAGCACGTTCAGGCGGGTGCCGGCCTGACGCGCCAACTGCTCGGGTTTGTCAATGGTGGCACCGTGGAAATGCGACATTTAGACATCAATGCCCTCATCCGCAATCAAAACCGCATGTTCGGGCGAACCCACCGGGAAATTACCATCAAAACCAACCTTGTGCCTGATGTCTGGGCCATCAGGGCCGATACGATCCAGATCGAACAGGTCCTTCTCAATCTCTATATCAATGCCTGGCACGCCATGCCGCGAGGGGGCGAATTGCAGATTGCCACCGACAATGTCACGCTCACCGAAGACGATCCGCTCAGTCGCTCGTCACAACTGTTGCCCGGTCGCTACGTGGCGGTCACCGTGTCTGACAGCGGTTGCGGTATGGATCGGCAGACGCTGCAAAAAATTTTCGATCCTTTTTTTAGCACCAAACCCAAAGGCCGGGGCACCGGATTGGGACTCGCCACCGCCTACGCCATTATCAAGAATCACAGCGGCCACATCCACGCCGAAAGCCGCGCAGGTCATGGCAGCCGTTTTTCGATCCTGTTGCCGGCCAAGGACATTGAGGTCCAGCCAGGGCCGGCAATTAAGCCACAACGCGCGGTCCGCGGCACCGAACGCATCCTGATGATCGACGACGATCGCGCCGTCCTGCGTATCTGCCGGGAGAATCTTGAGCGGTTGGGGTATGTCGTGGAAATGGCTCAGAGCGGCGAGGAAGGTCTTCAGCGCTATGAACGAAACCCCAGCCGGTTTGATCTTGTGATTCTGGATATGATCATGCCCGGCCTGAGCGGCGCCGACACCTACCGACGTCTCAAGGACCTCAACCCCCAAATCAGGGTGCTGCTGGCAACCGGATATAGTGAAGATGGGCAGGCGCGCGAAATTCTGGATGCGGGGTGCAAAGGCTTCATTCAAAAGCCCTTCAAGCTGGATCAATTATCCATCATGATCCGGGAATTGCTGGATCATGATGGTTCCGGTGAAGCCAACAACCCCTTGCCTGATAGCGCAGACGCTTGAGGGGCGGTCGCTTCTTAAATGTCGTTTAGAAAGTCCTGAATCAAGGCATCGGCATAATTAAAATCAATCTCGGACTGCTTTTCGTAAGCCAATTCCTGGTTGGCCTTCTTTAATTTCTTTAGCAGACTGAGGATGATCATCATTAATACTTTGTTGCCGGATTTGGGGTAGTCTTTGATAAACCGCAGCAGGTCACTTTTGTGAACCCGCAGCGCGATGGTATCGTCGGCGCAGGTTACGCTGGCGGTGCGGGTTTCCGAAGTAAAGAAGGCCGCTTCCCCGAACATGTCGCCGGGGTCGACCGATGAGACAAACATTTCGTCGTCATTGAGATCTCTGAAACTCACATCGGCCTTACCGGTCACAATGGCGTAGAGAAAGTTGCCGCTATCACCCTGTGATACGATTTTTTCGCTCTTGCTGTACAAGACGGCTTCGGAAACGGTTAAAAACCGCTGGAGTTCTTCTTCTTTGAGGTGGTAGAGAATTTCGACTTCTCTGACATGATCTAGATAAAGCTGGATATCGACAGGCTCTGCCATTTCACACCTCTTTGTGTTGCATGATGCACAGACCTTGGGTTAGCTAGACGCAAAACATATAGAAATCGCCAGGTAGTGTCAAGAATAACCCTCTGGCCGACATCCCTCCACAGTGCGTGGTTGACAGCTGCCCCATGACAACATATACTAACACTTTATATCCTATAACTATTTGTTTTCTATCCTTATTTTTATCTGGATCGGGGCTTGGTGACAAAGCATCGAGGCCCTGCACAAAGGGGGCGGCAGTCCAAATCAGGATGGCAAACGCGCATTATGACGATCAATCCCATGTTAATGGGCTGGACACGCCGCCGATGATCTAACCCTTAACATTGATAGAGATCGCTCTAGAAAGGTATGCCGTCGCAGCCTATTGTGATCACCGTCCAGAAGACCGCGCCGACGGGAAGGCGGACAGCTGAGGCGGATGGCATTGCTTGAAGGCTTGCTTCGGAGAGGCACTACGATGATCGACGAAGGATTTTTAAAAGATAACGAAGCCATTATCCGCAAGCTGCAGAAGATCCCGATACTGCGCTCATTGGAGATAGAACATTTACAGACCCTTTTAGAAATGAGTGAACTTCGTGAATTTAAGCCCGGGCAGCAAATTCTCGAAGAGGGTCATTTCGATAATTGGATCTTTTATCTCGTATCCGGCAAGGCCAAAATAATCAAGGATGGCAAGGAGCTGGCAACGATCCGCCACACCGGTGATGTATTCGGTGAGATGGGGGTCCTTGACGGTTCAGCGCGTTCGGCGTCGGTTTATGCTACCGAAGAGACCGTTTGCCTCTGTACCGATATGTCACGGATCGATGCGCTTTACGGCGACAACAAATATATTTTTCGCTATACGGTTGTCCGAGGATTTGCGCAAATCTTGGCCAATCGCCTGCGCCTGACCACTGACGAGCTGCTCCAATGCCGCCAAGAGCTGGCAAGGCTGAAAGGGAATCAGACATGAAAGAGAATTGGGAAGAAAAACTGGCCTGTGCCATCACGTGCTCGGGGTGCCAAAAATCGCTGGGTCCTAAAGATCTTCGCATTCTATCGTCATACACGCACGACCCCATTTGCATGGACTGTAAGAAGGAAGAGGAACAGAGACCCGATTACCGCGAAATATCCCAATCCACGATCGAACAATGTATGGCCGAGACCGAAATTCTATACGGGGACATTGGCTCCTATTGCTATCATCACTTTTATCCATTCAAGTGCTGAAGGCGCCCCTCTGTTCTGGCACCGCCTTAGTTTTTGGGGGCCTGTTGCCGTCCGAATGCTCACAGGCTTAAGCGAACGCAGGCGCACCCACGTGAACCACCACGAAGCACGCGGGTTTTGGGGACTGAATTTGGTCTCGGCCGAGTTCGAAAGAGAATCCCACCGCACCCATTGTCATCGCCACGGTATAACCCCGAATTCCAATCGATTCTTCCCCACCGGCGGGTATGACGCAGTCGATCGCTACCGCCAGACGTTCTTTGGGATGCGTCACCCGCATAAGGCGCCCAAATTTTTTCAGGCCACGGGCTTGAACTGACGCAGGGCTTCCGCAATTTCGGCTTCACGATTTTCGGCCAGATATCGAACAGGAAAAATGCTTTGGGTATCATCGTTGCGAAGCACATAATACCAAACGCCATCATCCCAAATCCGGATAAGATCTTCCGGATTGCCCCCGACCTGATCTTTGTAGATTGCCTTTAACCTGTTGCCAAGCTCAACGATGCGCTGCTCAACCATTTTACCCCCATCTGTCTGAAACTGAAAAACGCGTGCTTCCATTTACGTAAACAACCATAAATTAGTGGGGATCAAACCGTCGTCCGTCAAGGCGGACTGGCATGACAACCAACCGCCGCAGCTAAAATTGAGTCAACAACAAGGATGCGCCGCATAGCCATGCTAAACCCACCCTCAGCCCCACCTTAACCCCGCGAGATCTGCCGATCGATATCGACATTAACGCGACAGGTCAGCGCGTTCTTGACAGGACTGACAGCGAACCCCATTGTGCAGCATTATCAACGGTAAGCGCTGCAATGAAAATTGCCGGGAGGTTACGATGTCACAGATGATTGTCTGCCGAAGTCAGAAGGGGATTGTAATGGGGGCCGAAGCCCATGACATGGACATCGACGATCAGGGACGAATTCAAGAATCACCAATGCATCGCCTCTTTCAGCTTAATGCCCTATCCGTCCTGATGGTTGGCGGCGGAGCGGAGAGTGCATCCATGGGCGCATCCCTCCAGTCGTTCATGTCCCACGAACGGTTTGACGCCATCGAAGATGTTTACGCGGCGGCTTTACCGTTTCTGGCAACGGAATATGAAGCCTATATGGAGCGCCATTGCGAACGGCTGCCGATCGATCCGATCCACCAAATATATTTCATCCTGGCAGGCCATTCACCGCGTAATCCCAGCAATCCGTTTCAAGCCCATCTGATCTGGACCAAACGCCATTTACCCTTGCTGGATGGCGATTCAATCCTTTCGGCTTACGCCGTTCCCCGATTGATTCGGCTCGAAGTCCAGCTAAATCGCATGTGCCAGGAAAACCATCGCCTGGATGATATTTTCTCCGTGATGCGATCCCAACTCCAGCAAAAAGCACAGCGGGAAAATCGACCGTTGGAAGCCGACTATGCCGTTATCACGTCGGAAGGTATTCAGATGCGGAGTGAATAGGTATATTTTTTCTCAGTTCTCTGCCCTTCGTCAACAAACAAAGAATTTTTTTCCCCAAACAATTGAACCTAAGAATGAAAATAATGTCCTATACCTAGAATAATCCTCAACTATTCACTCAAACCGAATTTGTGCACGGCTTTTGCTTGCCTGTCCGTTTAAATCCTTTTCATTATTGCAACAGACCCTGAGATCCAATTCCCGAATTGGTACGGAAAGAAAAGGAGGCGGCCATGAAGCTGAATATCGGCATGGTATCGACACGTTTCGCTGGCTTGGATGGTGTCAGCCTCGAAGCCGCCAAATGGGCCGAAATTCTCGAGGAAATGGGCCACTGCTGCTATTGGTTGGCTGGTGAACTCGACCGCCCTGCAAGCCGCAGTATGCTGGTACCGGAGGCGCACTTTCAATCGGATGTCAACCACTGGATTACCACGATGATTTTTGATCGTCGCCGTCGTTCCCCGCAAGCCTTGGCGGTTGTTCATGATCTGCGCGCCATCCTGAAATTCCACCTTGATACCGAATGTCTTGGATTTCAAGCGTCCGCTCGATCTTGATCGGGTCGGTCGGCGGAAATCCATCAGGGCCATGGGTATCCAACCGGAAGACATTGTTATTTTACAACCAACCCGGGTCGTTCAGCGAAAAGGAATTGAACACGCCGTTGATCTGGTGCATAAACTCAACCTGCCGCGTTGCAAACTTATCGTCAGTCATGCCGCCGGGGACGAAGGTATGACTTACGCTCACTGGCTGAAACGCTATGCCGCCCAACATCAGGTTGATCTGAGAATACTTGATATTCAACCCACGCCGCAAAACGGGAATCATTCAAGCTTTTTTCATCAGTACGCTGCGCTCTGGAATCTCTACGAACGAAGTGATTTTGTGACTTTCCCCAGTCTGTCGGAAGGGTTCGGCAATGCCCTGCTAGAAGCGATCTATTTCCGGAAGCCCTTGCTGATCAATCGATATGATACATTTGTTAAGGATATCGAACCGCTCGATCTTGACCTGGTCGCCATAGACGGTATCCTCACCAACCGGCATGTTGAGATGGTCAGACACCTTTTAAGTTGCCCTGAGCGTCGCAACCAAATGACCGCCCATAATTATGAAATAGCCCGGCAACACTTTTCCTATCAGCAAGTTCAATCCCGCCTGAAGGCCATCCTGGAGACGGCCATGGCCCCCGCGCCTGCTCCCCAATCGGAGGCCGCTCGCACGTCTCGAAAAACGATTATTCCGTTAAAGCCTTCGGAGATGCAAACCGCGCCGTCACCCATTTACAATGCGATGAGATCGGGTAAATCGGGCCGTGAAGGTTAGTTTAATTTGCCGTTTGAGGAATATACGCCAGAAAAGCTGCGGACCGCCGTGGACGCCAGCCGGCTTTTGGCCCTATCCTTTGAGAACTGCGCGGTAAGGAGTGCTTGACAGGCGCTTGAAACGCTTTTATCCTGCAGGGCGCATAAGGCATGAGCAAATGCCGACGGACCAGGTTAGCATGGCCTTAATGGTTCAACACGGGTCAAAATTATCATAGTGTAATTAGTGCCTTTTATAATCCGATCTTGCCTGGCAAAATGTCGGGCAAAGATCGAACCCCACTGTGGGCTAGTCAATTTAATGAGTAATTTCGAGGCGCAATCGGTTGCGTCGTACCGACACCGGCGCCGGTAAACAATCTATTGTCGGCTGGAAAGACGGAGAAAAAATGGAAAATAAACGGGTAGTGGTTACCGGTATGGGGGCGCTGACGGCCATTGGCCAAAATCTTCCGGCCTATTGGGAGGGATTGCGGACGGGGCGCAGCGGGGCCGCCCCCATCACCCATTTCGATACGGAAAAATTTAAAATCAAGTTCGCCTGTGAGATCGACAACTATCGAGCGGAAGCTTTTTTCGACCCTAAAGAAGCCAAGAAGATGGATGCCTTCACCCAGTATGCCCTGGTGGCCAGTGATGAAGCCATCGACCACTCGGGAATCGATCTCAAGCAAATCGACCCGGACCGCGCGGGTATTATTTGGGGATCGGGTATTGGCGGCTTGCATACTTTCCAGGAGGAGGTTAAAAAATATGCCCGCAGTGACGGGCGCCCTCGGTTCAATCCCTTTTTCGTTCCCAAGCTGATTGCGGATATCGCCGCCGGCCATCTCTCCATTCGTTACGGATTTCAGGGCCTTAATTTTGCAACCGTGTCAGCATGCGCCTCTGCCACCAACGCCCTTCTGGACGCCTTTGCCTATTTACGGCTTGGTTTTGCCGATCTGATTATCAGTGGTGGTTCGGAGGCACCGATTACCGAGGCCGGCGTCGGGGGGTTTGCGTCGATGAAGGCGCTATCCAGTCGCAATGATGACCCCGAACATGCGTCGCGCCCCTTCGATCGCGACCGGGACGGTTTTGTCATCGGTGAGGGTGCCGGAGCGCTCATTCTGGAGACCGCCGAGCATGCGCAGCAGCGGGGCGCGAAAATTTACGCCGAGGTTATTGGGGGTGGCATGTCAGCCGATGCGCACCATATTACGGCCCCACACCCGGAGGGGATCGGAGCGGAAAAAGTCATGCGCAATGCCATCCGCCAGTCGGGTATCGATCCCGAAGCGGTAGACTATATCAACGCCCATGGCACCTCGACACCGCTGGGGGACATCAGCGAGGCACTGGCCATTGGTCGCGTTTTTGGTGACCATGCCTACCGGCTGAACATCAGCAGCACCAAATCCATGACCGGGCATCTGCTGGGAGCGGCCGGAGCGATTGAAGCCGTGGCCTGTGTGATGGCAATTCATGAAAATCTGGTTCCCCCGACCATCAACCACTTCAACCCTGACGAAAAAATCGATCCGAAGCTTAATTTCACTTTCAACCAGGCCCAACAGCGTCAAGTCGATGTGGCTTTGAGCAACACTTTCGGTTTCGGTGGCCACAACGCATCCATCATTTTCCGCCGCTGGACGCCCCAACAAGGCTAAGAACGTCATAAACGCGCAGGCCGGGCAAGACCAAATCCGACGAAAAAACGCCGTTTAGGTGCCTTAAATGGGCATTTTGAGGAAGATTACAACGCCCGCCGTATGGCCACCCACAATCGTTTGGCCACAGCCTGTCTAGATACCGAGATAAGCTTTGCGTACGTCCTCGTTGGTCAGGAGCTGGTCCGCCCGGTCGCTCATGATGATGCGGCCGTTCTCCATGACATACCCGCGGTGGGCCACTTTGAGGGCTAGGTTGGCATTTTGCTCCACCAGAAAGATGGTGGTTTTGTTTTCGGCATTGATCTTACGGATAATTTCGAAAATCCGCTTGACCACCAATGGGGCCAGTCCGAGTGAGGGTTCGTCCAATAGCAGCATCCGCGGCCGAGCCATCAGCGCACGGGAGATGGCCAGCATCTGCTGCTCGCCCCCGCTCAATGTACCGCCGGCCTGATGGCGGCGCTCGGCCAGAATCGGAAACAGTCCGTAGATGTATTCGACATCTTTCTTGACGCCCTCGCGATCGTCACGCAGAAAGGCGCCCATGTCAAGATTCTCGGCCACGCTAAGATAGGGAAATATCCGCCGCCCCTCGGGCACCTGGGAAATGCCCAGGGCCACGATTTCGTTCGGACGCATGTCGCTGATGGCACGGCCCTCGAATTTGATCTCCCCGCTGCGCGGCGGGACGGCGCCGCAAATGGACATCAGGGTGGTGGTCTTGCCCGCCCCGTTGGCGCCGATGAGGGTCACGATCTCGCCCTCGGCGATTTCCAGGCTAACACCCTTCAAAGCCTGAATGTTGCCGTAAAACGTATTAATATCGAGCAATTCAAGCATCGATTTCTTCTCCGAGATAGGCCTTGATCACCGCCGGGTCGTTTTTGATCGCCTCGGGATTGCCCTCCGCAATGCGCTTGCCGTAATCGACCACGTAAATGCGGTCCGAGAGGCTCATGACCAGCTTCATATCGTGTTCGATCAGCAGAATTGAAACCTGTTCCTGATCCCGGATACGAACGATCAGGTCGTCGAGCTCCTTGGTCTCCTGGGCGTTCATGCCCGCCGCCGGCTCGTCCAGCAGGAGGATGAACGGTTCGGTGGCCAGGGCGCGCGCGATCTCCAGCCGGCGCTGGGCGCCGTAGGGAAGATTCTTGGCAAACTCGTTGACATAGCCGGTCAGGCCGATCTTCTCGAGCATGCGGTAGCTGTCTTCGACGATCTGTTTTTCTTCGCGCCGATTGGCGGGCGGCCGGAAGACCGCCCCCGGGATGCCCGAATGCAGCCGGCAGTGGCGCCCGATCATGACGTTTTCCAGCACCGTCATGTTCTGGAAAAGACGGATGTTCTGGAAAGTGCGCGCCATCCCGTTCTCGGTGACCTTATTGGGCTTGAGGCCGTTCAGCCGCACTGGGGCGCCCTCTGCCGGCATCAGCTGCATGTTGCCGTCCGTCGGTGTATAGATCCCGGTAATACAGTTGAAAAAAGTGGTCTTGCCGGCGCCGTTGGGGCCGATCAGCGCCACGATTTCCCCTTCGCGCACCTCGAGATCAATGTGGTCCAGGGCCCGCAGACCGCCAAAATCCATGGTCAGTTGACTGACTTCTAGAACCGCTTTCATTCGCCTCTGTTTTCCGCCTTGTTGCCCAGGCCTTCAAATTTATAGGTCCGCCGCACGTCGCTGATAATCCCGCCCGGACGGAAAACCATCATCATCACCAGAATGACACCGAAGATCAGCATACGGAACTCAGAAAATGCTCGCAGGTACTCCGGCAGGAGAATGAGGATCAGCGCCCCCACGATGACGCCTAAGATCGAACCCATGCCCCCCAGCACCACCACGCAAAGAATGATGATCGACTCCCAGATGGTGAAACTGGTGGGGTTGATGAAGGTGGTCTTGGCCGCGAAGACCACGCCGCCCATGCCGGCCCAGGTGGCCCCCAGGGCGAAGGCCGAGAGTTTGGTGCGCGTCTTGTCGATGCCCATGGCCTGGCAGGCCACCTCGTCTTCCCTGAGCGCGATCCAGGCCCGGCCGATGCGTGAATCCTGCAGCCGGCGGACCACGAAAATGGTCATCAATGCCAGGCCAATCATCAGAAAATAGATAAACGTGGTCGACTGCTGCAGGCTCAGGTCCAAACCGAACAGGCCGGGTTTGGGAATATTGGCGATGCCGCTGGGGCCGAAGGAGAATTCGTTCCAGTTCTCCAGCACCAGGCGGATGATCTCACCGAAGCCCAGGGTGACGATGGCCAGGTAGTCGCCGCGCAGGCGCAAAACCGGGAAGCCCAGCAGAATGCCGAACAGAAAGGCCAGGGCCGCACCGATGGGCAGTGCCATCCAGAAGGTGACACCGTAGTGGACGTTGAGCAGCGCATAACTGTACGCGCCTACGGCGTAAAAGGCCACATAGCCCAGGTCCAGCAGTCCCGCCAGGCCGACGACGATATTCAGGCCCAATCCGACCACCACGTAAATAAGAGCCGTAATCATGACGTTGGTCTGGTAGAGCGAGAACACAAAGGGGAAGGCCACCACCATCACAATCGTCGCCATCAGCCCGGGCATATAAAACCGCCGATCGCTCATCAGACGCGGAATCAGCGGCACTTTGTCCTCGCTGCCGACCTCGGCCCTTTTTTTGCCGGCCTCCTTGCGCTGGATGAGATAGCGCCACACAAAGGACAGGACAAAGGCCCCCAGCCCAACGGCCGCCATCCGCTCCCAGCGCCATTCGATGGTCTTCTCGATCGTGTTCACCTTGATCACCATGATGGGAAACGTCAGAAACATGAACCACAGCGATGTGAACAGGGACTTCTTGATCTCTTGCAATGTCATCATAGGCAGATGTTTCAACCTCTGGCCGATGCCAAATCGGCTTTGATTGCATCTGACGGCGCCAATGCCGCCACAGGGTCAGACCTTATCGGTCTGCGACCGACCGAGAATGCCAGCCGGTCTGAAAATCAGAATCAGCACCAGGAAGATGAAGGCAAAGACGTCTTCATAATCGCTGGAGATATATCCGGTGAAAAAACTTTCGGTCCATCCCAGCACGAGGCTGCCCAGCACGGCACCGGGCATGCTGCCGATCCCCCCCAGGACCGCCGCCACGAAGGCTTTGATACCGGCGATAAAACCCACGTAGTAATTGACCTGGCCGATATGCGAGGCCACCAGAACCCCGCCCAGGGCGGCGATGGAGGAGCCAATAATAAACGTGAAGGAGATCACGCGGTTGACGTCCACCCCCACCAGCATGGCCATGTCGCGGTCCTGGGCCACGGCCCGCATGGCCTTGCCCATGCGGGTGAACTTGATCAGCACCGTCAGGCCCACCATCACCAGCGCGGTGGCGATATAGATGACGATCTCGGTCGAACGGACGATGTGCTCAATGGGTTTCACGAAAGTGAATTCAGGAATCAGGTTGGGATAGGGCAGGAAATTGGAGGTCTGGGCCAAGAGCACATAGTTCTGCAGGAAAAGGGACATGCCGATGGCGCTGATCAGGGCCGACAGGCGCTGGGAGCCCCGCAGGGGCTTGTAAGCGATTTTTTCGATGGTGTACCCGTAGGCGGCCGAATAGATCATGGCCACGAGGGCGGCAATGACGATGACGGCCACCGTATTCCAGCCCAGCAGGGTCAGCACGCTGATGACGATCAGGCCGGTGAAGGCCCCAATCATGTAAATTTCACCGTGGGCGAAGTTGATCAGCTCGATGATGCCGTAAACCATCGTATATCCTAAGGCAATCAGCGCATAGATGCTGCCGCGCGTCAAACCGCCCAGGAAAAGCTCGAGAAAATAATCCATCGGCTTGATTTCCTATCGCCGGCGGACGACTCAGGGGCCGCCGCGGGCATATAAAGCATGACAGGCCGACGTCCTGTTAGGCCAAACGGCCATTTCGAACGTCGGCGCATCCGTTTATGGTCTCGTTGAATCGAGATATGCCTTAAAAATTTGTCCGGCCTCTAAACACATCAGGGGCCGGCCCCCGAAGGTCCGACCCCTGAATTTGGCATCGATTGCGGACTACATTTCGATGGTGGCGAACATCCCACCCTGGACCTGATAGACGGCAAAACCCACACCAATGGCATCGCCGCGTTCGTCGAACTTGATAATGCCCAGCGGCGTGGCCACCCATTCGGCCTGAAGCGTCTTCTTGAGAACGTC
Source organism: Desulfobacterales bacterium (assembly GCA_030065585.1). GTDB lineage: Bacteria > Desulfobacterota > Desulfobacteria > Desulfobacterales > UBA5852 > JABZFP01. The sequence goes on along the minus strand of JASJED010000055.1, from coordinate 66 downwards.
GAATTCGGTCGAACCGGATTTCTCGATGGCGTTGAGCAGCGCCTGCGTGGCCGCATAGGCGTTCAG
>JASJED010000262.1 GCA_030065585.1 Desulfobacterales bacterium | reverse complement strand
TCGGGGCACAGGGAGGCCTCGTGGTGGCCACAACCCGCCCCGAAACCATGCTGGGCGATACGGCCGTGGCCGTAAACCCCGGAGACGAGCGCTACCTGGAATTGACGACGGAACGGGTCGAATTGCCCCTGATGGCCCGTGAAATACCGATTATCCGCGATCCTTACGTGGACCTTGAATTCGGCACCGGGGCGCTCAAGGTGACACCGGCCCATGACCCCAACGACTTCGAAATCGGTCAACGCCACGGACTGCCCAACGTCAAGGTCATCGGCGACGACGGTCTGATGACCGCCGAGGCCGGGGCGTTCGCCGGACAGGACCGCTTCGCCTGCCGCCGGAAAGTGGTTGAAGCACTGAAAGAACAGGGACTACTCGAAAAAATCGAACCGCTCAACCACAGTGTGGGGCATTGCTACCGCTGCAAAACCGTGGTGGAACCCAATCTTTCGACCCAGTGGTTCGTCAAGGTTAAACCGCTGGCCGCCAAGGCGATCGAGGCCGTGGAAGCGGGTCACACCAAAATCATCCCGCCCAATTGGACCCAGACCTACTACGACTGGATGCACAATATCCGCGACTGGTGCATCTCGCGCCAGATCTGGTGGGGGCACCGGATTCCGGCCTGGACCTGCCAGGACTGCGACGAGATCATCGTGGCCATGGAAGCCCCCGAAGTCTGCCGCGCCTGCAACAGCCGACGGCTGGTGCGTGAAACCGATGTGCTGGACACCTGGTTCAGCTCGGCCCTCTGGCCTTTCTCCACCATGGGCTGGCCCGAACAAACCCCGTTGCTCAAGACCTTCTACCCCACCGCCACCCTGGTGACCGGGTTCGATATCCTTTTCTTTTGGGTGGCCCGTATGATGATGATGGGCCTGCAGTTCATGGACGATGTGCCCTTCCGCGATGTTTACGTCCATGCCCTCGTGCGCGACGAAGACGGCAAGAAGATGAGCAAGTCCAAGGGCAACGTGATCGATCCCCTGAACGTGATCGAGGCCTACGGTACCGACGCCTTCCGCTTTACCCTGACCGCTTTCGCCGCCCAGGGTCGCGATATCAAAATGTCCGAAAAGCGGGTGGAGGGCTATCGCCATTTCATCAACAAGCTCTGGAACGCCGCGCGTTTTGCGGGCATGCACCTCAACCAGCCCGAAGCCCTGCCGCCGGCCGCGCAGCTGGCGGTGCCGGACCGCTGGATTCTCTCCCGCATGCGCACGGTCATCGAAGAGACGGCGGCGGCCATCGACGGCTACCGTTTCAACGAGGCCGCGGCCCTGCTCTATCAGTTCGTGTGGCATGAATTCTGCGACTGGTATCTGGAACTGAGCAAACCGGCGCTTTACGGCAACCAGGGGGAAGAAAAAGCCCAGGCCGCCCGCGGCGCTCTGTGGCGGGTGATGCACGACATGCTGATTCTGCTCCACCCCCTGATCCCCTTCGTAACCGAAGAGATCTGGAGCCAGTTGCCCGGCACCCAGGATTCCATCATGCGGGCCACCTATCCCGCCGACAACGATCAACTGCCCGCCCTGGCCACCGACCGTGAGGCGGAGGCGGCCATCGCCACGCTGATGCAGGTGATTACGGGCATCCGCAACATCCGTGGCGAGATGAACATCGCCCCGTCGCTGAAACTGGCCGTGGCCCTGCAATCCGATGATGGCGACATCCGCCGCGTGGTCGCCGGTCATGAAGATCTGGTGATCAATCTGGCCCGCCTGGAACAACTCAGCGTCGCGCCCACGGGCGAAAAGCCCAAGGCCTCGGCCACCGCCGTCATCGACAATGCTACGTTGTATGTCTCCCTGGAGGGCATTATCGACTTACAGCAGGAAGCCGCCCGGCTACGCAAGGAAATCGCCAAGGTGGCGGCCGAACTGGAAAAGCTCGACAAGAAGCTCAACAATGCCGATTTTCTGAACAAGGCCCCGGAAAACGTCGTGGCCAAGGTCAAGGACAAGCACGCCGGATTTGCGGAGAAAAGCCAGGCGCTGGCCTCCCATCTGGAACGCATCCAAGCGCTGGCCGAGGAGGGGTGATCGCGACGGCGAAGCGAAAGCCGCCGATGGCCGGATCAAACGAACACCTCCCGGCAGGGACAACCACTATGCTCTACGGCCTGGAACGGCTGATCGATCTGGCCCTGGGTGAAGACATCGCCACCGGCGATGTTACCACCGATGCCCTGATTGCTCCCGATGCCCGTGGCCGGGCCGTGATCATCGCCAATGAGACGCTGATCGTGGCCGGTCTCGTGGTGGCCCGGCGGGTGTTCCACCGTCTGGATCCCGATTTGCGGGTGGCGGAGATCGTCGCCGAGGGCCAGACGGCCGCAGCCGGCGATCGGCTGATGCAGATCGAGGGGCGCATGGCCTCGCTTCTGACCGCGGAGCGAACCGCGCTCAATTTCCTGCAGCGCCTCTCGGGCATCGCCACCCACGTGCGCCGCCATGTGGAAGAAGTCAAAGGCCATCGCATCCGCCTGGTGGACACCCGCAAGACCACCCCCGGCTGGCGCGCGTTGGAAAAGTACGCCGTGCGCCTCGGCGGTGCGGCCAATCACCGCCTGAACCTGAGCGACGGCATCCTGATCAAGGACAACCATATCGCCGCCTGCGGGGGAATCGCCGAGGCGATCGAACGCGCGCGCCGCCGCACCCCCCACAGCCTTAAGATCGAAATCGAGGTCGGATCGCTGTCCGAAGTCGAGACCGCCCTCAAGGCCGGGGTGGACATCATCATGCTGGACAACATGGGGTTGGAAGACATCCGGGCGGCCGTCGGCCTGATCGGCGGACGCGCCCTGGTGGAAATTTCCGGCGGGGTCAAGCGCGGGAATCTGGCGGATCTGGCGGCCTGCGGCGCCGACATCATTTCCGTGGGGGCCCTGACCCACGGGGCCGCGGCCGTGGATATCAGCATGCGGATCGAAGCGACGCAAGCATCCGATGACGCACCCGCGGATCAGTGATCACACCGCTCTGAAATTAGGCGGTCACCCGCCGGCCGATAATCCATCGGGAGGAGGCGTCCCATGATTCCGCTGCGCGACACCATCCGATCCCGGACCTACCCCCTGGTCACCTATCTGCTCATCGGCCTGAACGTCCTGATCTACCTGCTGCAGCATTCCCCGGGGCCCGACCCCCAACGCCTGATCATCACCTACGGTCTGATCCCGGCGCGGTTTACCCACCCGGCCCTGATCGCCTATTTCGGATGGGGCAGCAATCTTATTTCCCTTCTGACCTATATGTTTCTGCACGGCGGTTTCTGGCATCTGCTGGGCAACATGTGGAGCCTCTATATCTTCGGCGACAATATCGAGGACCGCCTGGGCCCCTTGCGCTTTCTGGGCTTCTACCTGCTGGCCGGTTGTCTCTCGGGCCTGGTCCACCTGGTCCTGCACCCCGACTCCCAAATCCCCACGGTGGGTGCCAGCGGTGCGATTGCCGGGGTCATGGGCGCCTACTTCGTGCTCTACCCGGGGTCCAAAATCCTGACCTTGATTCCGATCTTCATTTTTCCCTGGATCATCGAAATACCGGCTTTTTTCTTCCTGGGCATCTGGTTCGTGCTTCAGTTTCTGGGCGCGGCCGGCGCCGACGGGGCCTCCGGCGGCATTGCCTGGTGGGCGCACGTGGGCGGGTTTATCGCCGGCATCGTCCTGCTGAAAGCCTTCGAATTTTTGCCGACCACCGGTCGTTTAACGCGTCTGGAGGCGGCCACCACCAAGAAGCGCTCCCACCGTCTGCAGGTCATTTACCCCCGCCGCATTCCGGGCAGCCCCGATCTTCAAGGCCGTCTGCGTATCTCGGCCTTCGAAGCGCTGGCCGGAACCCGCAAGATCGTGACGATCGCCAGCGGATTGCGCCGCCGCACGCTGCGGGTGACCGTCCCCCCCGGCATCCAAGCCGGCAAATCCTTGCGGCTCAGGGGCCTCGGGCCGGTATTCCCCGATGGCCGCCGCGGTGATCTGTATCTCCAGATCGAGCTGGAAACCTGGTAGGAAATTGGGAAAAGTTTTAGTCGGCGAACAGGCAGGAAACCGTATTGCGCCCCTCGTCCTTGGACGCATACATGGCGGCATCGGCCCGTTTGACAAAGGCCGTAATGTCTTCGGTGGGCACGTACTGGGTAACGCCGATACTTACGGTTACGGAAACCTTTTCACCGGCGCGCGGCTGGAACTTCTCCGCGACCACCGCACTCTTGATGCGATGGGCCACGGTTTCGGCCTCGTCTCCCGTGGTTTCGGGCAGGATGACGGTAAACTCCTCGCCGCCGTAGCGATAGGCCGTATCCAACTTGCGCAGGCAGGACTCGATGATCTGGGCCAGACGGACGAGCACCTTGTCGCCTTCGAGATGACCGTAGTTGTCGTTGTACTCCTTGAAGTGATCGATATCGAGGAGCAGCAGCGAGAGGGGCGGATTGTAACGATTGGAGCGATCCACTTCCAGCATCAGCTGGTTGTAGAAATGCCGTGAGTTGTACAATTTGGTCAAACCGTCGGTGGTGGCCAGCTTCTGGAGCTGCTCGAGCATCTTGACCCGTTCCTGGGTCAACTGGCGCTCCTTGAGCACGCGTTTCAGCCGCAAGAGCAGTTCGGCGAAGCGGACCGGCTTGAAGAGAAAATCGCTGGCCCCCTTGCTGATCGCCTCCTCGTAGGAATAATCGGCGCTGTAGCCGGTGATCACGATGACGTCGGCATCGTAGTTCTTGCGGATGCGATCGGTCAGTTCCAGGCCGTCCATGCCGGGCAGCGAGATGTCGGTGATCACGACGTCGGCGTCTTTGTCGTTGAGGATGTCGAGCGCCTCTTCGGCACTGGCGGCAGCGGTGGCCTCATAGCCCGACATCCCGATGAATTCGTGCATCGTATCGCGAATTCCAGCATCGTCATCCACAATCAGAATGCGGGTGTCTTTCATGGGGGGGTGATTCCTTGAAAGCGGCCAGTTGTGAGCGTCAGCAGCTGACGAAGTATGCGGGTTGACAGGGTAAAAAGTGATCTGCTAATAGGGGCATTCCTATTGCTTATAAGTGACTATTTATAATATGCTCATAGCGAGCGTGTCAACCGGCATTTGGCGTGCCAACTTCCCGCCCTGTTGTTCGCTGCCCGGTCAGAATCGGCCATTTGCGTACCGCCCCGACAATACGAAAAAGGTCTGTTGCGCCGCAGGGGCCGACGAACGCTGTCGGTCGGCGGACGATAGGCCGCTATGGTCCCAAGAATGAAACATATTCGCAATTTCAGCATCATCGCCCATATCGATCATGGTAAATCGACCCTTTCGGATCGGCTGATCCAGGTTACCGATATCATCTCCGACCGCGATTTCAAAGACCAGATCCTGGACAGCATGGATATCGAACGGGAACGCGGCATCACGATCAAGAGCCAGACGGTGTGCCTGCCCTATCAGTCTGTGGACGGCCGCGACTATCGCCTCAACCTGATCGACACGCCGGGGCATGTCGATTTTTCCTACGAAGTCTCCCGGGCGCTGGCTTCCTGCGAGGGGGCCCTGCTGCTGATCGACGCCAGCCAGGGGGTCGAAGCCCAGACCCTGGCCAATCTCTACCTGGCGCTGGAACACGATCTCGAAATCATTCCGGTGATCAACAAGATCGACCTGCCCTCCGCCGACGTGGAACGGGTGCGACGCCAGATCGAAGAAGATCTGGGGCTGGACCCGGACGGTGCCATCCTGGCCTCGGCCAA
>JASJED010000261.1 GCA_030065585.1 Desulfobacterales bacterium | reverse complement strand
GCGGCGCGCCGGCCTGGCGCACCCACTGCCTGAAAAAGGTGTCCAGCGAGCAGCGGCAGGCGGCTTCGAAATACGCCCGGATATCTTCCCAGGAGGTCGACTGAAACATGCGCTCCTCGGCCATGCGGCGCAGGGTGGCCCAGAAGACCGTATCGCCGACGCGCTGGCGCAGCATGTGGAAAACCATGGTGGCTTTATCATACCCGACGGCCTTGGTCAGAGGGTCGCGGCGACTGCGGAAGCGGGTCAGGGGAAAGTCCTGTTCGGCAGGCACGAGCTCGGCGTAGTTGCGCAGCATCTGCAAACGGTAGCTGTGAGCCGCAGCGGCGCTGGCTTGCTCCTGATAGCGGTAGTCGGACACATAGGTGGTCAGGCCTTCGCTCCAGTTGCCGCCGGTGTAATCGACGATGACCCCGTTGCCCCACCAGCAGTGGGCGATCTCGTGCCCCAGGCTGGTGCGGATGATAAACGGTAGCCGCAGCACACGGCCGCCGATAAGCGTGTAAGACGGAAAACCATAGCCCGTGGGGAAGAAGCTCTCCACCACGGCAAACTTTTCGAAGGGGTAAGGGCCAAAAAGCGTTTCGTAGCCCGCCAGATAATTCAGGGAGGCTTCTAGGTATTGATCCGCCAGAACCGGGTCGTCGTCCAGAAGATAGGTGGCGGCCTGCAGATGCCCGGCCTGCCGGGTGCGTACCGAAAAATTGCCCGCCACCAGGGCCAGCCCTTCAACCGGATTGTCGATCTGCCAGGCCGATACGGAACGCCCGGGGCGCGGGGCGGCCTCAATCGGGCGGCCGGCCGTGATGGACAGGGTTCCGGGCGGCCCCACGACTTCGATCCGCAGCCGTTCGCGGGCCCCGTCAAGGGACGGATACCAGCCGGCACCGGGCAGCAGCAGGGTGCCCTGGGGCGATATCGTCGCGGATACCCCGTAACCCGGGTTGTCGGTATTGACCGGATCGCTCGGGGCGGGGTCGTCGAAACGGCCGTGATAGTGGATTTCCAACCGGCGTGAAGGGGGCCCGCCGTCGGCAAGGGTTTCGATGGTGATGCCGTTCGGGTGCCGATTATATTTGTGCGGGACACCGTTGACCAGCAGACGATCGACAACCACATCGGCACCCAGAAATATCCGCAGGGTGGACGGGGCCTCACGGCCAACGGTGATGCGATCGACCCCCGCAAGCTGCTGGCGGACGGGATCGAGCTGAACCTCGAGCTCGTGATCGGCTTCGAAGGCATAACTTTTCACGGTCAGCACCAGGATCACAATGACCAAGGCCCAAACGATCGCCCTGGCTTTAACTTCGGCATTGATGTGCGTGTACAACATCTTTCTCCCGGGTTCGATTCAACGGGCTTGAGACGGCTTCTTTTCAAATCGCCGTCGTTCGATTAAAATAGACTAACGACGATCGTTCGGATGTCAAAAACAGCGGCCGTGGGGCGCTTTGCCGCATGTCACCGACCCCCGGTCACGACATGGTTTGACCTCCGAAGGTAATTGTAATACATAAAATAATCAAAGGGTTCGATGTCAGAGCCCTTTAAGTTCAAAGACCGTCACGCCACTGTGGCGGGCTTGGTTACCGGCACAGGGATGGGGATAGATGAGCGGTATTGCCAAAATTAAAGTGGACCACCTGATCGGTAACGAGGTGGGCACTTCCACGATCCTCAAAGAGCTGGCGCGCGGGGGGATGGCCATTGTTTTCATTGCCTACCAGCGGACTCTCAAACGCCAGATTGCCCTTAAAATTCTGCCCAAAAGCTTGATGACGCCCAAAACGGCCGAGCGTTTCCAGTCCGAAGCCGAATCGGCGGCGATTCTATCGCACCCCAACATCATCCCGGTTTACGAGGTCGGGGAAACCGACGCGTTTCTTTTTTTCACCATGCAGCTGGTGGAGGGTCAATCGCTGGCGCGCATGATCAGCATGGCCAAGAAAAATCTTTTGCCGTCGCGCCGCACCATACCGGTGGGTGAGGCGGTCCGCATCTGCGGCCTGGTCCTGGAGGCGCTGGACTACGCCCACCAGATGGAGATCATCCATCGGGATATCAAACCGGACAACGTGTTGGTCGAGAAACATACCCAGCGGCCGCTGATCACGGATTTTGGCGTCGCCAAAGTCCTGCGGGCCGAGGATGAAAAGCTGCCCATGGTTCAAGGCACGCCGGTTTACATGCCGCCGGAGCAGATCCTGGGACGGGGCGTGGATGGTCGCAGTGACATCTATGCCACCGGGACCATGCTGTTCAAGATGCTTTCGCCGGATTTGCCGCTGCCGCCCTTTGATTCCAAGATGATGCTGCTCAAGCAGAAAGTTAAACGTCAGGAAGGTTATTTTTTGAAAATGCCTTCGGAGCTCAACGCGGACGTGAATGAAGATATGGATCGAATCATTTTGAAAGCGACAGCGTATCGTCAAGCGGACCGCTACCAGACCTGCCGGGATTTTCTCAAAGACCTGCAGGCTTACGAAAAGGCGCATTTGCATTGAATATCCCGGTGGGGCTTTTCGATGTGGCGCAGGCCGGGTGAGGCCAACAGACAAACCGGCGCTGGGGGCTGCGCGGCACCGCCGATGCGTGCCGGGCCATTCCCGCCAATACCGGAGAGGCATCGTTCATGTCGCACGTCCAGATGAAAAAAGAATACGATCGTGTCGGCCGCTCGTTTTCTCTGCTGTTCAACCGGTCGACCATGTACCAGTTCGATCATCCCTACACCGCGCAGTCCATCAAGGACTTCTTCCGTACCGTTGAAAAGGCCCTGAATCACCAGGCCCCCATCGTACTGATCATGAACCGGGATCAGTTTTTTGTCGAAGACGAACCCCTGGACCCCCGTCTGAACGTGTCTCGCATGGTATCGCACTTCAAGAAGGCCGGGGTGCAGTCCCTGTCGTTTCACGAGGGCCTGCAGTCAAACGACATCGCCGAGTTCGTGCGTGTGTTTATCGACCTGGCGGCCTATCCCAATGCCGACACCATGCGCGGGGAGCTGGGACGCAAACGGGTCGAGGCCATTAAAATCAACCACGTGGTCTACAAGAAAGTTACGGAAGACGACGCCGTGGTGGCCAAGGACACCCTGAAACAAAGCGCCGAGGACGGCGGCCCCGGCGTGCCGGAGGAACAGAAACAAAGCCTTCTGGGTGTGGTGGCCGGCGGGTTGGTCATGGAGGAGCTGGAGCAGGCGCTTTCGCTGCGCTTTGTGATCGACAATCCCGGTGCGGCCTCGCGTACGCTGATCGATTCGGACTTAGCCTCGGCCCAGCAGGGCGGTGAGGGGGGCGAGGGCGGTGGTGAGGGTGGCGAGGGCGGCGGCGAGGGCGGCGGCGCCTCCGGACCGGTCATCATCAAGCAGCTTGGCCGACTGCGTGACGAAGTCGACAAGGTGACCCCCGAAATGGAAGGGGCCAACCTGGCCGAACTGGCCGAAGCGGTTTTCGACATGAAACGCAAGCTGCTCAGCGGGATCGAGGCCCAGAAATCCGCCGGGGTGGTCTATGCCGACGAGGCCCGCATCCATCAGGAAGCCAATGAACTGACGGACCGGGTTTTCGTTCAGTTGGTCAAGAACGAATACCGCAAGGGGGAGATTACGGTTAAACGGCTGGCCCAGATCCTCCGCCGGCTGGTGCCCGATCCCCAGGAACTCCAGCGGTTGATGCCGGTACTCAAGGAAGCCCTGATCAGTGAAGGCATGCCGTTGACGGATTACATGGAGTTGATCGGCGCGCTGGGCAAGGAACTTCAGAATCAGGGCCTGGCCCAGGTGTTGACCCAAGGGGCAGAAGCGATCGGGGTGGAAGGCGAGGACCTGATCCAGGAAGTCCTCTCCAATCCCCAGATTGCCGCCGAGTTGATCTATCTGTCGGCCGAGATTCGCAAAGGCTCCGGGGATGACAAAGTGCTCTCCGATCTGTTGGTCGAGTATATCGAGCGGATTGGCCGGCAGATGACGCTGGAGGCGGTCGCCAACCCCGAGGACGGGGAAGACGAAAAACTGGACCGGGTCCTGCAGCGCGTCCAGTCGCAGATTGTGGACCGGCTGCGTTCCAAGGATGTCAACAGTGATGTGCTGCGGGAGGTCGAAGAGCGTCTGAGTGCCCGCATGGAAGCCATGTTGACCAGACTGCAGATCGATCTGGACAAGTGGGGCGGCAGTCTGCCAAGCGGTGCCGGTGATCTGAAGAAGTTCAGTATTCTGGGCGCCCTGGAGGAAGGCACGACCGAAGGCGAAGATCTGGCGCACATCCTGGAGCAGGTCCGCACGGGCCTTCACGAGCGGGGCCTGGATGAAAACAATTTCCAGGAGATCTACGCGGAAATCGTCAAAGGCAAAATTGCCTGGAAAAAGCAGCAGGAGAAAAAAGAACTACCCAGTGGGGTTTTGAATCGCTCCAGCATTCTTTTCTTCGTGGAAAAGGAGATGCAAAGGGCCGTGCGTTACGGGACGCCCTTCGCCGTTATTCTGTTTGCCATCGTACGGGCCATTCCGCGCGAAAAGGTCCCGGCCGGCGCAGTCAAGCAAAAGGAGGTCTATCAGGCCGTCGTGGATCGCATGGCGCGGGTGGTGCGCGACCCGGACATGGTGGGTTCGCTCGACAAGAGCCGCATGCTCTGGCTGCTGCCCATGACCATGCCCGACGATGTCAAGATTGCGCGGGACCGCATCATCACCGATCTCCATCGCCATGTTTACAACATCGGCGGGGTGCCGCTCAAAGTCCGGCTGGCGTCCGCCATCACCGATTTCTCCCACGAGGAGATGCCGCCCCTGAGGACCTTTCTGCGTCGGGCCGAACGGGGACTGCACGAAATGGTGGTGCGGCTTAGAAATATTCGCGACATGATGTAGCCGGTGGCTGTCTGACCACCCCAGCGCCCGACGAAGGCGACCATCCGATCCGCCTCATGGCGGTCGTGATGCGACGCGGCCACGCTCCTTGCACACCCGGCAGCCTGAAACACGTATCCACCAACGAACAGAAAGCGATCACGGCCATGATTGAGTTCCCCGATCTGCACTACCGATTGACGATCGATCCTGATCTGGAACAATTTACCTTCAAAGGATGCGCCGAAATAACGTTTCACCCACCAGAGGCCCTGCGCCTGGTGCGCCTCAACTGCCTGGCGCTGGACATCGAGGCCTGCCGCGTGCATCGAGACGACTGGCAGGCCGAGGCCGCCTTCGAACGGCTTGACCGGGACGAACAACTGCTGATCACGTTTCCGGAGCCGGTGGCCGGTCCCCTGACCCTCATCGTCGATTATCACGGCGCGATCAATGCGGGCATGGCCGGCTTTTACCGCAGCGGTTACATGGCCAAAGGTCACTTTTGGCCCATGGCGGTGACCCAGTTTCAGGAAAGTGATGCGCGCCGCGCATTTCCCTGTTTCGATCACCCCCGTCACAAAGCGACCTTTGAAATTACCCTACTGGTCGACCGCCGTCTGACAGCCATTTCCAACGGGGCCGTCGCGCAGGAAACCCCCCTGGCGGACGGGCGTAAACAGGTGCGCTTCGAGCGTACCCCGCAGATGTCGACCTATCTGCTCTTTTTCGCCGTGGGGCATTTCGAGTCGGCCGTCGATCTGGAGGATCCCCGGGTGCGCCTGGTGGCCGCCCGCGGCGCCACGCGCTACGGGGATTTGGGGATCACTTTCGGCCGCCGCGCCCTGCAGTTTTGCGAGACTTACTTCGATCTGCCCTACCCGCTCAGCAAGATGGATCTGATCGCCATCCCGGACTTTGCGTTTGGTGCCATGGAAAACTGGGGGGCCATCACGTTTCGGGAAAATTTACTCCTCGATTACCCGGAGGCCACCTCCAAGGAGGGGCGGGAGCGGATCTGCGAGGTGATTGCCCACGAGATCACCCACCAGTGGTTCGGCAACCTGGCGACCCCCGCGGACTGGCGCTATTTATGGCTCAACGAGAGTTTCGCCACCTATTTTGGCTACGGCATCGTCGATCATTATCACCCCGAATGGGCCATCTGGGAGAAATTCGTTCTCGGTCAGACCGACGGGGCCCTGGAGCGGGATGCCCTCATCGAGACCTTTCCCATCGAGATCCCCGGCGGGGAGCACCTGGTCATCAACACGGCCACGGCCCCGATCATCTACAGCAAGGGCGGCAGCATCCTGCGTCAGATCCGGGACCATATTGGCGAGACCAGTTTCCAGCGGGGCCTGCGGCACTATCTCAAGACGCACGCCTATGGCTGCGCGGGCAGTGGCGAGTTCTGGAAAGCCTTCGAAGCGGTTTCGGACGCACCGGTCGGCGATATTATGCGCGCCTGGGTGGAGCAGGCGGGACACCCGTTGGTGACCGCCGAGCGCCATGGGGATCAGCTCCGACTGCGCCAGCAGCGGTTCACCTATCAACCGCACACGGATACAAGCGTGTGGCCGATTCCGATCAGCCTGCGTCTGTTTGACGCCAGCGGCACCCAGCGTCAGCAGCGGCTCTTGATGCGTGAGGCCGAATTGGATGTCGCCATCGGGGATGCCGAGGTCGTGAAGGTCAATGACGGGCAGGTCGGTTTCTATCGGGTGGCCTATGCCGAAGCCACCCAGCGAGCGGCTTTGGGACCGCTGGTGCGCGGCCGGATCCTGGCGGCCATCGACCGCTGGGGACTCCAGAACGACCTGTTTGCCATGGTGCGGGCAGGCCGGGAACCGCTGGGCGTCTATCTCAATTTCTTGAAATGGTATGATCGTGAAGAGGCCTTCATGCCTCTGGTCAGTATCGACCAGCACTTACGCCACGCCCTGCTGATATCGGGGGTTGGGCGCCTGCCGGTGATTGCCGAGGTTGGCCGTGAGCTGACGATGCGCGTTCTGGAGGCCATCGGTTTCGAGCCCCAGGATGAGGAGACGCACGCTATTGCCGCCCTGCGCGACCAGTTTATCTTCAGTGCCGTCCTCTATGGTGCCGAAGGGGCGGCGTCCTTTGCCGGCGAGGCGGTCCAGCGCGCCGACCTGCATCCCGATATCCTGAAAGGGGTCTCCCAAGCGGATGCCTTGCTCAACGGTGAAGCGGCGCTGGCGCGCTTGATCGCGCGGCTGGAAAGCTGCGACAGCGAGCACGAGCGTTTGGTTCTGCTGGCGGCCATGGGCTGTTTTCGCGACCCCCAGGTTCTGGCCAAGTCGCGCGCCTATGTGCTCGCCAAGGTGCCGGACCGCAACCGCTTCATCCCCTTGACCGCCATGGGCGCCAATCCCTATGCGGTCGATGATCTGTGGGCGTGGTTCGAGGGCGCGCAGGGGCAGTTGGCTGATTTTCATCCCCTGCTGCGTGAGCGCGTGATTGCGGCTGTCATCCCGGTGGCCGGGATGACGGATCCCGCTGCCGTGGAGGCCTTCTTCGACACCTATTTGGCCGACAATCCCCAGGCCGGCGATGTGGTGCGGCTTTCCCTGGAGAAACTCGCCATCAACCTGCGGTTTGCCGAGGCGGCCATCGGTACGTCATGATGCGACTATACGCTGCTGAGCGGCCTTACGGCCAGAAACGCCCCCGTTAGGCGTTTGACGTCAAATCAATGCGCGGCTTTTCGGCGATCACGCAGTGAGTGTTAATCAATCATGAAGGCGATGCGGCTTTCCGGCGGATCTGGGTTACGGTTTCACCGCCGATCCCCCAATTGTCGGTGCTCAATTCATCGATGACGACGACCGTGGTGGCCGGGTTTTTCCCCAGGGTATCACGCAGGAGTTCGGTGACCCGCCTGATCAGGGCAGCTTTTTTCTCCGGTGTAACCGCTTCGTTGGTGATGCGAATGTTGACGTAGGGCATGGGATGATACCTCCTTTTTTTACAAGCGTTGACCTATCCACTTTCCTCGCCGTGTCAGAATCGCTATCGCGATCGATATCGGTATCGAAATCGTTTAATAAAGACCCAAACCAATCGATAGCGATCCCGACCCCGATACCGAATCCCGACTGAAGAGAACCCAAGGACATCAATGGGCATGTTTGCCAAAAGTTGCATAGCAGAAGGTTGCGTAAACCAGCCGACATACGGCTTGCGAAGCCCGAGGAATGAGGCGTACTTACGGTACGCCGCAGTGACGAGGGCTACGCTTAACGCCGATATTCATCCGCCTTAGGAGGATCGGCCATTTTACGAAACCTTCAACCTTTGGGGCTGTACTGTCGTTTAAGCCAGGAACTCAACCCGTCGAGACCGGGAAACAGGACGCGCTCCGTGACGTTGGCCTGGTCGAGCTTATCGCGCAATTCCCATTTGAGCTCGGCCGGGATGACGATGCGGCGCCAGATCTGCGGGACGTTGACCAGCCATTGGTCTAGTCGGGCGGTGGGGTCGGACATGATGGAAAAAAAGGCGAACTGGTTGACGAT
>JASJED010000030.1 GCA_030065585.1 Desulfobacterales bacterium | reverse complement strand
ATGTGCAGCGGTAACGCGTCGCGCTGGTCATATTCCCAGGCCACGGGGAGAAGTTCCTTGAGCGCAAATTCACGGGCTTTGTTCTGAATGGCTTTCAATTCCGGACTCAGGGAAAAATTCAACATATAATCGCCTCCATTTGGGGGTTCAGGGGCCAGGGCCTAACGATGCCCAAGATATTTAAAGGCCCTGCGGCGAGAGAAGTTAACTGGCCGCAACGGCCTTGCGAAGCAACCGGTAAAGGGTCTTGAGTTCTTCGGCCGGGTCCGTGGTCGGTTCAACCAGCGATGTGTCGATCCCGTACCGCCGGCATAGAAGCCGGGCCTGGTGCCAGGTCGGCAACCAAACCAGCTTTTGTTGGATGGCTTCGATCGCCCCCAGAATAGCGACAAAACGCGGCAGGCTCAGAATGAAATAGATTTGGCCGGGAAACGGCGATGGGGGTTTGATATGCGACTCCGGGTCCCAGACAAAACAGCCCACATGCGGCCGCCAGGGCAGACCAGCGCGTTTCAACGCCGCGGCCAGTTCGCAGAGTTCTTCGTCAAAGGGGAGGGGGGCCAGATCGGTTGATGGATTGAAAGCAACGGGTTGCATCGCGGATGATCCTCCACCTATCCTAATGCCATATTCGGCGGGTCCAGGCAACCTTCAACAGCCTGCTAAAGGAACGGATGGCCTCGATGGCGAAGGCCGCGGCGGCATGCACCTTGCGGGGCATCCCCTGGGCGCGGCGATCTTCAAGTTGACACCGCAGGGAATCAGCCGCTATAGCATTACCGCCTAACCACAGGCGGTTGGCGCTGACGGCACGGCGCGGCGGCGCAATCATAACCGAACTGCCAATCGATCGGTTGATAAGGGGTGAACCCGTCGGAATGAGGAGGTTTTTCTTGGATGCGTTGAACTGGAACATGCTGGTCATGGCGGTGCTGGGTATCGGCGTCGGCATCGGGGCGTCGTTTACGGGTCTGGGCGGCGGGTTTTTGATGATCCCGATCCTGCTCTACATGGGCTTTACGGCCCAGAAAGCGGTGGGAACTTCCTTTCTGGCCATCCTGGTGATTTCAATCTCTGCGCTATTCGCGCACGGCAAGATGGCCAACGTGGATTATCGTGCCGGCGCCCTGCTGGGTATCGGCGGCATCGTTGGAGCCCAGGTGGGGGCCCGCCTGCTGCAGCATGTCTCGACGGAGGGGTTCAAAAAGATATTCGCGCTCGTCCTGGTGGGCTTGGCGTTCTATCTGTTTTTCAAGAAGTAGGCCACGGCATCCCCGCCATTCTGGCACCAGAGATGATGCCTCTGGATGAAGCCGGTCATCTCGCGGACGAGGACCAGGTCGTGGGTCTGCGGATCGGCAACGAAGTCCGGGCCTATCGGCTCAAGATTCTGAATTATCACCAGGTGGTCAACGATCGTGTCGGCGTTTACTGGTTTGTGTGGCAGGCCTTCTACCCGCACACCCTGGTGGCGCACTAGGTCCCTCATCGGAAGCATGGGTTGGCTACCGTGCGGGTAACCTTCAAGCGGAAAGGGTTGATCGTTTGTCTCCGACTGATGACAGAGAAACTGCGGAGCGAGGCTACCCCGCGTTGCCCCAGGTGGCCGTGGGTGCGGTGGTCTTTCATGCCAATCGGGTGCTGCTCGTACGTCGGGGCCAGGCCCCGGCCGACGGGCAATGGGCCATTCCGGGCGGCCGGGTCGAACTGGGTGAATCGCTGGCCCGGGCCGCCGAGCGCGAAATACGAGAGGAAACCGGAATTCATGTGGCGGCCGGTGAGCCCATCTATGTTTTCGACGTGATCGAACGGGACGCGGCGGGCAGGATCCGTTTTCATTATGTCATCGTCGATCTGGCGGCCCGATATCTCGGCGGAAACCTTCGCAGTGGGGACGATGCCCGCGAAGCCCGCTGGGTGGCGGCCGATGAAATGCGACATCTGAATGTCAGCCCGCCGACACGGCAATTGCTGGCGAGTCGTTTTAACTTTGGCGAACCTGATGGGTGAGACTCCGGCATGCGGCGTGATCGCCTGAAATGGAATCGCAAGTACCGCCGCGAAGCCTTTGCGGACCAGCCGGCGGCGATCGTCAGAACCTATGCCCATCTGGCCCCGATGGGGCGGGCCCTAGACGTGGCCTGCGGCAATGGCCGCAATGCCTGCTATCTGGCCGATCGGGGATTTGCCGTGGACGCCGTGGATATCGCCTTCGAGGGATTGCAACGGTTTGCCTGCCGGCCGACCGGCATTCAGCGCATCTGCGCCGATTTAGACGATTTCGTTATCCCCCCGGGGCGCTACAGCCTGATCGTCAATACCCGCTTTCTTGACCGGCGCCTATTCCCGGCGCTGCAAATGGGATTATGCCCCGGCGGCGTGCTGATCTTCGAAAGTTACCGTGCCGCCCCGGCGGGCGCGCCCAGCGGACCCCACCGCCCCGAACACCTGCTGAAACCCGACGAATTGCGCCGCGCCTTCAGCCGCCTGCGCATTGTCGTCTACCGTGAACAACCCAGCCTTCATGCGGATGCACCAGCCATGAAAGCCAGCTTGGTGGCCATTCGCCCAGCCAATTGACGGCCGGATCGTACAGGACGTCGCGGGCCCATCAACCTTTGGGATAGCTCGCGGCCATGGCCTCGGCCTCATTGCGGATGTCGGCCCGCAGGCGTTCCGGTGTCAACACTTCGGCCTCCCGGCCCCATTGCATGATCCAGTGCTTGATCTCCTGGGTGCCGGCGACCTCGGCTTCGAAGATCACGGCCCCGTCCGCCTCCGGAACCAGACGTTGGGACGGGTGCCAGATTTTTTCCCGGATGTAGCCGGCGACGCGGGGAGAAAAACGTACGCGGATCGTTACCGGTTCGCCCGTAAAGACACCGAAGCTTGCGGCCATCAGATCCTCCATGTCGAGGGAATCAGGCCGCTCAAAAGTCTCGCCGGTCGGCGCCATGGAACGGATGCGTTCCACGGCAAAGATACGAATATCACGGCGCTTGTAACAATAGGCAATCAGATAGAACGCCGCGTTGAAAAACCACAGGCGATAGGGGGCCACCCGGCGCAATCCCTGCTGCCCGCGGCTCATGGTGTAATACTCGATTTCCAAAATGGTTTGGGCACTGATCGCACGGTTGATCTCCTCCAGGGCGGAGCGGCGCGCCGGCGCGCTCAGGCGCGGGTGGACACCAACTTTGACACTTTGCTGAAAGGCGGTCAGATAACCCTCGGTTTCAGGTGGCAGGGTCGCGTGAATCTTGCGGAACAGACTTTCCAGGGCTTCGTGCAGCACCGTGCCCTCTAACACCTGCAGCAGGTCACGACTGAAGTAGAGGGCCATCAGTTCGGTCAGGCTAAAGGCAATCGGGACCTTGGGACGCGCGGTGTCCAGCAGTTGCCAGCGCGTCGCCCCCTGGTTGCGATCGGTATAGATCGGAAAGCCAGCCAGTTGAAGGGCTTCAAGATCCCGATAGATCGTGCGTGTGTGGCAATCTAGAATATCCGCCAGTTCGGATACTGTCTTGCCGTTCAAATCCGCCTGCAGGCTCTGAATAATGGTCCACTGGCGGGCCAGTTGATCCCCGCGCGCCATATCCTCCTCCATTTTTTATTTCCGCCCGGCCGGCGTAACGTCTGATGATGCTGGTTTAATCGTGCGGTACGGCCCGCGGAAGCTTTGCCACCATTACCTTCCTTTCCGATTTTTAAAAGAAATATCAAAAAATGTCCAACTTGTGACCGGATCTGTCACACCCCTCTGCTAAAGGACGTTTAAGCGGCAAGTGTGATGCCTGCGAGGCGCATTCCACCATTATTACGGCGAAAGGAGATCGATGATGCCAACGACGACAAGCCTTCCGATCGATTATGACGATGCCTACGAATACCACGGCAGCACCACCGTCGAAAGGACCCGGCGCCAGCACGGCCGTGTGGTGTGGAAAGAATGGTTGATCTTCGACACCGTGGAGGAGGCTAGCCTGTATTTTAACGAGACCCATTAACGGCATGGATGGACAGCCGTGACCTTGAGGGGAAAGACGGATGACGGCATGTAAAATGACGGGGATTGGTTTTTACGGTCAACCCCACCAATTGACCAAGATGTTGGCCAAGGTGCTAATGCGTTATGACCGGGTGCCCCTGGCCATTCAACCGGATGGATTGCTTGACGATCCGCAGGCTGCGGAAAATGGCCGCCATCTATACGCTGGCGGGCGACAACCCCTCAATGCCACGCAAGTCCGGGCAGCGATGATGCGCGAGGCTAAACTGACCGGTTTTTTTCTTGCGATAACCGAAGGGCGGGCCGAGTTGCATTTCCGCCTACGCGGTGGGTGCAAGGGTGATGCGCAATCCCGGGGCGTTAGGACATCGGGTGGCTAGCCCTTTAGGAACTTGTCGCGCGGCGGGCGATTTCCGGGGGCGCCCGGGTGCATTTGGTTGCTTTCAGGCCTGAAGGTGGTTATCGTTCACATTATTCACACGGCCGCGTTATCCTCATGCGGAATCCTACCCGCTCATCGCTGAGAGCGCGATTGAGGAAGCGTTTTCTTTTGATTTGAGCTTGCAATCAGTCTGTAACATCTTCACCGAGGAGGGAACCAACACCATGCTGGATGAAAAGCTTTTAACCTGTATCGAAACGGCCATTGGAAGGGAAGAAGAAGCCTTCAACTTTTACAACGATCTGGCCGGACAAGTGGCCGATGAATCCGCCCGCGAGACCATCCGGTGGATTGCCGATGAAGAAAAGAAACACAAGGCCTTTCTGGTGAAATTCCGTGACAAGGGCAAGGGGCCCAAGGGTTTGCGCAAGGCCGACGTGGTTTATTACAAGCTTGCCGAGTATCTCGAAGAACCGGAAGTCTCCGAGAACATACGCCGTGACGAACTCTTTCTGGTGGCGGCGCATCGCGAGCTGCGGTCTTTCAATTTTTACACGGATTTGGCCGCGCTCTACAGCGAAGGCACGGAAATTCACGAGATGTTGCAGCGGATGGCCAACGAGGAACTCAAGCACAAGGAGAAGATGGAGTATCTATACGCCAATACCTCCTTTCCGCAAACCGACGGCGGATGATACGGCGCATGTCGGCGCGCGCGGCCCGATGGGCGCCCGGTATGATATTGAGCGCCGATGGCCACACGGATGCCGGCATCGGTTGGTGGTAACGGCATCGGCTTTCAAAGGAATTCTGCATGGGGTGGGTCCTCGCTACGCGAAGAATTATCGGGGTGTTCGCCATCTGGGGATTGCTGGCGGGATGCGCGACGACTGACACCGCGCCCGAATTCGAACCCCTGAAGGCCTCCGTCGAGGCGCTCTATCTAAATTACTGGGATCTTAAGGGCCTGCACAGCGATTTGCGGGCGGCGGCGCGCTTGCACATCGAAGCATCCGGGAGCCAGCTGGCGGAAATCCAGAGTGCCGCGCGATTCATTCAGCAGGCCAACCTGATCGCCTTTTATCAGTGGGAACTGCTATCGATAACGCCCTATATCCGCAAGAACGCCCGCCACGATTATTTTACCCTGCGTGCGCGCGACTTGATCGATGCCCGCGACAAATCTCACAACCTTATCCTATCTGTCAAGATTTACGAAGCTTTTATCCGCGACCCCCAGGCCCTCGAACTGATCGCGGCATGCATCCAACGGATCGAAAAACACATGGCGCTCTATCAGCAAATGGCACAAGCGCTGCATCAGATCATCGGCGATCCTGAGGCCATCGAGGCAATTACGGAGAAACCGCGTAAGTCGACTATCTAAAAACCCACAGACAGCGATGTTAAGTTAACGCCAAAACCTCCGGGGAGATCGTGGCCGCTCGAACACAGGCCGCCGCCCGCAATTTCGTCGCGGATCCGGTCGGATGCACTAACCCGAACGCATGTCGGCTTCGGGGCGTGACGTGCAAATTACGGTGATCGTTCGATTTTAGCTTGACGCCTCCCATTACTCTCGTATAAAAGCGGCAGCAACGTCGATGCCATTACGGTGATCGCGGTTTTTGATCGAAGGCGCAGCGGTAAATCCCTGAAAGCCACGCGAACGAGACCATCATGAAGTCCAGCTCCAAAACCCCCCCCCCTACCAGTGACAGCGGCAGTGTGCGCGAATTGCGTCAGGAATTACGCTCCATGGGCATCCGCTTGACGGGTCGGGAATCATCGGAAGAGCTTTTGTCGATGCTCAAGGAAGAATTAAACCGCCAATGGTTCCGCAGTGCCGCTTCCGGAAACGTCATCCGTCGCCGGCGCAAACCGAAATCCCCATAGCGCTGCTGCAAGCGCCAGGACGCGAAGCTATCTCAAAATTTGGATCTTGGTTCCCGATGCGGCTGGCCGCGGGTTTCAAACCAATGGGTCGGTGCGGGGGCTACTCGTCGAAATATTGAACACGGTAGGTTTCCACTTCCAAGTCGGTCTGACGCCAGGCATCCGCCGTTAATCCGGCTTTCAAACACAGGTGGGCCAGAAAATCTTCGGGGCGGGCAAGCTGTTTCCAGACTTGCGGCAGGAAAGTCGCACTGGCATGGCCTTTACGAATCACAAGTCCGTCGACGTGCGGTTGGAGGCGGTCGCAAAGTTCTTTTCCTGACGTGTAATCGAGTTTCTGCGGTTTGGATAGAACGCTGACCTCGATTTGCACGTGATCAAGTTCTTCCCTCGTCATTGGGGAAAAGCGTGGGTCGCGAAAGGCGGCGTTGCGGGCATTGGTGCGCACATTGTCGACCAGCGATTGATGCGTGGTCAGCGAGCCGATACAGCCGCGGAGGTCACCTGATTTTTTCAAGGTGACGAACGTCCCGCGCGGGGTCGTGAAAATAGGCGCTTGCAACTGGGTTTCGAAATCAGGCGGCGGCTGACCTTCGATACCCCACTCGGCCGCGATGGTTCGCCGGGCCAGTTGGAGGAGAAGACGGCCTTCCGTTTCCGACAATGCGCGCTCACCGGTATTGTTATTTTGCATACGACGCTCCCGGGGCAAGCATGGTTTCGACCAACCAGGCGTTTAACCGATGATCGGGCGTCTCAGGGTTAAATGAAAGCGATATACATATAGATAACCGTCGTTGGTATGAAAGTAAACCATCGATCGGTTGGCGGATTGCTCTAAACGCGGCAGGGGGGGCGATTCAGGCCGGTCCAGCTCAAATTGCCGGTGACGGTTGGGAGAACGATGATGCGCTCGGCGCCAGAACTCGGGAAATCGGAACGATATTAACACCCGTGCCTTGAATTTCCGAGCAGAATTGACGAATGGCCATGGCGGTCTCCGGGAAGGGGTGACCAATACCGATGGCCGCACCGGTAAACAGGGCGTGATCGACCAGATGATAGAGTCGCTGGAGGATGTTCGCGGGTTGCCGCGTGTTGTCGAGAAAAGCATTGCGCCGACCCGTCGTCATATTGATGCGGCGGGCGGTCAGATACGCACACGAGCGGTGTGAGGTCAAACTGTCGATGAAAAACAGGCCTTCGCGTTTGATGGCCTGAAGCGCGATCTGGATTTCCCGGCGGGATGATGTAAAGCGTGATCCCATGTGGTTATTCACCCCGACGGTATGGGGCACCGCATGGATATTATTAGCGATCATGTCCTCGATGCGTTCCGAGCGGTCACGTACGTAAACGGCGCCGGGCCCTGGATCGACGTGCGGGTCAAACGGCTCCATCGGCTGGTGCAACAAAATTTCGAATCCATGGGAATGAATTTCGTGGGCGAGTAAATTGGAAAATTGAAGATGCGGGAGGATCGAAAACGTCAGGTCCACCGGAATCGCCAGGAAGGGTTTGATCACCCTGCGGCTGAAGCCGACATCGTCGATGATGAGGGCGATGCGCGCGGAGGACGGCGAAGCCGTGGCGGGCAGAGCGCTCAGCGGCACGGTCCAGGCGCCGCTGAGGCCGAGCCATCCCGTCAGGGAGCACTGCAGGGCTCTGCGAATAAATGCCCTTCGATAGATGTCGAGCATTGCGGAAGCGGTTTCCCCTCTCCAGTGTCGGAAGAACGTATCAGCAATTTCAGTCGAAACGAGGATTCAGCAATACCATTGGCCGCATCACGCTTGCATGAAACTTACTATAGGTTGATGTTCAGGTCAACAGAGATACTATATATGGTGCCCGGCCGGGTGCGGTTGAAGGAGGCCATCCCGCCTGGCGGGGACGTTTCGCCACTGGGATGTCGACGTTGCGATCGGTTAGGCGCGCTCTCCGTCTTGAAACCAGGACGTTTCTTTGTTAGGGCTGAGGTCGCGGTTGCGTATCGCTTTTACTGTGAAGCAAGGGGATGCCTATGATCAGGGTTGCCGTCGTTGGTGCGACCGGCTATGCAGGCGCGGAACTCGTTCGCATCTTATCCATGCACCCCGAAGTCGAACTGGCCGTGCTGACCTCCCGGCAGCATGCCGGAAAACGTTTTGCGGCGGTTTATCCGGGTATGGAAACATTGTGTGAGCTTGTTTGCGAAGCTTTTGATGTCGAGCAGATCCCCAACCGGGCCGATATCGCTTTTCTGGCCTTGCCGCACCAATTGCCCATGGCGATTGCCCCGAATCTCTTGGCGGCCGGGGTGCGGGTGGTCGATCTTTCCGCCGATTTTCGCTTTACGTCCCAAAAGCGGTATGAATCGGCCTATCAGCCCCACAGCGCCCCAGATGTGCTCGCGCAATCCGTTTACGGGCTGAGCGAAGTCTATCGGGAACAGATCGGCGCCGCCGATTTGGTGGGCAACCCCGGATGTTATCCCACGACCGTTTTGCTGCCGCTCGTGCCGCTGCTGCGCGCCGGGCTGGTGGATGCGGACAGTCTCGTCGCCGATGCCAAATCCGGTGTCAGTGGCGCTGGTCGCTCCCCCAGCCTGACCACGCATTTCTGTGAGGTCACCGAATCTTATAAACCCTATAAAGTTGCCGAACATCGGCACAATCCTGAAATGGACGAGGTATTGAGTCGGGAAGCCGATCGGCCTGTTCACGTCACGTTTGTGCCCCATCTGGTGCCCATGTCGCGCGGCATGTTGACCACCATCTATGCCCGACTCGATCACGCCGCATCTGAGGAGGCCGTCCGGGATTGCCTGCGGTCCTTTTATGATCGGGCGCCGTTCGTGCGTGTCTGTTCGGACCAGCGTATCCCTGATACCCGCCATGTCAGAGGGACGAATTTCTGTGATATCGGCGTGCGGGTGGATTCGGCCAACAACCGGCTCATCCTGATGGCGGCCATCGACAATCTGGTCAAAGGCGCGGCCGGACAAGCCGTTCAGAACATGAACCTCATGATCGGGGTCGATGAAACCTGCGGTCTGCTGCCATCACCCTATCCGTTGTGAGATCAGCGCCGTCGCTCCGGGATCAAGAAATCGGGGCGCCTCGCAGAGCGACGATCCATGGGCCGCCATAGGGCCGTGCCTCGTGTAGGAGCACGCAGCAAATCATACGTGGACCATGGGTATCGGGGAAAAAATGCTATGCTTTTGAATTCTTGACAATTTTCTTCATTTTACATAAAGCAGGTACGATCGATAACCCGCCTTACCATTCAGTACCCCACATTCTTACAATAAATCGGCGAAAGGAGATTGCACATGACGGCCAAGTTGATCAAGGGAACCGAGATTCGTGAACAGATTCTCGAGGAGATTGCAGCGGAAGTAGAGGAGATCAAAGCCAAGCACGGCGTTGTACCGGGATTGGTCACCATTCTGGTGGGAGAGAACCCGGCATCGATTTCATATGTCACCCTCAAAATCAAGACAGCCCACCGGCTTGGTTTCAATGAAGTTCAGGATACCCAGCCGGACGATATTTCTGAAGCAGACCTCTTGGCGCTGATCGATAAATACAATAACGATGACACGATTAACGGTATTCTGGTGCAATTGCCGCTGCCCAAGCACATCGACGATAAAAAAGTGCTCAATGCCATCGATCCGGATAAGGACGTGGATGGTTTTCATCCGGTCAATGTTGGCCGTCTGATGATTGGCGGCGATGAGGTTAAGTTTCCGCCGTGCACGCCCGCCGGTATCCAGGAAATGATCATACGCTCGGACACCGAAACCAAGGGCGCCGAAGTGGTCGTCGTGGGGCGTTCGAACATCGTGGGCAAACCGATCGCCAACATGATGCTTCAAAAGGGCGTAGGGGCCAATTCCACGGTGACGATTGTCCATACCGGTACAAAAGATCTAAAGGCGCACTGCGAACGTGCCGATATTCTAATCGTCGCGGCCGGAGTGCCGGGTCTCGTTCCGCCCGAATGGATCAAGCCGGGCAGTTGTGTCATCGATGTCGGCGTCAACCGTGTGGGTGAAAAAATCAGCGAGAAGACCGGCAAGAAGATCGCTATTCTGAGTGGTGACGTGGATTTCGATGCCGCCAAGGAAATTGCCGGATCAATTACGCCCGTTCCTGGGGGAGTTGGTCCCATGACCATTACGATGTTGATGAAAAATACATTAAAATCCTTGAAATTTAAACTGGGTTTGATGTAATATCGATCTAAACGGTTAAACGTTTTCGATATTCACGAAACAGATAACCACGAAAAGGCAAACCCGTTGAAAAACGGGGACGCACAACCACGGGTCTAAAGCGTTTCGCTAGGGCAGCCGGGTCGCCGAAGGTTATTTCCGATTGACGCCTTCGGGAGATTTCCCGAAGGCGTTTTTTGTTGATCGGGCAAGGGCGGCCGCGGCGATCGTTTGGGAGGCGCACCGCAGCAGGCATACAGATGATCAGGTCTGCGATTTTAGGGGATGATTGACAGCTATCGAGACCCCGTGGTAATAAATTAAATTTTAGACGCGTGTTATTATCGTAAAAAGTCGGCACAATTTGATGGAAGCAAAACCATTCCCCAACATGGTCACTGCATAACCGGAAAAATTCAATGGACCAATTATGCGGAACAAAATAACCTTCATCCTATTAAGCGGCAATGGCTCACGCATCCGGCAGTTCTCTTCCAGCAAATGGGCGCTGGCGCTAGGGATGCTGATGGTCGTTTTGGCTGTCACCGGCGTCGGTTTGCTGGTTCAGGACTATTTGCGACTGAAACGAAGCGCTTCACTGACCGTTGAACTCCAGAGCGCCATTACGAGCCGGGATGCGGAAATCGCCCATCACCAGAAACAGATCGAATGTTTTGCCAACGAGATCAACGGGCTGAAGAACAGACTCTTGGCGTTGAACGATTTCGAGAACAAGATCCGGGTGATTGCCAATCTGGAAAAGCCGGCCGGAGAAGGTAATATTTTCGGTGTTGGTGGCTCCATTCCCGAGGATTTGAACCCGGCGGCGCAACTCAAGGCCGATCAAAATCAGCTTCTGAGAGACATGCACGACCAGGTGGCGGAAATCGAAGCGGCCTCGATGGCCCAGACGGATGGATTTACCTCTCTGCTGGACAAACTGGAAGAGCAAAAAAACCTGCTGGCCTGCACCCCCTCGATTCGGCCGGCGAAAGGCTGGGTATCTTCCCGCTTCGGCTACCGGGTGTCGCCCTTCACCGGGCGTCGTGAATTTCACGGCGCGTTCGACATCGCCAACCGGGAAGGCACCCCGATCATCGCTCCGGCCAACGGTGTCGTGACTTACGCCGGCAAGAAGCGGCTGCTGGGCAAATATCTCGTCATTGACCATGGCTATGGTCTCGTGACGAGCTACGGGCATCTGGCCAAGATGAATGTCAAACGCGGCGAGAAGGTCAAGCGCGGCGAAATCATCGCGCAGATGGGCAATACCGGCCGGAGTACCGGGCCGCACGTGCATTACATCGTCAAACTCAATGGGGTTCCGGTCAATCCGGAAAGATACATTATCGACTGATCAGCCATCGGCTTTTGAGGGGGCGCACGACACCAGTCGGACCGTGCGCCCTTTTTTTGTTGGGCTGATTTTTTTCTTTGCCGGCCTTGCGGTGTTCGACCCGCTTGCCGGTCATTGATGCTTCCGCCACGCAGCCGACCACGCCCGCTATCGATCATTGCATTTGCATGTCCCTGTGATTCGTTTTATGATGCCGGCCGATTGATATGCTAAGTTCGACCCGCCACAAATAGGGTGCCGGTCAGGCCGTGCCAAATTCAGGCATCTTTTGAAAGGATCTATCCCTGTCATGATTGGACAGATTTTAACCAAAGTCTTCGGCAGCAAGAATGAACGCGTCCTCAAGCGACTTGATCCCTTGGTTGCGCAAATCAACTCACTGGAAAGCGAAGTTAAGGCCGAAAGCGATGAAGCGCTTCGCGCGCGAACTGAGCAGTTCCGGCAACGCTTGACCGATAGTGAAACACTGGATGACTTGCTTCCCGAGGCCTTTGCCGTTGTGCGGGAAGCCTCGCAGCGCACCCTGGGGATGCGTCATTTCGACTGCCAGTTGATCGGCGGTATGGTCCTTAACGGCGGCAATATCGCCGAGATGAAAACCGGGGAGGGCAAGACCCTGGTGGCCACGCTGCCGGCCTATCTGAACGCCCTCACGGGCCGGGGCGTGCATGTCGTCACCGTGAATGACTATCTGGCGAGCCGGGACGCGGATTGGATGGGCAAAATCTATCAATTCCTGGGTCTCACGGTCGGCTGTATCGTTCACGGCCTGACCGACAGTGAGCGCAAGCAGGCCTATGGGGCCGATATCACCTATGGCACCAACAATGAGTTTGGTTTCGACTATCTGCGCGACAACATGAAGTTCCAACGCGAAAGCCTCGTTCAGCGTGAGCTTAACTTCGCGATTGTCGACGAGGTGGACAGCATTCTGGTGGATGAGGCCCGGACGCCCTTGATTATCTCGGGGCCGGCCGAAAAATCCACGGAGCTTTATTATCATGTCAACGGTATGATCCCGTCGCTACGCAAAGAAAGCGACTATACCATCGACGAGAAGGCCCGCAGCGTGGCCCTGACCGAAGACGGCGTGATGCACGCCGAACGGCTGCTCAAGGTCGAAAACCTCTTCGACCCCAAGCACATCGATCTGCTACACCATGTCAATCAGGCCCTCAAGGCCCACACCCTCTTCAAGCGCGATGTGGATTACATCGTCAAGCAGGGTGAGGTCATCATCGTGGATGAATTCACCGGACGGTTGATGCCAGGCAGGCGTTACAGCGATGGACTGCATCAGGCGCTGGAGGCCAAAGAAAACGTCAAGATCGAAAATGAAAACCAGACCCTGGCGTCGATTACCTTTCAGAACTATTTCCGCATGTACGACAAACTGGCGGGCATGACCGGTACGGCCGATACCGAAGCCGCGGAGTTTAAAAAGATTTACGATTTGGATGTGGTGGTCATGCCCACCAACATGCCTATGATCCGCAACGATTATTCCGATGTGATCTACAAAACCAGACGCGAGAAATACAATGCCGCCATGGAGGAAATCAGCGATTGCCACCAACGCGGCCAACCGGTGCTGGTGGGCACGGTGTCGGTTGATGTATCCGAGAGCTTCAGTAAAAAGCTCAAGAAACGCGGTATCCCGCATGCGGTTCTGAATGCCAAGAACCATGAAAAGGAGGCTGAGATCATTTCTCAGGCGGGTCAGCCCGGTGCCGTCACGATTTCAACCAACATGGCCGGGCGCGGCACCGACATCGTCCTGGGCGAGGGGGTTACCGATCGGGGCGGGTTGCATATCATCGGCACGGAGCGTCACGAAAGCCGCCGGATCGACAACCAGCTCAGAGGGCGTTCCGGACGCCAGGGCGATCCGGGTTCGAGCCGGTTCTACCTCGCCCTGGAAGACGATCTGCTGCGTATTTTCGGCGGCGAGCGAATAACCTCCATCATGGAACGCCTGGGCATGGAGGAGGGTGAGCCGATTGAAAACGCCCTGATCACCCGCGCCATCGAAAACGCCCAGTCCAAAGTGGAAGGGCATAACTTCGATATCCGCAAGCAGCTGCTTGAATACGACGATGTCATGAACCAGCAGCGGGAGGTGATTTATGCCCAACGTCGGGAAGCCCTCTTTGGCGAAGACCTGCACGCCGACATCGAAGCCATCATCGAAGAACTGTCCGCGGCCATTGCGCTGCCTCACGCGGACGAACGACGCCACCCCGAGGAATGGGATTGGGATGCTGTCCGGGAGGCCGTATTCAAGCAATTCAACTTCCGCATGCCAGCACCCGATGCGGCCACGCTGGATGGACTGAATGCCGATGGTCTGGGCCAGTTTGTTTTTGAAGCGGCGCTGTCCGTCTATCAACAAAAAGAAGCCGAGATAGGCGTGGAGGCGCTGCGCGATCTCGAGCGCATCATTATGCTGCAGGTGGTGGACGGATTGTGGAAGGATCATCTGCTGAGCATGGACCATTTAAAAGAAGGCATTGGTCTCCGGGGATATGCTCAGCAGAATCCGCTGATCGTCTACAAAAAAGAAGGCTTCGAGATGTTCCAGGATATGATCGGCCGCGTTAAAGAAGAAACGGTGGCCATTCTTTTCCGGATTCAGGTGGCGGATTCCGATCCTGTCACTGACCTGCGGGGCCCCCAGGAGCAGCAGCTGCAGTTCTCCGGCCCCAGCGGTCCGCCGGCCAAAAAGAAACCGGTGCGCAACCCCAAGAAAAAGATCGGACGAAACGCCCCCTGCCCTTGCGGAAGCGGGAAAAAATACAAACATTGTTGCGGTCGTTGAGTCGGTGGCCTGACGATGAGAGCATTGCCGGTACCTTGCAACCCATCAAGCGGCCACGGATTGCGGCCTCGCGCCGGCTGACGACGACGATGGTACCGAGCTCGTTAGATCGCTCGAGATAGGGCTGAAGCGTCGTGGCAGCGTGTACTTTACAATCGTTGGCGCGAGTGCTTATCATTTAACATTATTTCCACGGTGATTGACCGCTTAGCTTCTTCGCCGTGATTCAAGCATACCGCGGGAGGTTAGAAGATCATCCATGAGTCAGGATCGGCCGGATTCCAATGTCGTCGTTAGGCCCCAAGACGAGGTTGAGGTTCGCGAACCGCCGCTGTACAAGGTGCTTCTGCTCAACGACGACTATACGACCATGGAGTTTGTCGTTGAAATCCTGGTGAAGGTTTTTCACAAAGCCTACGACGATGCCACCCGCATCATGTTGATGGTTCACCGCAACGGATTGGGCGTATGCGGTGTGTACACATTTGAAGTGGCTGAAAGCAAAGTGGATACAGTTCATAAACTGGCCCGTGAAAGTGGGTTCCCCCTGAAGTGCACGATGGAAAGGGAATAAAATCATGATCAGCAAGGAACTCAGTGCAACGCTCGGCCTGGCCGTCAAAGAAGCCAAGAAACGGCGCCACGAATACGTCAGTACCGAACACATTCTATTCGCCATCCTGTTCGATCACACCGGTATTGAAATCATCGAAAATTGCGGTGGCAGTATCGATAATCTGAAAAAGGACATCGAGTCCTTTTTCAACGAAAAAGTCGACAGCATCCCGGAAGGCCAGGAGTACGTGCTGCAGCAAACCCTGGGGTTCCAGCGCGTCATCCAGCGCGCGGTCAATCATGCCCGTTCGGCCGAGAAACCGGAAGTCAACGTCAGTGACATTCTGGCGTCGATCTTTCTCGAAAAAGATTCGTTTGCCGAATATTTTTTGACTTCCCAGGGCCTGACCCGTCTCGATGTGCTCAGCTATATTTCGCACGAGGCGCAGCAGGAACCTTTTGCTAAAGGACCGGGTGGCTTTACCAAGACCTCGGATCCCAAGGAAAAAAAAGAGAGCAGCCCCCTCGAAGCCTTTACCGTGGATCTCGTCCAGCGCGCCGCGGATGGCCGGCTCGATCCCCTGATTGGTCGGTCAGCGGAACTGGAGCGAACGCTGCAGGTCCTTTGCCGGCGTCGTAAGAACAATCCGGTTTTCGTTGGGGATCCCGGGGTCGGCAAGACGGCGATCGCGGAGGGCCTGGCGCAGCGGATCAATGATGCCGAGGTGCCCGAACTGTTGAAGGACGTCAAGATTTATGCCCTCGATCTGGGGGCGCTACTGGCCGGCACGAAATACCGCGGCGATTTCGAAAAGCGTCTCAAGGGCGTGATTGCCGAACTCAAAAAAATTCCCGACGCCATCATGTTCATCGACGAAATCCATACGATTGTGGGCGCCGGCGCTACCAGCGGCGGCTCGATGGACGCTTCCAACATTCTGAAACCGGTGTTGACCACCGGTGAACTGCGATGTATCGGTTCCAGTACCTACGAAGAATTCAAGAATCATTTTGAAAAAGATCGGGCGCTGTCGCGCCGTTTCGAAAAGATCGAAATCCATGAACCCAGCGTTTCGGAAACCGTGCGTATCCTCAAAGGCTTAAAGTCGCGCTATGAAGAACATCACCAGATCGTCTATACCGATACCGCTTTGAAAGCGGCCGCGGAGCTTTCGGCTAAATACGTCAATGACCGTTTTCTTCCGGACAAAGCCATCGATGTCATCGATGAAGCCGGCGCCTTCGTGCGGCTGACCGGCTCGACGCGTCGGACCAAGATTAACCCGAGCGATATTGAAAAAATAGTGGCGAAAATGGCCAAAATTCCAACCCAGAGTGTTTCCACCTCGGATAAATCCAAATTGGAAACCTTGGATGATCGTCTCAAGCACGTCGTGTTTGGCCAGGATGCCGCGATCACTTCCCTGGTGACGTCCATCAAGCGCTCCCGCGCCGGACTGGGAATGCCGGGTAAGCCGGTCGGGTCCTTTCTCTTTACCGGACCGACGGGGGTCGGCAAGACCGAGGTCGCCCTGCAACTCTCCCGTCTGCTGGACATCGAATTTCTGCGCTTTGACATGAGCGAATACATGGAGAAGCACGCCGTGGCGCGTTTGATTGGCGCACCGCCAGGATATGTCGGCTTCGATCAGGGGGGGCTTTTGACCGATGGCATCCGCAAGCATCCTCACAGCCTTCTGCTGATCGATGAAATCGAGAAGGCCCACCCGGATATCTTCAACATTCTGCTACAGGTCATGGATCATGCCACCCTGACCGACAACAACGGCAAGAAGGCCGATTTTCGCAATGTGATCGTCGTGATGACCTCCAATGCCGGAACCCGTGAAATGGACACGCAGGCCATCGGCTTCGGCGACAAGCGCAAAGATACGGAGGCCAAGGGCAAGAAGGCGATCGAGCGCTATTTCAGCCCCGAATTTCGTAACCGTTTGGACGGCATCATTCAGTTCCATTCGTTGACCGTTGAGATCATGGAACTGATCGTCGACAAGTTCGTCAACGAGCTCAACGAGCAGATGGCTGGTAAAAAGGTTTACATCAATATATCCGAAAAACTCCGCAACTGGCTGGCCCGCAAGGGTTTCGACCCACGCTTCGGTGCCCGCCCCCTCGGCCGGGTGATCCAGAAAGAAATCAAGGACCCCTTGGCGGATGAAATCTTGTTCGGCAAACTGGTCAAGGGGGGCGTCGTATTCGTGGACCGGGACGAAGGCGGTTTGACATTCAAAATGGACTGAGGCGGGTTCCGTCCGGGACCCTCGTCGCCCGTGACGCTCGTGCCATGGATGGATAAACCACCATGCCGGTATTCCGCCTTTCCAACGACCTGACGTTCCCCCCGGCGCATCTGGCGATAAGCGAAGGCCTTCTGGCTGTCGGTGGTGACCTGAGCGTGGCCCGTCTCGTTCAGGCCTACCGCCAAGGGATCTTCCCCTGGTATGCCGAAGACGATCCCATCCTGTGGTGGTCTCCCGACCCGCGTCTCGTGCTCTACCCGCCGGAGTTGCATATTTCCCGCTCGCTGGGCCGTGTGCTCAAAAGAAAACGGTTCCGTTTCACCCTGGACCAGGCGTTTGAAGACGTGGTGCGCGGCTGTGCGGCGGTGCGCGGCGCAAACCATCCTGGTACATGGATTGTGCCCGAAATGATAACGGCTTACGCCCGTCTGCATGCCGTTGGTTTGGCCCATTCGGTGGAAGCCTGGTGCGAAGGGCAACTGGCAGGTGGCCTCTACGGCGTATCCCTGGGCCGCACCTTTTTCGGTGAATCCATGTTTACGCGCATCAGCAATGCCTCCAAGGCGGCATTGGTGGTGCTGGTTGAAAACCTGCGCCGCCAGGGTTTCGACCTGATCGACTGCCAGGTGACCACCCCGCACCTGATGCAGTTCGGCGCGCGCGAAATTCCGCGAACGCGTTTTCTCAAGGCCTTGCGCCGCTCGTTAGGTCATCGAACCTTGCGGGGTAAATGGTCTTTCAAAACCGGCGGTGGGATCGCCATTAGGTGAAGACCGCGCATGGGGGACGATTGATTGCGGTTTGGGACACGGCCCGGCACAGGGCGCGGACTTTGGAGAGTTCCTTGCGGCCGGGACGCTGTTCGACGCCCGAGCTGACATCCACGGCATCGGGCTGGGCGTCCTGAATGGCGGCGGCGATGTTGTCGGGTGTCAGCCCCCCCGCCAGGATGACGGGGGCCGCGGTCGACAGGCCGCGGGTTGCGGACCAATTCCACGAAAGCGCATTGCCGCCCGGCAGGGGACCGCCCACACATTCCACCAGATAGGCGTCGGCCGCATACCGGTCGATGGCCTTGAAGTCGGGCACGCCATTGTAGAACAAGGTCTTGATCACCGTGAGGCCGTTGGCGCGCAGCTGATCCACCAGGGTGGGCGCCTCGCGGCCATGCAGTTGAACGGCGCGCAAGCCTGCGGTTTGCGCCGTGTGCATGACGGTATCGTAGTCTTCGTCGACAAATACACCCACAGGACAGACGGCCTCCGGCAGCACCCGGGAAATTCTAGCGGCACGTTCCGCCGAAATGTTGCGGGGACTGGGGGGGTAAAAGATATAGCCGATGGCATCCGCCCCCTCGGCGGCGCAGCTTACCGCTTCCTGTGGCTGGGTCAGCCCGCAGATTTTAATTTGGGGATGGCGCCGTCTGATGCCCTGCTGGCTGATCACGGCGTATCCTTCCTATCGACGCTTGATTCACGCGTGATGCCGGCCTTGCCGGCCTGGATCATTTCCCGCAAGGCCGCCGTCGGATCATCGGCGCGCACCAGGGTTTCACCGATCAGGAAGTTAAAAATCCCGCATTGCAGATTGCGACGGATGTCCGCCGGACCGCCGATACCGCTGGCCGCCACCGGCACCTGCGCCGGATCCAAATCACGGGCCAGCCCCATGGCCGTATTCAAGTCCGTTTCAAAGGTGGCCAGGTTGCGGTTGTTGATGCCGACCAGGGGGGCGCCGGCCTTGCGCACGGCGGCCAGATCCTCCGGGGTATGAATTTCGACCAGGGTGTCCAGACTGACATCGCGGCACAGCGCCAGGAGTTGCTCAAGCCGGTGGTGGGAAAGGATGCGGCAGATCAGGAGGACGGCGTCGGCGCCCATCACCAGCGATTCGTAGACCTGGTAGGCGTCAATCAGGAAATCCTTGCGCAGCACCGGCAAGGGGACGGCGGCGCGGGCCGCCACAAGGTCCTGCGGGCTGCCTTGGAAAAAGGGGCCGTCGGTCAACACCGAAAGGGCGGCTGCCCCCCCGGCATGATAGGCGCGGGCCGTGCGGGCCGCATCCAGATCGGGGCACAGCGGCCCCTTGGAGGGCGATGCCCGTTTGATTTCGGCGATGATATTGACGCCCGTAGGGCCGGGGTGCTCGAGGGCCTTGATGAAGGGGCGTCGGGGCTCCATGTCCCGGGCCTGTCGCCGCAGGGTGTCCAGCGGTACCTGACGGGCCGCGGCGGCCACTTCGTCTTGCTTGTGGGCGACGATACGCTTCAGGATGTCCATTTTTTGCCGGCAACTCCCTTTCGCTTGCGGGTTGATCAATCCGGGGCGTTTTCCTGGGTGAACTGCACCAGCGCTTCCAGTTTGGCCTTGGCGGCCCCGTCGTCGATGGCGGTGCGGGCCAGGGCCAATCCCGCCCCAAGGTCCGCGGTCTTGCCGGCGACCACCAATGCGGCGGCGGCATTTAATAGGACCACATTGCGCCGCGGCCCCTTTTCGCCGGAAAGGATGGCGGTCGTAATGGCCGCATTGGCTTCGGGATCACCACCGACGAGGTCTTCGGCTTTGGCCAGATCACCGAAAAAGGGAACCGGATCCAGGTTGAAGGTGCGCACCTGGCCGTCCTTGAGCTCCGATATCCGCGTCGGAGCGCAGATGGTGATTTCGTCCAGCCCGTCGTGGCCGTGAACCACATAGGCCTGGCGGGAGCCCAGCAGGCGCAGGGTCTGGGCGAACATTTCCGTCAGCTCGGGCGCATAGACGCCGATTAGCTGGCAGTTGGCCCCGGCCGGATTGGTAAGCGGTCCAAGCATATTGAAGATGCTGCGCAAGCCCACCTCCTTGCGGGCGTTGGCCGCAAAACGCATGGCGCTGTGGTAGAGCGGCGCAAACAGAAAACCGATCCCGATGTCCTCCACGGCTTCCTCCACCAGTTCGGGATCCAGATCGAGGCGTATGCCCAGGCTTTCGAGCACGTCGGCACTGCCGCACTTGCTGGAAACCGAGCGGTTGCCGTGCTTGGCCACCGTGACGCCGCAGCCGGCCACCACGAAGGCGGTCGTGGTGGAAATATTGAACGTGCTCAGACCGTCACCGCCCGTACCGCAGGTGTCCACCACGGTATCCGCGGTACACTGGATGCGATGAGCCTTGCGGCGCATGGCCGTGGCCGCGCCGGCCAATTCTTCCTCGGTTTCGCCTTTGGTGGCCAGGGCGGCCATGAAAGCACCGATCTGCGCATCCGTAATCTGGCCGGCAAAAATTTCGCTCAGCATCTCGGCCATTCGTTTTTCGTCCAGGTCTTCGCCGGCCACAATTTGTTGAAGAAAGTCACGAAACATATGCATTTGCCTCCTTTTGGGGGGTCAATGGGCGTGGATCGAGCGGCGCGATGTCGTCTCGCGTGCCCGCGCCGTGTCCGGATCAGCAGGCTTTCAGAAAATTGCGCAGCAGTCGCTTGCCGACGGTGGTCATGATGGACTCCGGATGAAACTGCAGCCCCTCGGTGGCATGTTCGCGATGCCGCAATGCCATGATTTCGCCATCATCGGTTTGGGCCGACACTTCCAGGCAGGCCGGCAGGTGCTCACGTGATACGGCCAGCGAATGATAGCGCATGGCGGTAAAGGGTTGTTTGATGCCTTTGAAGATCGAGCGGCCGTCGGCGGTAATTGCGGATGTTTTCCCATGCATCAGGTGTTGGGCCGATACGATTCGTCCCCCGAAAGCGGCGGCAATGGCCTGATGGCCGAGACAGACCCCCAGCAGGGGCACACGCCCGGAAAAGGTGCGGATGGTATCCATGGACACACCGGCGTTCTCGGGCCGGCCGGGTCCAGGCGAAATGACGATGCCCCGGGGCGCTATTTCCTCGATGTCGGCCACACTCAGGGCATCGTTACGGGCCACGTGCACCTCGCTGCCCAACTGCCGCAGGTACTGAACCAGGTTGTAGGTGAACGAATCAAAATTGTCGATCATCACGATCATGGTACCGATCTCCTCTTAGCGATTCGGTGAGAGCATGTCCAGGGCGCGTTCCATGGCCTGGGCCTTGTTGACGGTTTCCAGGTGCTCGCGTTCCGGATCACTGTCCGCCACGATGCCCGCCCCGGCCCGCACGGTCAGACGGCCGGCCTCGACCATCGCGGTGCGAATGGTGATGGCCATGTCCATGTTGCCGCTGAAGGATACGTAGCCGACCGCACCGCCGTATGGCCCCCGGGGTTCGTGTTCGAGTTCGGCGATAATTTCCATGGCACGGATTTTGGGCGCCCCGGAAAGGGTGCCGGCCGGAAAGGATGCCGCCAGCAGATCCCAGGCATCGCAGTCGGGCAGGAGATCGCAGGTGATGTTGGAAACCAGATGCATCACATGCGAGTAGCGCTCGATCACCATCAGATCGGTCACCTGCACGGTACCGGTCTCCGCTACCCGGCCCAGGTCGTTGCGTCCCAGATCCACCAGCATGAGATGCTCGGCTTTCTCTTTTTCGTCTTCCAAGAGTTCGCTGGCCAACCGGCGATCCTCTTTTTCGCTGCTGCCGCGGGGGCGGGTTCCGGCGATGGGGCGCAAGGTCGCCACGCCGTTTTCAAGGCGCACCATCGTTTCCGGGGAGGATCCCACCAGGGCCATGTCGTCCAGCTTGAGAAAGAACAGGTAAGGCGACGGGTTGATGTAGCGTTGGGTGCGATAGAGGGACCAGAGGTCCGGCGGGTCATTGCAGACGAAGGGCTGCGAGATAACGGCCTGAATGATGTCGCCGGCGCGGATGTATTTCTTGACGTGCTTGACGCTTTTCTGAAAATCCGTTTCCGGATGGGTGGCCTGCAGTCGGCAGGCACAGTGGGCGGCGTCATTGCCGGTCAGGCGGGCTTCCACGGCCGGGGTGGGGGTGGCGATGCGGCGCAGAAGATCCTGCAGGCGAATCTGTGCTTCGTCATAGGCGGTCTCGGCGGATCGGCCGGCTTCCAGATGGACGATGATCAGGGCCGTGAGGGTGTGGCGGACGTTGTCGAAGATAATCAGTTCGTCGGGCACCACGAAATGCGCCAGCGGCTTGTCGGCGGGCCACTGATGCGGAATGGCTTCGATGAAGCTCACCGACTCGTAGGTCAAATAGCCCACCATGCCGCCCCAGAAGCGCGGTAAATCAGGAACGACGGCCGGTTGATAGGC
>JASJED010000029.1 GCA_030065585.1 Desulfobacterales bacterium | reverse complement strand
AATCATAGGGCACGGCCAGCACCCAGCGCGCCGGGCGTGCGCTGACCTTGGAATAGACCAGGTCGCTGACCACGTGGATGTCGGATGCGTTCTCGGCGATCCAGTCCTTGCCGGTCAGGCCGGCATCCAGGGTACCGCTTTCCACATAGCGCGACATTTCCTGGGCGCGGCAGATGGCACAGTCGATGGAAGGATCGTTGATTTCCGGAAAATAGCTTCGGCCGTTGACGTTGATTTGCCAGCCCGAGCGCCGAAACAATGCAATCGTGGCATCCTGCAGGCTGCCCTTGGGAATCCCCAGTTTCAAGTTCGCAGACATTACTTCTTGTATACCTCCTTGGGATCAAATACAGGTTGGCCCTCGACTTTAAGGCTTTGATCTTCGACGCGCCGGTAAAAGCAGCTGCGGTGGCCGGTATGACACGCGGCCCCGCCGATCTGATCCACCCGCACCAGAATGGCGTCCCGGTCGCAGTCGATATGAACGGATTTCACCCGCTGCAGGTGGCCGGACGTCTTGCCCTTGACCCACAGTTGCTGGCGGCTGCGACTGAAGAAGGTGGCCTCACCGGTTTCCAGCGTGGCCTTGAACGCCTCGGCGTTCATGTAGGCCAGCATTAACACGTCGCCGCTGGCGTGATCCTGAACGATGGCCGGGATCAGCCCGCCCATCTTGTCAAATGCCAAGTCGATCATGATGGTCCTTTCAGCGTCTAAAACGGACGCGCCCTTCCCGGCGGGGGCTATTCCGGTGTTGCCTGGCGAAAGCCTTCCGTGAAGACACCGCAATGACATAAAATTTGGTACGTTATCGATATCCCTTGGGGATGTCAAATAGTTTGTTGTTGGTTTTCTTGCCAATTCAAGCGGCATCTGGTAATCTCTTTTCTTTAACAGTAGACTGGTGTGACGGTCTTGATTCCTCCAACCGCTGAAGGCGCAAACGCGTGTTCATCCAGAAGCGATGGACACGAATGAACAGATTTATGCCGGAACCAAACCAAACCAAGAAAATTGTCAAGAAGCGGGCCCGCAAGTCACCGGGGCTCTGGCGCCGCCGTGTACTGCGGTGGTTATTTGCAAGTGTCGTTCTGGCTGTGGTGGCCGCGGGGCTGGCGGGAGGCGGGTTGTTTTTACATATCGTCCGGCAGCTTCCCCAAATCACCACCTTGGCGGACTACCGCCCGGCCACCGTATCGGTGGCCTACGCCGACGATGGTGAGAAAATCGGTGAGTTCTACGAGGAGCGCCGCATCGTTCTGCCCCTGGAAGTCATGCCGCCCATGCTGGTGGAGGCGTTTCTGGCGGCTGAAGATTCGCGCTTCTATGAGCACGGCGGCATCGATTTCATCAGTATCGTGCGCGCCTTCGTCAAGAACCTGGAAGCCGGCGAAATTGTCCAGGGGGGCAGCACGATTACCCAGCAGGTGACGAAGTCCTTTTTCCTGACCCCCGAGCGCAGCTACAAACGCAAACTCAAAGAAGCCGTCTTGGCCTATCGTATCACCAAGGCCTTCTCCAAGGCGGAAGTGCTCTACCTTTACCTCAATCAGATCTATCTGGGACATGGCGCCTACGGTGTCGAGGCTGCCGCCCAAAATTATTTCGACAAGTCGGTGGAGGACCTGACGCTGGCGGAATGCGCCATCCTGGCGGGTTTACCCCAGGCCCCCAGCCGCTATTCGCCCTATCGCCATCCTGAACGGGCCCGTCAGCGCCAGCACTATGTGCTGACGCGTATGCTCGAGGAGGGCTTCATCACGGCGGAACAGGCCGAGGAAGCGCGCGGCACCCCCTGGGACATCAAGCCGCGCCGCAACTGGTTCGCCGAGAAGGCGCCGTTTTACACCGAGCATGTCAGACGCTATGTCGAAAAAAAGTACGGTGCGGAAGCCATCAACCGGGAAGGTCTCAAGATATTCACCGCGGTCAACCTCGATATGCAGCGCGCCGCCCGGCAAGCCACCGAAAAAGGCCTTCTGGAATTGGACAAACGCCAGGGCTACCGAGGTCCTCTGACCAACATCCCCAGCGTGGACCAGGAAGACTACCTGAAAACCCTGAGCGCTGAGCAGGCCGAATTGCTGGAGCCCGGTGCGTTGCTCAAGGGTCTGGTCACCCAAGTGGACAACCGCAATCTGGTCGTCAAGATCGATCTCGGGGCGGCCGAGGGCCAGCTGGCCCTGGCGGATATGCAATGGGCGCGCAAGCCGGACCCGGAGGTGATTTACTGGGCGGCCAAGGTCAAGCGGCCCGGTAATGTTCTTAAGGCCGGCGACGTGATTCAAGTCCGCCTCAAGGCGGCGCCGGAGGAAGAGGGCGCCCCCTGGCCTCTGGCCCTGGAGCAGACGCCCGTGGCCCAGTCGGCCCTGCTGTGCTTCGAGGCTGAAACCGGTTTCGTGAAGGCCATGATCGGGGGGCGCGATTTTGAAGAAAGCCAGTTCAACCGTGCTTTTCAGTCGCGGCGCCAACCGGGATCGGCCTTCAAACCCCTGATCTATGCGGCGGCGATCGACAAGGGCTACACACCGGCTTCGATGATCATCGATTCACCCATCGTGTTCGAGGATACGGAGCGTGATTTCACCTGGAAGCCCAGAAATTACAAGGAGAAGTTCTACGGACCGACCCTGCTGCGCGAGGCCCTGGCCAAGTCCCGCAATGTGGTGACGGTGAAACTGCTCAAGGATATCGGTATCGATTATGCCATCGACTACACCCGCAAGCTGGGCATTCACTCCCACCTGAACCGGGACCTCTCCATTGCCCTGGGTTCTTCCGGTGTTTCACTGCTGGAGATCGTCAACACCTATTCGGTGTTTGCCAACCAAGGTTACCGGGTCAAACCGATCTTCGTGACACGCATCGAGGATCGTGACGGCAATGTGCTGGAGGAGGCCCGGCCCGAGAAGGAAAAGGTCATCGAGCAGACCACGGCCTTTATCATGAACAGCATGCTCGAAAGTGTCGTCAAGAACGGCACCGGCCAGCGGGTCAAAGCCTTGAATCGCCCCGTGGCCGGCAAGACCGGCACGACCAACAACCTTTACGATGCCTGGTTTGTGGGCTACACGCCGGATTACATCACCGGGGTCTGGGTGGGGCTTGACGAGGAGGCTTCGATGGGCCGCGGCGAAACCGGTTCCCGGACCGCCAGCCCCATCTGGCTGGGGTTCATGCAGAAGATCCTGGCCGACAAACCGGTCAAGGCCTTCGAGGTCCCCGAGGGTATCGTCTTCTCCCGCATCGATGCCGAAACCGGCCTGCTGCCCATCCCGGAATCCCAGGCGACCCTGTTCGAATGCTTCAAGGAAGGCACCGAACCCACCGAGTACACCAAGCCACCGGATACGATTGCCGAGCCCGAAGATTTTTTCAAAGCCGATATGTAGAAAGGATTACCCGTCTTCTAACGGGTTTGATTGGGAGAACCGTCCCATCGGATTCGCTTAAGGGGCAGGGCCTGACTTCAGAGGCATCAGCACCAACGGCCGCACATCCAAAATGGATGGCGGCCGTTGGTGCTGTAACGCATGGCAGCGGAGATCGCCAATTCCGCCGGGCGGTTTGATCGTGCTTTTGGGTTCGCGGCTTTCTCGGTCTCAGGGCGCTTCCGGTAGGCGCACCGAAAGCACCGGGGCCTTGGCACGCCGGGTGACCCGGTTGGTCGTGCTGCCCATCATGGCATCCAAAAGCGCGCCGCGGCCGTGGGTCCCCATGACGATCAGGTCACACTTCTTTTCTTCGGCCGTTTCCAGAATCTTGACGACGGGATTGCCCACTTCGATGATGGTCTCGTCCATGGCGGCTTCATGGTCGTTGGTGCCCGGGCGCAGTTTCTGGCAGAACTGCTCCAGGACTTCGTGCAGCATCTGGTTGTCGCGCTTTTTGCCGATCAGGATGTCACGGGTTTCATCCAGGTTGCGCTTTTTGATCGCCTCCCATTCATCCGCACCGATATAGCCCTCGACCCCGGCATCCACATAGTCAGGCGTTTCATCGATCACGTGCAGGATCACGATTTGGGCGCCGTAGGTATTGGCCAGGCTGACGGCGTAGGCCATCGCATAGCGGGCATTCTCGGAAAGATCCGTGGCGTAGAGAATCCGTTTGATGTCGACCGCGGGTAGCGTTGTGTTCATTCTTGTATTTCCCCACTATAAATTAATCCGCCGTCGTGACGGCTTTTTTACCGAATAGATTGCGGATGTGCTTAACCCAGATGCCGCTCAGCAGGTAGGCATAAATATAGGTTCCGACGATAATCAGGAAGAAGGAAATGGCAATGTCCCGGCCGCTGCCGTTGAGGGAAAAGCCCGGCACATAGCCGAACAGGAACGGTCCCAGATACAGAAACTTGGCGAATTTGAAGGAGGCGAACGCCGTGCGCCACATGTTGGCCTTGGCGATGGTGGCCCCGGCAAAGGCCGCGATGCATACCGGCGGGGTGATGTTGGAGTCCTGTGAAAGCCAGTAGACGATCATGTGGGCGGCGATCTCGTTGACGCCCAGATGGGTCAGGGCCGGAACGGCTACGACGGCTGTGATCAGATAGGCGGCCGTCACGGGAACCCCCATCCCCAGGATCAGCGAGGCCAGGGCCACCAGCAGAATGGTCAGCGGCAGGGATCCGCCCGCCAGTTCGATCACGATGTCGGCAAAGGTCAGCACCAGGCCGCTGTAGGTCAGGACCCCGATGATGATTCCGATGACCCCCACCGTGGCCCCGATCTTGAGGCTGTTTTCGGTACCGCTGCGGGCGGCCTTTCCGAAACGGATGATCTCGGCTTTGAGGTCGGCGCCGTTCTTGTGCCGGTAGAGGGCCACCGCCGCGGACACGATCAGGCCTAAAAACACCATCGCGCGCGGAGAGAAAAGCTTGGCCAACGACTTGACGCCCTCATCGCCCATCACGTGTGTGAGGCCGTCAAACACCCATCCTCCCAGGAGCACGAAGGCCATAATGAAGCCTACGCTGGGGTCGATCTTGGTGTCCAGGGTTTTGTGGCTGATGGCCACGCAGGTGGCCAGCCCGAGGATGGCCGAGTAGCCGGGTGAAAAGCCGGTCAGCATGAAGATCGTGATCACGATCAGCGGTGTGGTATAGAGCCATTCCCGCTTGAGGATCGTGGAGGCTTTTTCGGGGAAGCGCTCCCCGACCACGTTGTACATCTTGGCTTCCCAGTGGACCATCATGTAGACGCTGAAAAAGTACATGACGGCCGGGAAGATGGCCACGAGCATGATGCGCGAGTATTGAACCCCGGTGAGCTCGGCCATGATGAAGCCGCCGGCCCCCATGATAGGCGGCATGAACATCCCCCCGATGGAGGCGGCCGGTTCGATCCCGCCGGCCACATGCGGCCGGAAACCGGCCCTTTTCATCATCGGGATGGTAAAGGTCCCGGTGGAAACGGTGTTGGCTATGGCGCTGCCGGAAATCGAGCCGAACAGCCCGCTGGCGATCACCGACACCTTGGCCGGTCCGCCGACATGATGGCCGACTGCCGCCAGGGGCCAGTCGATGAAGAACTTCTGGGCCCCGCATTTTTCCAGGTAGGCGCCAAAGAGCACGAACAAGAGCACGTAGGTGGCCAGGACGTTGGCCATGATACCGAACACCCCGTCGGCCCGGTAGAAGATACTGGTGCAC
The DNA here is from genome assembly GCA_030065585.1 of Desulfobacterales bacterium. Lineage (GTDB taxonomy): Bacteria > Desulfobacterota > Desulfobacteria > Desulfobacterales > UBA5852 > JABZFP01. The sequence continues at coordinate 17,087 of JASJED010000029.1, read as the reverse complement.
AGTCCGGGCAGGGTGTCGCCGGCATGGGCGATCAGATCGGGCATCACATCGCCGTACATTCCATAGATCAGAAAAATGGTGCCCAGAATAACGAAGACATTGCCCACCACCCGCCGGGCCAGCTCCACGCCCACCAGCACACCGACCACGGCCATCCACTGGTCCACCTGGTTTTCGGCCCCGGTGCGGTAGTTGATGGCCTCGAAATTGAACATCCAGTAGCTGATGGTCACGATGGAGGCCAGGATCAGGAGATAGTCCACCACCCGCATGATCTTGGTCTTGGACTGGTAGAGCAGGAAACACAGGATGTAAGTGATGATGACGTAGATGCCCCGGTGAAACTGGGTGGCGGCCGGTTCGATCACGGCCGACCAGGAATAATAGAGCACCAGGAAAATCGCGAGGGAATCGAAGATAACCTTTTCGTAGTTTTTCAGTTTTTCGTACACGATCTCACCTGCCCGAGAGTTGGTTTAGTGCCCATCCCTAAATGGCCTTTCGCATCGGCCGGCCCTTCGGCCACGTATCCAAAAGACCCATTTACGGTTGAGCACTAAAATATAATCAAGGATTGTGGCAGGGCCGTGCAACGCACGGCCCTGTTAGAACGATTGACTTACGATTTATTTGAGTACACCCATTTCTTTCCAGAATTTCTCGGCCCCCGGGTGCAGCGGCGTGGCCACGCCCTTGATGCCCTTTTCCACCGACATGGCCTTGAAGGTTTTCTTCTGGGAAACCATCCAGGCCAGACCTTCATCCGTGAAGATCGCTTTCAACATGCCGTAGACCAGATCTTCCGGTGCCTTGGGGTTGGCCACCAGCAGGGTGGTGTCGACCCAGGAAGGGACATCTGCAGAAAGTCCGCGGTAACGGCCGTCGCTGGTCGGAATCTTCCAGGCCACGAAGTTCTTGTACTTGTCATAGAAGCCGTATTTTTTGGCATCGGCATCCAGGTCCACCAGTTCGATCTCGTTCATGGTGGCGGCCTGGATTACGGCCGGGCTGGGGTAGGCCGTGAACAGCCAGAAAGCGTCAAGCTGCTTGTTGCCGAAGGCATCGGCCGCGGCGTTGTAGCCCATGGCATTGCGTTCGATCTTGTCCCACATGCCCAGGTGGGTGAAAAACTGCTCGCAGTAGGCATAGGCGCCGGAACCGGCATTGCCCACGCCGACTTTCTTGCCTTCCAGATCCTTGACGCTCTTGATGCCGGAACCCTTGCGCACCACGAGCTGGGCCGGCGCTTCATAGAGGTAGGCCACGGCCAGGACGTTTTCATATTTCTTGGGATCATTGACCATCAGGCCGTTGCGGCCGGCGTAGACATGACCCGAATAGACGGTCCCGAAATGGGCCTTGCCGCTGTTGACCTTGCGCAGGTTTTCAGTGGAGCCGCCCGAGGATTGGACCTTGATGTTGTAGTCCATGGCCTTGACGGGCTTATAGGTGGCAACGGACTGGGCCACGACCTGGAAGGTGCCGCCCGCCGGACCACCGGCAAAGATGATCAGCTTTTTGGCGTATACCGGGCCGGTAAAAGCCATCGTGAGGATCAGAGCGATGGTGATGGCCAGAATGACGGGTAACGATTTCTTCATACGAGCCTCCTTGTAACAGATGAGTTTAACAGAACTGCACGTCAGTATTTCCTCCCACCATCACCGACCCGATGCTGCGAGGCGCCCCAGATCAGCCGGTAGGCCTCAATAACGATGGGGTCGTGACCCCTGGGTGCGCATTCAAAGGGCCGGATTCGGCACTGTCACCAATAGGCAATCAATGTCCAATGGTCAATCAGAGGATTTCGGATTTTTCTGTAGGGATTTTTCTTACAAGATCAAGACGCAACGGCCAGCACGTCTGCGGGGGCGACTGTATTCGCGGCGTTTCCGATTCCAGCGGGTGGAACATCAGGGTTCGACCAGATTATTCTGAAGGGCAAAGCGAATCAGCTCGGCATTGTTGCGCAAGTCCAGTTTTTTGAGCAGGCGGGCGCGGTAGGTATCGACGGTTTTGATGCTGATGTTGTAGGCACTGGCGATTTCCCGGTTGGTGTGCCCCATGCCCAGGCGGCGCAGGACCTGCAGCTCGCGCATGGACAGCGAGTCCAGGGGGGTCTTGGCCCGTGTGCCCTTGGCGATGCGCAGCGCCAGGGCTTCAGTGGCTTCGTCGGTAATGTAGCGCTGTCCATCGTGCAATTTGCGAATGGCGGTGACCAGCTGCTCGGGCGCCGATTGTTTGGTCAGATAGCCCATGGCGCCGGCCTCGATGGCCCGGACCACGTACTGGGCCTCTTCGTGCATGGTCAAAATGAGCACCGGCAGGGTGGGATGGGCATCTTTGAGGCGGCTGACGACTTCCAGGCCGTCATAACCGGGCATGGAAATGTCCACCACCGCCACGTCCGGTCGGCTGTCATCAATTTTACGGAGGGCCTCCCGTCCGTCGGAGGCTTCGGCCACCACTGTCATGGCGCCGTCTTCTTCGACGATGCGTCGCAGACCGTCGCGCACGATGCTGTGGTCGTCTGCCAGCAGAACCCTGATCATGTCATTTCTCCCGATTGTTCAGGAAAAGACACGCGCAAGCGGATACGTGTGCCCTCGCCCGGCGCCGAGCGGACTTCGAGCTGGCCGCCCACCAGATTGGCGCGCTCCTTCATACCGGCCACCCCCAAACCTTCGGACTCGGCAAGACGGCCGGCCTCAAATCCCGCGCCGTCATCCCTGACGGTCAGCTGCAGTTGATGGTCGTGGATTATGAGTTCAACCTCCGCGCGGTTCGCCCTGGCGTGCCGGGCCACATTGGTGAGGGCCTCCTGGGCGATGCGGTAAGCTGCGGTGGCAATATTCTCATCGAGGGGGGCGATCGGGCTGTGCTCGAATACGCAAGCAATACGGGTGCGTTTTTCGAAATCGGTGGTAAACCATTCCAGGGCATCCACCAAACCGAGATCATCCAGAACACCCGGGCGCAGGCGGATGGCCATGCCGCGCACATCTTCGATATTCTTATCGATCAGCCGGCACATGTCGCGGGCCCGATCGGCGGCCGCCGGATCGACTTCCCCGAGCCGGCGGTAGATCCAGACCGCATCCATGCGCAGGGCCGTCAGCACCTGCCCGAGTTCGTCGTGAAGTTCGCGGGCGATGGCGGCGCGCTCCTTTTCCTGGCCGGCCATGATGCTGGCCGAAAGCCGGCGAAGCTGGTCCTGGGCTTTTTTGACCTCGGTGATGTCGGTGGAGATTTCGCAGACTCCGCGGGCCTCGCCGTCTTGGCCATAGAACGGAAATTTGACCGAAAGATACGAATGAATCGTGCCGTCGCGGTGTGGCATTTGCTCGTCGAACTGAAAGGAACGCCTTTCGCGCAGCACCTTCAGATCGTTTTCCCGAAATTGGCGGGCCACGCCTTCCGGGAATAGATCGGCGTCGGTCAGTCCGCGGACATCCTCGTTGGAGCGGCCTAAAATGTTCTCGAAACAGGTGTTGATCAAGGTGTAGTGGCCGTCGCGGTCTTTGATCGAAACCACGTCGGGCGTGTAGCGCAGGATACTGGTGATTTCGCGCGTACGCTCCTGTACCTGTTTCTCGAGGCCCCGGGTATAGCGGCCGAGCTCTTCCTGGGCCAACTGCAGGGCGCGCTCGGCCCGGTTGCGTTCGGTGACGTCGATGGATACCGCCAGCGAGCGCACCGGCCGCCCGGTAGCGTCGCGTTCGGCCACGGCCGATAGCAATACATCGATGACCTCGCCGTCGGCCTTGCGAAACTGGTAAGGGACGTCCTGGCAGAAACCGGTGCGGAAAAAATCGGGAATAACCGAACGCTCGGCGAAGACCCGCGAGCTTTCCGTTAAGAAATCCGTCAACTGACGTCCGATGACCGCATCGCGACGGTAGCCCAGGGCCTGTAGCCAGAAATCGCTGACACTCACCAGACAACCCTCGCTGTCGATGGAATGCAGCATGGCCGGCGTGTGGTTGTAAAGAGAACGGTAACGGCTTTCACTGTCGACCAGCGCCCGTTGGATTTCCTTGCGCTTGACGATCTCCTGACTGGCCTTCTGGTACAGGAAAAACACCGCAAAACCGATCAGGATGCTGGCCATGAAGACCACCGGTCCGGTGATGCGTATCAAGGGTTCCGAAATAACCTTGGAAATCGTATCGAGGCTGCGCAGGTGGATGATATTCCATCCCGGGTAATTTTCGACCTGGGTACGGTTCATGAGGTAGCGGCGACCCTTGCTGTCCAGCACGTAGCGATCATCGCGCAGCTTCAAGCCGGTCCAGCGCCAGGGGCCTTTGCCGAACTGGCGTGATTGGGCGATGCGATCGATTTCTTCCCGGGAAAGGTCCCAGAGCAATTGATAGCGCCATTCGTCCCGGTTGGAAATGAAGATCACGCCCACCGGATTGGTGACCAGGAGAATGTCCTCGGGACCGAGGCCGAGCTCTTCTTCCACACGTTCGATGGAGGCTTTGATCACGACCACGCCGATGGGGGTCTGCGGGTCGGCGCCGTATACGGGGCAGCTGCAGTAGGCCCCCCGTTTGCCCGAGGTGGTGCCGAGGGCCAGATAGGTGGTTGGTTCACGCCCCAAGGCGGTCGTAAAATAGGGACGGAAGCTGAAATTATGACCCACAAAGCTATCAGCGGCGTCACGGTTGCTGGAGGCGATCGTAAGCCCCGTGCGGTCCATAAGATAGCAGACATCAGCATCGAGGTTGGTCTGAAAATGATCCAGGACCGTGTTGGCCAGGTCAAGCAGGGCGCCTGACGGATTTTCCAGGGCTTGAATCATTTCGGGGGTGCCGGCCAGAACCCGGGCCGGTCGTATATTGTCGGAAATCTGCGCGGCCAGATTGATGCGCAGCATCTCCACGCGGATTTCGGCCTGCTTTTCAGCCTCCAGCAGGGCGGATTCCTTGAGGTTGTGATAGTAAAGATAGCCGCCGATCGAGGTCGACAGAAAGGTTAGCAGGGATAAGACCAACAAAATGAGGCGTAAACGCATTGAAACTCTCCGGACGGCAACGACCATCAGGTGGCGCATGGTTGCCGCCGCTGGCAGGGCGGGGATTTAGGTTGGTTATAGCCGTAATGGATCAGAATTGGCAATGCCCTGTCCGGCAAGGGCTAGATGCAATAGGGGACTAGAGATTGTCAACTTCCAATTGGTTGAGGGGCAGGGTCGGGTCGGCCATAATTCGAAGCCTATCCAGGTGATAGGCTTCCCGAAGCCGGACCAGGTTACCGCGGCGCGGCCCCGTCATCACCGAGAGACGGCGCGGATTTACCCGCAGGGCCAAACGACTGGCGGCAGAGGGTCTCAAATGTTCCAGTCCGACTTCCGCCATGGATCGAAAGACACGGCTCAGCACCTGTTCTCCAAAGGCCGGGTGATAGGGGCCGGCCAGCAAATGGCGCCGGTCCGCGAGACAGGGGCTATCTTGAAGCCCCATGCGGACGACGCGGATGCCGGCGGCGGTGAACATCAGCCACATCCGGGCGACAAGATCGATACTCTCGGCGAGCTTCGGCGGAAGGTAGCGGCCCGCGGCATGGTCGGCGGCCAGGGGACTGCCCGCCAGAACCAGTGTGGGGTAGATGCGCACGAAGGCCGGCGCCAGCGCAGCGACCGCATTGGTCGTGGCGATTGCGCCGGCGGGGCTGTCGCCCGGCAGACCGGTCATGATCTGAAGACCGATTTCATAGCCTTCCATTTTGAGCTGCGATACCGCCTGGATGGTATCCATGGCGGTATGACCCCGCCGCGATCGGGATAGAACCTGATCATTCATGGACTGGACGCCGAGCTCGATGGTACCGACGGGGTACTCCCGGATCAGCGCCAGGGTTTCGGGCGCGATCGTATCCGGACGGGTGGAAAAGCGCAGGCTGTCCACGGCCCCCTGGCGGACGAACGCGACCGCCCAGTCGAGGTGACGGGAAACACGCTTCGGGGCCATCCCCAGGAAATTGCCGCCGAAGAAGGCCAGCTGGGTGGTGCCGCGTTTTGGTCGTCGGAATTTCAGGAAATGGTCGACCTGGCGCGAAAGTCTTGCCGGGTCCTCATTGGGGCGGATGTTTCCGCTGATGGTCGGCTGGTTGCAAAAAGCGCAGCGATGGGGGCAGCCGGCCTGCGGCAGAAAGACAGGTATGATAAAAGGGCGTTGCGGCGCCGATTGCGCGGGCCGCTTATCCTCGTAGGCCACCCGGAAGCCCTGTGGTTTAGGGCTTGCCCGCAGAAGATCGATCACCACCGTCAGCCATCACCGGTCAGCGTTCGCAGGGCCGTGCCGGCGGCGTTTTGTTCCGCGGTTTTCTTGCTGCGCCCGACGCCCCGCACGCGCAGCCCCTGAAGCTCCAGTTCCACGCGGAAGGTCTTGGCGTGGTCCGGCCCGCTTGCTTCAACGATGCGGTACTGCGGGATCGCCTTCAGATGGTTCTGGGCGTATTCCTGCAGCCGGCTTTTATAGTCGGTATCGGTGGCTCCCGACCCGGCCGCTTCGAAGTGAAACGCCAGTCGTGAAGCAATGACCTCAAAGGCCGCCGGGTAGCCGCCATCCAGATAAACCGCCGCCAGCAGCGCTTCCAGGGTATCCGCCAGGATGGATGGCTTTCCCCGGCCGCCGGTTTGGGCTTCCCCTTTTCCGAGACGGACATGACGACCAAGATCGATCGACCGGGCCACTTCGGCCAAACGGCTTTCGCTGACCAGTTGGGCCCGGGTGCGCGACAGATCGCCTTCCTGCTTGTGGGGAAAAGAGGTCATCAAAACGTGGCTTACAACTAGATTCAAGACCGCATCGCCCAAAAATTCAAGGGTTTCATTGTCCCCAAGATCAGCATCCGGGCTTTCATTGACATAGGAGCGATGCTGCAATGCCTGCTGGAGATGCATTGGGTTTTTGAACGTATAGCCCAACGCTTTTTGGAGAACTTCGAGGTCTTTGGACATGGTCAGGTGGTTCTCCGGGTGGATTGGCCGGTTAGCGATCTCAGGCCAAGCGGCCTGGCTGGGCCTTGATGGCATTCGGTGTGTTCGAGGCCTTTTCGATGAGGGCCGCCAACTGGGTGTAGCATCCCAGGGGGACGTGAAAATCACCGCTGCCGCGGCCTATCTCGATACCGGCTTTAATGGCGCCGTGGAAGTCCGAGCCGCCGGTCGCCACCAGGCCGTAGCGTTTGGCCCATTCGAGATAGGTGCGGGTCTGTTCGGGCGTGTGCTCCGGATAGTAGGCTTCGATCCCCATCAGGCCCCAGGCATTTAATTCATGGACCAGGCTTTCCAGCCGCCAGGTGCCCTGCGGCGCAATCAGGGCGGGGTGGGCCAGAACCGGGATCCCCCCGGCGTTGCGGATTAACGCCATGGCCGATTTGCAAGCGATGCGGTATTTATCGACATAGGCCGGCCGACCGACGCCGAGGTAGCGCTCGAAGACTTCGTCAAAGCTAGGGGCAACGCCATGTTTGACGAGCCAACGGGCGATATGGGGTCGTCCGATCTGGGCATCGCCAGCCTCGGCCTCAATTTGTGCCATGGATATGGGGATGTCCAGTCGATTGAGCTTGGCAATGATGCGGGGATTGCGGTCTCGACGGGCGTTTTGCAGGCGCTCCAGGGCCTGCTGCAAAGGGCCGTCGTGGGGATTGAAACCGTAACCCAGTAGATGCAAGCTGCCCTGGCAGGGAAACCGCTGGGGTGCTTGGGTGCTGATTTCAACGCCCGAGATAAAATGCAGGCCCGGAGGAAGGTCGGCGGCCATCGCCTGGGCGACACCGGCAACGGTATCGTGATCGGTGATGGCGATGGCCGCAAGCCCCAATTGGTGGGCGCGGGCAATGATTTCGGCCGGTGTCAGGGTTCCGTCGGACGCCGTGGAATGAATGTGAAGATCGATATCCACATGGGGACTACAAACCAAGTGCTTTTTCCTGAGCCTCTTCCTTGGTTTTGCATTCGATGCATTGGGTCGTGACCGGGCGCGCTTTCAGGCGGGCAATCGAAATATCCTCGCCGCAGGACTCACAAATACCGAACGTGCCGTGATCGATCCGGTCCAGCGCTTTTTTGATCTTTTTGATCAGCTTGTGCTCCCGGTCGCGGATTCGCAGCATGAAATTACGGTCGGCTTCAAGCGAGGCCCGGTCCGTAGGATCGGGAAAATTTTCCTTCTGGGCCGTCATCCCCGACACAGTGCTGTCGGCCTGACTCAGAAGTTCTTCCAGCCGGTCATTCAGTCGCTGTTTGAAATATTCGATGTCTTTCTTTTTCATAAGCGTGCCTTTTGATTCATGGGATTGACCGCCATCTCAAGAAATAGAAGCAGATAACACAACCGTTCAGGCTTGTAAAGCATTAAACGCGCGCCTTGCGCCGATGATCATTATTCCCATAATAACCATCATCATAAGCGAAACCAACCACATAAGCGATACCCGCCGCAAGGGCATTATCACCCCGCAGTCATCGCGGGTAAGCGACGGTCCGGAAATTGGGCGTTGCCTTTTGGGATCGGCTGTAATAATCAAGGCATGGTTGTCGCGGTGCCGTACGGCCGGCGGGTATTGACCGGCCGTGGGGTGAAAAGGGAATACGGTGAAATTCCGTAGCGTTGGACCGGCGCTGTGAGCAGAGACGGACATCGCAGGGGTGCCCCGGGGAACATTCCAGGGGGCCCGGCCACTGGCCCCGAAAGGGATGGGAAGGCGCGGTATCCGGCTTGATCTGCAAGCCAGAAGACCTGCCCGGCAACTTGAATGGAAGGATGTTGTCCGCTGAATTCCGTGTGTCGCGCTCAGGCGTGGGACGCGGTTTTTTTATGCCCCATCCTCCCAGCCCGCCTGTGCGCAGCGTATCCTTAATATTATTTTCATCATGGAGCGGAGGTGCGTCATGCAGACACAGCTGGAATCGGCCCGGGCCGGGGAGATTACCCCCTCGATACCGCAATCCCAATCGACTGGATGCGCAATACATAAACAACCCCCGTCGATCGGAGACCTTATGGAAAAACTGCAACAAACCATTGAATCGATTGAAGCCCCCAGCCGCGAATGGCAGACGCGGGCCCTCGAGCGGCTGCGGCAACAGGCGCGGCCGGCCGGGAGTTTAGGGATGCTCGAAGAGGTCGGCGCGCGGCTGGCCGGCATTTTCAAAACCCTGGACGTGCATCTGGACCGCAAGGTGATCGTGACCTGTGCCGGTGATCACGGTATCTGCGCGGAGGGGGTGAGCCTCTTTCCTTCTGAAGTGACGCCCCAGATGGTCCATAATTTTGTGCACGGCGGTGCCTCGATCAACGTGCTGGCCAGGCATGCCGGGGCCGAGGTGCGGGTGGCCGATCTGGGCGTGGCGGCTGATTTTGATCCGGCGCTGCCCATTTTTCATAAAAAAATTGCCAAGGGCACCTGCAATTTTGCCGTGGGGCCGGCCATGACCCGTGACCAGGCCATCAGCAGCCTCGAGGCCGGTATCGAGATCGTGGCGGCGGTTCTGGCCGAGGGGCCGGTGCAGCTATTCGGCGCCGGCGATATGGGAATCGGCAATACCACACCCTCCACGGCCATCATTGCGAGTTATTCCGGGATGGATTTGGACGTATTGACGGGCCGCGGCACGGGAATTGACGATGACGGGCTGACGCGGAAGAAAGACGCCATACGAAAGGGGTTGGAGACCAACCAGCCCGATCCGTCCGACGCCCTGGATGTGCTGGCCAAAGTGGGGGGGTTTGAGATCGGCGGCATTGCCGGCATCGTCATCGCCGCCGCCGCCCAGGGCATTCCGGTGGTCTGCGACGGTTTGATCGCCACGGCCGGTGCCCTGATCGCCTGTCAGCTGGCGCCAGCGGCCCGGGACTATCTTTTTGCCAGCCATAATTCGGTGGAAACGGGCCACCGTTACATGCTGGCGCACCTCCAATTGGAACCCCTGCTGGATCTGCGGTTTCGCCTGGGCGAAGGCACCGGGGCGGCGGTGGCCATGGAGCTGATCGATGCGGCCACGCGCGTGCTGGCGGACATCAAGACCTTCGCGGAGGTCGCCATTGCGGATGCCCAGGGCTGAAAGTCGTTCAAGTGATGATAGTCGTTTAGGAACGGCGCCCCATTTGTTTTGGTTGAAATATTTGAGATTCGTTTTGTTTTCGTGTTACTTTTCTTAGGCGCCTAAGAAAAGATGGATTCGTAGAAGTCATCTTTTAGACGGTTCCGACTATTCTTTAAATCTCCAGCTGTTCCACACCGATCCTGTCGGCCATCTTAGGCCGCGTCTTGATCGAGGCTTGAGGGTTGATCGTTATCGGCCGGCTGGAGGGAAGCGTCCATGTAGGCGCGGCGATGCGGGTCCCATTTGACCCTGCGGCTGAACCAGCCCATGCGGATCAGCCAAAAAGCCATCACCAGATGCTTGCGGAGGATGTCAACGCCGTAGCGGAGATAGAATGGCAGGGGTTTTTCGATGGGAAGCCCGGGGCGGCGGTCGCGGCGAAACTTCAGGCGGAAAAATCCGCCCTCGACCGCATGCACGCTCTCTAGACGCAGGGCCAGCGCGAACCAGAGCATCATGAACATGATCTTGCCCGTGCTAAGCCCGCAGGCGCCGGCCCGCCGGATGATGGTCTTCATGTGGGATGGTGTGTAAAAGCGGGCCCAGGCTTCGTTGTAGACCCGTTCCCACTCTTCGTCGGGCATGACGGCATGGCGGGTTACGCGGTGATCGAGATCGAATTTGTTGAGATCAGGGTCCATCCAGGTGGATGAGGCGTAAAGGGCCTGGTGGTCGGCCGATCCGGGCAACGGTGTCAGGAAGCTGATCTCCAGGACGTCCACGGGCAGCTCGCGCTTGATCGTTTCCAGGTCCCGCAGGATGGATTCCCGGGTGTCATTCGGAAATCCCACAATAAAGCCGGCATAGGTGATCACACCCCTTTGCTTCCACATCTGGAGCATGGTTCGGTATTCGCTGATCTGGTTCTGGGACTTGTTGACGGCTTTCAGGTTGGCGGGATTGATGTTTTCCAGCCCGATGTAGGCCCGGCCCACCCCGGCCCGGGCCGCCTTGTCGATGAAACCTGGAATCTGGTGACAGCGTGTATCGACCTGGATGGTGAACTTGATGTTGAAGTCTTCCTTTTCCCGCAGACGGATCAGGAGGTCAAAAAAAACCTCCCAGTTGCGATTACGCGCCAGGTTGTCGTCGGTAATGAAAAAGCGGTTGATGCCCCGGGCATAGTTGTCCCGGATGACGGTTTCCAGCGCTTCCGGCGTGCGGCAGCGGTTTTTGCGGCCCTGGACATTGATGATCGTGCAGAACGAACATTTGAACGGGCAGCCGCGGCCCAGGTCGACGCTGGTCAACGAACCGAGGGTGCGGCGAATATGTTGCGGGGGCAGGAGCGGGGTCGGCTGATCGGCCAAATCCGGGGGGCGGTCCAGATAATTATAGAGCGGTTGGAGCCCTCCCTGCCAGGCATCGCGCAGGACCGTATCCAAGCGCCTTTCCTCGGCCTCGCCGGCAAAAAGGCTGATCCCCAATTCCTGGGCCGCCCTCAGTTCCGGGGGCATTTCCGGCAGCATCGCCAGACAGCCGGAAACATGAAAGCCACCGATACAAACCGGCAAATGCGCCTGGCGAAAAGTGCGGGCCAGGTCCAAGGCGCGTGGAAACTGATTGGACTGGACACCGACCAGGGCGATGAGACCGCGTCCCCCCTCCTGCTTTATCTGTTGAACGATACGATCGGGGCGGATCCGCCGGTTGGTCTCATCAAAGGTGTGAAGGCGCAGCGCAACCGACGGGCCCAAGATCTGCCGGCGGCGGGCGTCCTCCGCCAGGCCGTTCAGACAGGCCAGGGTATTGGACGGCAGGGCCGAGCGCAGCCACTGAATGGGATAGCCATCGTCGTCGTAGTGCGTCGGTTTGATCATGACGAAGTGAAAGACGTCATGATGGCTGGTTGAGGGCGCGGTTGCCATATGGATTCCTGTGGTTCGCATTGAACGCCTTGACCTCGTCAGGCGCTTTATCTCGCAAGATCTTCGGCCGACGCTTTAAACTATAACGCGCTTTTTTTCAAATCCGATTTGGTTTTAGTGCTTCAGAGGCCGACCTGGCCGGCAAAATGACAGGCGGCCTGATGGCCGGGATTGACCTCCCGCAGGGCCGGTTCCTTTTCAGCGCAGATGGCTTCGGCAAACGGGCAGCGGGTGTGGAAGCGGCAGCCGGGCGGCGGGTTGATGGGGCTGGGAACGTCACCCTTGAGGATGATGCGCTTGCGGCGGTGGGTCGGATCAGGCATGGGCGACGCACTCAAAAGGGCTTGGGTGTAAGGGTGCAGGGGCTGCGCATAAATCGTTTCGCTGGCGGCGATTTCGACGATTTTGCCCAGGTACATGACGGCGACCCGGTCGCTGATGTGCTCCACCACATGCAGATCATGGGAGATGAACAGGTAGGTCAGGCCGAAGTCTTCCTGGAGATCTTTCAGGAGGTTCAACACCTGGGCCTGGATGGAGACGTCCAGGGCCGAGACGGCTTCGTCGCAGACCACCAGTTGGGGATTCAGGGCCAGGGCCCGGGCCACGCCGATGCGTTGTCGCTGGCCGCCCGAGAACATGTGGGGGTAGCGGCGCATGTGCTCCTGGCGCAGGCCCACGACGCGCAGCAGTTCCAAGACCCGCGCATCCCGCTCTCGGCGGCTTTTCATCCCGTGAATCAGCAGCGGTTCGCCGATAATGGAAGCCACCGGTTTGCGGGGGTTGAGGGACGAAAACGGGTCCTGGAAAATGATCTGCATTTTTTGGCGCAGCGCCCGCAACTGCTCGCGCTCATAGGCCAGGATGTTGTCACCGTCGAACCAGACCTCGCCCGCCGTGGGTTCTTCCAGGCGCAGGATGGCGCGGCCAAAAGTGGATTTACCGCAGCCCGATTCGCCCACGAGTCCCAGGGTTTCACCGCGCTGGATGCTCAGGCTGACATCGTCCACGGCTTTGACCGCGGCGATCTCCTTGAGCATCACACCGCCCTTGATGGGGTAATGCTTGACGAGACCGCGTGCGTCGAGCAAAGGCTGGGTTTCAGGCATATTTCAGACACCTTGCCATGTGGTTGGTGCCGACCGAATACATGTCGGGATTGATCCTACGGCAATCGTCGAATACATCCGGGCAGCGGTCGCTGAACTTGCAGCCCTGGGGCAGATTGAACAGGGAGGGGACCGTGCCTTTGATGGTGCTCAGCCGCCCCGCACCGGTCGTATGGCCCAGAACCGGTATCGAGGCCAGCAGGCCGACCGTGTAGGGATGTTGGGGATCGGCAAACAGGGTCTGGACATCGGCATATTCCACCATCTTGCCGGCATACATCACGGCCACGTGCTGGGCCATTTCGGCGATCACGCCCAGATCGTGGGTGATGAACAGGATCGAGGCCCCGGTTTCGGTCTTGAGCTGGTTCATTAGATCGAGGATCTGGGCCTGGATGGTGACGTCCAGCGCCGTGGTGGGCTCATCGGCGATCATCAGGCGCGGATTGCAGGCCAGGGCCATGGCGATCATCACGCGCTGGCGCATGCCGCCGCTCATCTGGTGCGGGTAGTCGTCCAGCCGGCTCTTCGGGGCCGGAATCCCCACCAGGGTGAACATCTCCACGGTCCGCTCGCGGGCCTTCCGGCGCGAGAGCTTCTGGTGAAGGCGCATGACCTCGCCCACCTGGTCGCCCACGGTGAAAACCGGGTTCAGGGAGGTCATGGGCTCCTGAAAAATCATCGAAATCCGGTTGCCCCGGATTTTACGCATCTGGTCCGTGGGCAGCTCGAGCAGGTTCTGTCCCTCGAACTCGATCCGGCCACCCTCAATCTTGCCGGGAGGGTCGGGGATCAACTGGATGATCGAATGGGCGGTGACACTCTTGCCGCACCCGGATTCCCCCACAAGCCCCAGTGTCTGACCGGCCGGAATGGTCAGGCTGACGTCGTCGACCGCCTTGGCCACCTGACCCTTGACGTAGAAATAAGTCTGAAGGTTTTCGATCTTGAGCAGTGGTTGTGCTTCCATAGGGTGCTGTTCGTTTATACGGGGCGTGTCGGTCATCATCAGTCGCGCAGCCGCGGGTCCAGGGCGTCCCGCAGGCCGTCGCCCAGAAGGTTGAATCCCAGGACCGCCAGCAAAATGGCGATCCCCGGGAAGGTCATGACCCAGGAGGCCCGCAGGATCAGCGCCCGGCTGCGGGCGATCATGCCGCCCCATTCCGGCGTGGGCGGCTGGGCGCCCAGGCCCAGAAAACTCAGGGCGGCCGCGTCCAGGATGGCCGAGGCCATGCTCAGGGTGGTCTGGACGATGAGCGGCCCCAGGCAGTTGGGCAGAATACCGATAAAAATGATGCGCCAGTCGGGGGCGCCCACGGCGCGGGCCGCCATGACGTAATCCTTTTCACACTCCTCCAGCACGCTCCCGCGCACGATCCGTGCAAAGCGCGGCACATAGGTGATGCCGATGGCCATCATGGCGTTTTGCAGGCTGGGCCCCAGGTAGGCCACCACCACGATGGCCAAGAGCAGATAGGGGAAAGCCAGGATCATGTCCATGATGCGCATGATGAGGCTGTCCCAGAAGCCTTTGTAGTAACCCGAGATGCACCCCAGCAGGGTTCCCAGGGTAAAAGCGATGCCCACGCTGACAATGGCCACGGTGAGTGAAACGCGCGCACCGTAGATGATGCGCGAGAGGGTGTCGCGCCCCAGCTCGTCGGTGCCCAGAATATTTTTCCATGTACCCGTTTCATGCCAGACCGGGGGTTTGAGCTGATCGTAGAGCGAGGTTTCCACCGGATCGTGGGGGCTGAGCACCGGCGCCAGGATGGCGACGAGGATGAAACCGCTGATGATCACCAGCCCGATGATGGCGGTTTTGTTGCGCCACAGCTGGCCCAGCTGGTCAAAAATCGGGTGGCGGTCGTAGGGGTTGCTAGCCGTGCTCATGAAAACCCTTGGGGGACGGTCTCGTAAAAAGTTACGATATCAGCGTTACGCTTCAGCCTTCGTCATTTCAGCGTACAGTTAGTACGCTGCATTCCTCGGGCTTCGCAAGCCTTGCTCTCGAACTTTTTCCGAGACCGACCTAAACATGATTTATTACGAAACCATGTTGATGGTTGCCGGTGCTATTGGACGCTGATACGCGGGTTGATGATCGCATACATCAGGTCCACGCAAAGGTTGATGACCACGAACAGGGCGGCGATGAACAGGGTACCGCCCTGGATGACCATGTAGTCGCGCTGCATGACGGCGTCGTACATCCATTTGCCGACGCCGGGCCAGGCGAAAATGGTTTCGGTCAGAATCGCGCCGCCCAAGAGCACGCCGAACTGCAGCCCGATGGTGGTGACCACCGGGATCATGGCGTTGCGCAGGGCGTGTTTGAAAATGACCTTCAGGTGCGAAAGGCCCTTGGCCTTGGCGGTCTTGATATAATCCTGGCGCAGAACGTCCAGCATGGCCGAGCGGGTCATGCGGGCCACGATGGCGGTGGGGATCGTGCTCAGGGTCACGGCCGGCATGATGATGTGCCAGACGGCGTCTTTGAAGGCCGGCCAGTTCCGGGTGATGATGGCGTCCAGGATGTAGAAGTTGGTGACGATCTCGAGGTCGACACCGATACTCAACCGGCCGGACAGTGGCAGCCACCCAAGATTGAGGGAGAAGATCAGCATGAAGACCAGCCCCAGCCAGAAGATGGGCATGCTGACCCCGGCCAGGGCGCCGAGCATACTGACGTAGTCGAATATGGAATACTGCTTGGTGGCCGAGATGATGCCCAGGATCATGCCGGCAAAACAGCTGATGAACAGCGCCACCAGCGCCAGCTCGATGGTGGCGGGGAAGCGTTGTTTGACCTCGGTCCAGACCTTCTGGCGGGTCCAGATGGTTTCCCCCAGATCCCCCTTCATCAGGCGTTTGAGAAACAGCCCATACTGAACGTGCAGGGGTTCGTTCAATCCAAGGTGCTCCCGGACCTCATGCAGAGCCTTCTCTGTGGCCCGTTCGCCCAATAGAAGTTCGGCCGGGTCGCCGGGGGTGGCGTGCAGCATGAGAAACACGATCACCGTAACCCCCAAGAGGGTCGGGACCATGATCATCAAGCGTCGAATAATGTAGGCTAGCAACGCGTTGTCCGTAATTTAGGTTTTGAGGCCGTATTAGGCGGCTGTTTCCGTTTACATCGATCCTTGAAAGGGAGGAGACGGCGTTGTCGATAGATTGCCATCTCCTCCGCAACGTTTCATGCGATTAAATTTCTAGATCTACATTTTTCAGCCGAACGGATCCTGTGGGATGCAATTTAAAGTTTTTAACGGTTTTCTGGGCTGGCCAGATAACCGTAGAATGCGCCACGGCAATGGCCGGGGCTTCATCGAAGAAGATCTGCAGCGCCTCCTGGTAGATGGCGTCGCGCTTGTCCTGTTCGATGGTTTCGCGACCCCGTACCATCAGGTTGTGGTAGGCGTCGTTGATCCACTGGGTGCGGATGGAGGTGGAGGCTTTGCCGTCGAAGAGCACCGCCAGGAAGTTGTCCGGATCGCCGTTGTCGCCGGTCCAGCCCAGCTGGAAGAGATCCATGTCGTCGGGCTGTTCCCGCTGGCGTTTAAGATAGGTGCCCCACTCGAAGGTGACTACCTTGGCCTTGATACCCACCTGGGCCAAGTCGGCGGACATGGCTTCACCGATCTTGACCCCGTCCGGGTTGTAGGGCCGCGGCACGGGCATGGACCACAGGGTGATTTCCCCCAATCCCTGGCCGTCCGGATACCCCGCTTTCTTGAGGTAGTCTTTGGCCATGGCCGGATCGTATTTGGCCATGGGAATGCTCTTGTTGTAGCCCCACATGGTGGGCGGGATCGGGTTGCGGGCCACCTGGCCCAAGCCCTGGTAGAGGTTGTCCACGATGGCCTTGCGGTTGATGGCGTGGCGGATGGCCTTGCGCAGGTCGGCGTTGCTTTTCCAGGGTTCCTTGGTGTGGTTGAAGGACAGGTAGCCGATATTCATGCCCGGCTGGGTGGGCAGGATCAGGTTTTT